>JAHJCM010000085.1 GCA_018812945.1 Gammaproteobacteria bacterium | reverse complement strand
GTGAGCACGTTGAAGATCAATCCCAGTGCACTGATTTGCGCCGCCACCCAACCCAGATAAGACACCACAATGCAGGCGCTGCAGAAAATTTCAACTACCCGGTTGTAACGCACGCGGTAATAGTCGCCCAAGGTGAGCAAATTCAGGCGATAAATTTTCGGTGCGATGAACAAGCCAGCCAGAATCAGGCACATGGATGCGCCGAACGGATCTGCCACAATGCCGCTCAAACCCTCTTCCACAAAGGTGGAAGAAATGCCCAGCACTGTTTCCGAGCCAAACCAGGTGGCAAAAACCGTGGCAGTCACAATCGGCAGGGAAAGATGCCGGCCAGCCACGGCGTAATCCGCCGCACTACTTACATTTCTGGCCACATACAGGCCAATGAGTAAAGAAACCAGCAAATACGCTACAACGGAGGCAAGCAACATCTTGAAAACCCACCAGAGAGAAAAAATGATTTCGGATTATAGGCAAGAAACATGCGCAGGGCTAGAACAGACCTTTGGGGCCTGAATAGCCGCTTAAAAAGGGCCACAACAAATCAAGTGCAACCACACCAAAAAGCACTGCCAGCATCAACACCATCCAGAACAGGGCCCGATTCAGGCGTTTTTGCTGTTTCACCAATTGTTCAATTTGATCGTCGACCCGGCCATTTGAGTGGGTGAGTGTTTGGTGCAATAGTCGCGGTAAGGCTGGCAAAATTTGTGACCACTGGGCAGCCTCCCATTGCAGGCTGGACTGAAAACCTTTCAAACCGATTTGCTGGTGCATCCAGTTCTCGAGGTACGGCTTGGCGGTCTTCCAAAGATCCAGATCAGGATCAAGCTGGCGACCAAGCCCTTCCACATTCAGCAGGGTCTTTTGCAACAACACCAATTGAGGCTGAATTTCGACATTAAAACGGCGCGAGGTTTGAAACAGACGCATCAAGGCCTGTCCCAGCGAAATCTCCTTCAATGGCTTGCCAAAGAAAGGTTCAATGCAGGCTCGAATCGCCGACTCAAGTTCGTCGATTCGGGTGCCCTTGGGCACCCAACCCGATTGCACATGCAATTCAGCCACACGCTTGTAGTCTTGCCGGAAGAATGCGAGGAAGTTTTGCGCCAGGTATTGCTTGTCCACATCGCTGAGCGTACCCACAATACCGAAATCAAGCGCAATGTATCGACCAAAATCTTCAGGCTGATCACCCACATAAATATTGCCTGGGTGCATGTCTGCATGGAAAAAACCATCGCGAAACACCTGGGTGAAAAAAATTTCCACGCCTTCGCGGGACAGTTTTTTCAAATCAATGTTGTTCTCGCGCAGCCGCTCGATTTGGGAAATCGGAATGCCGCGCATGCGCTCCATGGTAATCACGGTGCTGCAGCAATAGTCCCAATACATTTCAGGCACACGAAGCAGGTGCCCGCTACCCGAAGTGGACGAGAAATTACGGCGCAACTGCGAGGCATTGGCCGCTTCGCGCATTAAATCCAGTTCATCGTGCAAGTATTTGTTGAACTCGGCCACCACTTCCCGGGGCTTTAAGCGCTTGCCGTCGGATGAAATTTTTTCAATCCAGCGTGCAGCGGTTTTCATCAAGGCCAGGTCTTTGTCGATGACCTCGATCATGCCGGGGCGCAATACCTTCACCGCCACCTTCTTGCCTTCGTGCTCGCCAGCCCTGATTATCGCAAAGTGAACCTGGGCAATCGAGGCGCTGGCCACTGGGATGTTCTGGAAATCCAGAAACATGTCGTCAATTTGGCGGTCCAGGCTGGCTTCAATCAATTCACGGGCTTTCTCGGAGGAAAACGCGGGCACCTGATCCTGCAATTTGGCCAACTCGTCGGCCACGTCTTCGGGCAACAAATCGCGCCGGGTGGACAGCAATTGTCCAAACTTCACAAACAACGGGCCCAGGTCTTCCAATGCACGGCGCATGCGTTCGCCACGCGGGGCCTGCACATGCGAGCGGGAGGAAATCAGCGTGAGAAACCACTTGGCCAGGCCATTGTTGATTGAATCGGCGGCAATCAGGAACAGGCCATACTTTCGGGCCACCAACGCAATGCGTGCCAAACGGCGAAGCTTCATTTGGGCGCACCCGGTGTTTGATCAAGCCTGGCCAAACGTTTTTCAAGGCGGGCAAGCTCATCACGCAGTTGGTTGACTTCATCGCGAAACGCATCGAACTCGGATGCCGTGGGTGCCATTGCTTTTTCATGCACCACGTATTCGCGCAAATTGCTTTTGAAACGTTGCACCACATCACGCGCATTGGTGCCCAAAGCAGACAAAGTGTTCATAACCCACACAGCCTGTGCATCGCCCACCACACGGGCCAAATCGCGCTCGGGGTCCCAGCTCAAGTCGTTGACCACGGTAGACACGGTTTGCGCGAAATCCATGTCGCCCTCAATGGCGGCTTTTCTCGACATGCTGTTGGGGTTGCTGACCGAACCAATCAAATCGGCCCATTGCATGGAAATGGTGGTATCGGCCGGTGCCGCCACACCATTGCTGGGTACACTGGCCTGAAAGTACCCCTGGTCGTTCACACGCAACTGAAGCTGAATGGGGGCAATGCCCAGCACCAGCACCTTGCCAGCTTCCTTCTGCAATTTTGTTTTGCTGCTGCGCTGCTGATCCAGCAAATGGTTTAGCACCAGGCACACGGTCTGAGTGATGGTGGCTGACATCAAATTCAAGGGTGCGGAGAACAATTGACCCGCGGCACCTTTGGACGGACCAGAGGAAAGCAGTTTGGAGGCAAATTGGAAAAACAATACGGGGGGACTGGCCAAGGCACACTTCCAACAATCAAAAATTTGTTTGAGTGTAACCCAGCCGGGCAGGCCAAGCCCGGCGGGCAAGTTCAAAAATTACAGATTGTGAATGCCTGAAAGCACCCAGCCACCACCTGCCACTGGGCGGCTCATAATCCACAACTCATTTATTTCTTCAGCAGCCGCGTCTTGCTCTTCCCGCAACATGCCAGTGAATGCAACTGTAGCAATTTGCTCATCCACATCGGTTTCAAAGCCGATAAGCTGGGCATCCAAGGTAACCACATCGGTGCGGTTGACCGCGTCGCCACGGGCTTCAATTTCAGCACGCAGGTGATCGACCACCTCGTCGCTGCAGTATTCGCGCAGGCCAGCCACATCGCCTTTATCGAACACGCCTTGCATGGTTACAAAAAATTTCTTGGCGCTATTCACAAAATTCGCCTCATCGAACCCGGCTGGCAGGTCTTTCACGGGTGTTGACGCTGGCATGGGTGCATCAAAAGCAGATGCGTTGCCAAACTGGCCGAAACCTTGATCACTGCGTGGTGAGCCCATGCCAGGGACTGGATCATTAACAGGATTCGTGAGCGAGCCGTAACCTGTCGTTTGCTGCGCTTCGCGATAGCTGTTGTTGTATGAACCTGCTGCACCAGGTGCGCTGTATGCTGGGCGCTGGTTGGCCGCCGGCTGACCGCGCAGCATGCGCAGCAGAAACATGACGGCAAACACTGCTGCAGCAATCATCAACATGGTGCCCAGGAATTCAGCCATGCCCGCGCCGAAGCCAAGATAACCAAATAACGCCGCCAGACCCAAACCGGCTGCCAGGCCACCCAAGGGGCCCAGAAAACGATTACGGGGCGCGGCTGCCGTACCTGCGGTAGCACCGGCGGGGTTGGTGGCCTGCTGCTTGCTGGGCGCAGTAGAAGTGGTGCCAGAAGGCGCAGTGGATGGAGACTTCTGGAATTGAGAAGGCGCAGAGCGGCCAAAACTGCCACCGCCACCCAAGCGCCTGGCCTCGGCATCGGTAGGCAAAGCACCCAAACTCAGAAACGCTGCGACTACAGCCAAGACAGACAATCGAACAGACCAACCACGGGTTTTCACAACAAAAGCCTCCAGAACATTAATTTTTCGCGTGTAGCCAATAGACAAACTCAGGCGAATTTGGTTCCTTGGTGCAGCGCGACCACACCCGCAGTGAAGTTGGTGTATTTCACCTGATCGAACCCGCTTTCAAGCATGATGCTTTTCAGGGTTTCCTGATCCGGGTGCATGCGAATGCTCTCGGCCAAATACTGGTAGCTGGCACTGTCCTGCGCCACGATTTGACCAATTTTTGGCAACACCTGAAATGAGTACAGATCATAGGCAGGGGCCAACAATGGGTTCACCTTTGAGAATTCAAGCACCAGCACTTTGCCACCCGGCTTGATTACCCGGCGCATTTCGCTCAAGGCCACATCCTTGTGGGTCATGTTGCGCAAACCAAACGCCACGGTCACCACATCAAAGTAATTGTCGGGAAATGGCAGCTTTTCAGCGTCGCACAGGGTCATTTTGGGCAAATACCCATGATCGATCATGCGATTTCGGCCCACACGCAACATGCTTTCATTGATGTCGGTCAGCCACACTTCGCCGCTTGGGCCCACTTTGTCCAGAAAGGCCTTGCTCAGATCGCCCGTACCACCCGCAATATCGAGTACTTTCATGCCGGGGCGAACACCCGCCGCACGCACTGTGCTTGCCTTCCAGAGGCGGTGCATACCACCCGACATCAGGTCGTTCATGATGTCGTACTTCGCCGCCACCGAGTCAAACACCTCGGCGACTTTCTTGGCTTTCTGATCTTCCGGAACCTTCTCAAAGCCGAAATCGGTAATTTTATCGTTCATGTTGATGTGTGGCGTTGTTTAATGGCTTGCGCAGGCGCCGCCCTTCTTCTGTTCAAAAGGAATATTTTCAGGCGCATTCGGTTCGCGGCTTGCGCCAGCTGCCTTCATGCGTTCCAGGTAGTCTTCCCACAAACCTTCCTGGTTCTCGCCCATCCACAGCAGGTATTGCCAGCTAAAAAGGCCTGAATCATGACCATCCGAGAAAAACGGCTTGATGGCATACATGCCCACAGGCTCCAGATTGTTGATGGTTACTTCTTTTTTACCCACTTGCAGGGTTTCCTGCCCAGGACCATGTCCACGAACCTCGGCCGAGGGTGAATACACCCGCAAAAGCTCGAATGGCAGGTTAAAACAGGCGCCGGTGTCGAACTCAATTTCGAGTACCTTGGACTTTTGATGCACCACAATGCGGGTTGGGGTGGGGATATTGGTGGTTTCCATGCTGCTTAGGGTCTTTGGAATGCGTAATCCTCAAGTGTATCTCATCAAGGCCAACAGCGGTTTACACCACGGCGCGGGATTAATTTGATGACGATTCATTCAAGTGTCATATTACTGTCATGGAAATCCACTACTTTAGGTGGCATTGCACACCACAAATATGCCAGAGAAGAGGAAAAACGAGATGTCCAGCACCATCCTAGTTGTCGAAGATGAACCCGCGATTGCAGAACTGATTGCTGTCAACTTGAGTTTTGCTGGGCACAAAGTGCTGCGAGCCGCCGATGCGGACCAGGCAAAAACATTGATTACCGCGGAATTGCCTGATTTGGTGTTGCTGGACTGGATGTTACCCGGCAAAACCGGCATTCAGTTCGCGCATGAACTGCGTGGCCACGAGCGCACGCGCCATGTACCAGTAATCATGCTGACTGCCCGCACTGAAGAACAAGACAAGGTAGACGGCCTGGAAGCTGGAGCAGACGATTACATCACCAAGCCCTTCTCGCCCAAGGAATTGCTGGCTCGGATCAAAGCCGTGCTGCGCCGCCGTGCACCCCAGTTGACCGACGACATTGTGGAAGTACATGGTCTGAAACTAGACCCGGTGACTCACCGCATCATGGGCCATGACAAGATCATTGACATGGGCCCCACTGAATTCCGCTTGCTGCACTTCTTCATGACCCACCCAGAGCGCGTACACAGCCGCACCCAGTTGCTGGACCAAGTGTGGGGCGACCATGTATTTGTTGAAGAGCGCACCGTGGATGTACATATTCGACGACTGCGCCAGGCTCTGACCATTTCCGGACATGACCGCCTCATTGAGACGGTTCGCGGTGCCGGCTACCGTTTTACTGCAACGCAAAATGAGGGTGCACTAAACTAAGGGCTCCCCTGTAAGGGATATTCCCCTAGAATACGCACCTATGGCGTTCATCTTTTTTCGATTGATACTGTTGGCCATGGTGCTGGGTGCAGCCGCCATCGTGGGTCAAATGGTTGCTGGCCACAAAGGCGCAGTGGCGGGGTCTATCTTGGCCTCGCTTTTCATTTATGCCCTGCATGTGCGCTCCGGCCTTCGAATTATCGAATGGCTGGACAACTTCAAGGTTGAAAACGTGCCCGACGTGTCGGGCTGGTGGGATGACCTTGCCGCAAAGCTGTTTCGCTACCTGCGCTTACACCAACGTCAACAACAGGCACTCACCAATGCACTGGTGTCATTCCGCACCGCGGCGCAAGCCCTGCCCGACGGGGTAGTCACGCTTGATTCCGAGGGGCACATTTCCTGGTGCAACGACACAGCCCAAGACCACCTGGGCTTGAAATTGGGCAGCGACATAGGGCAGCCCCTCATTAACCTGGTTCGCAACCCAAACTTTTCCAAGTACATTCGCAGCCGCTCTTGGGAGCAACCCTTGATCATGACTGCGCCCCGCAGCCGAAGCAAGGTTTTGTCGGTGCAATTGGTCAGCTACGGCGACCAACAAATGCTGGTGTTGTCTCGCGATGTCACCCAGGTTGAAAAACTGGAACGAATGCGACGCGATTTCATTGCCAATGTGTCGCATGAACTGAAAACACCGTTGACTGTGCTGAGCGGTTTTCTGGAAACATTCCGGGACCTGCCGTTGAGCAAAGAACAGCAAACCGAATACCTGAATTTGATGTACACCCAGGCCAATCGCATGCAAAACCTGGTGGAAGACCTGCTGGCCTTGTCGGCGCTGGAGTCTTCACCCAACGCAGGCGAGGGTGGCGAGCCAGTTGACCTGAGCGGAATTGCCCAAAAAACAGGCGATGAAGCACAACAATTGTCGGCCGGAAAACACAATATTTCTGTGGATGTTGAGAAGGGCCTGATGGGCTTTGGCAACTCGGCTGAAATTTTCAGCGCATTCTCGAATATCGTGACCAATGCGGTGCGCTACACACCGGAGAAAGGAAACATCACGATTACGCTTCGGCGCTCAGAAAACGAAATTGGCAAAGCCTGTGCCGCATTCGTGGTGCGCGACACCGGCATTGGTATTTCGGCAGAACATATTCCGCGTTTGACTGAGCGTTTTTACCGTGTAGACCGCAGCCGTTCAAGAGAAAGTGGCGGTACTGGATTGGGCTTGGCGATTGTGAAACATGTGGTGCAACGCCACGATGGCGAACTGGACATTCAAAGCCGACCAAATGCGGGTAGTACCTTCACCATTCTGATGCCGCTGGCGAAGGCT
>JAHJCM010000084.1 GCA_018812945.1 Gammaproteobacteria bacterium | reverse complement strand
TGGGCTGGGCGGCTACTTTCCCACTCCTCCACCAAGCTTTCAAAGAACTCATTCAGACTGGTTTTTGAAGAAGACTCCCCACGCGTTTCGCCTGCCGACAACAAAATGCCGCTGACAATACTTTTACAGCGAAGCAACTGCCCTTCAATTTCCTCAATTTCCTCCAGCATGGCCGGGTCATTTGAGAATTGGGGCATCCGCTTCCAGTCGCCCAACACCACCGACATGGTGGCCAATGGTGTACCCAGTTCATGTGCAGCGCCACTGGCCAACAGGCCCATGCGCACAATGTGATCTTCCTCGGCGGCGCGTTGCCGCAGGCTGGCCAATGCGGCATCACCAGCACGCAAGTTACGCCCAATTCGGGTAATGAAGATCACCAACAGGGCCGCATTCAGCACAAAGCAAATGACCAGGCCGGTCGCGTACAGGTCAGCAAGTTTGTACGGGCTATTCAGCGGCCACACCAGCGGCTTGTTGAAAATCGACAAGAAAGCCAGACACAATGTAGTAATGGCCACCACAAGCCAGGTAGACTCGGCCCGCAACAACACCGCACTTAAAATAACCTGCAACAAAAACAGGAATACGAAGGGATTGTTGATACCGCCGGTGAAATAAAGCTGGGCAGTCAGGCTGGCGATATCCACCAGCATGGCCAAAAACAATTCGCGATTGCTGACCACACGTTCTTCGTGCCAGCGCAAATGGCTGCCAATATTGAAAGCGATCAGGCATACCATCACGGCCAGCATGTTGAACATCGGCAGCTGTATGCCAAAGCCCCAGGTAGCCACCAATATGGTCGCAATTTGACCACCCACGGCCAGCCAGCGCAGGTGAATCAAATGCAACATGTTTTTGTGGCCGGTTTCGTTCAACACGTTTGTCTCATCAAACGCGCTACTACCTTGCCGAATGGAAACGATGTCGGAATTAATGGCCATTGAAATGCGAATCCTGCTGGGGAACCTGAAAAAGCGGGCTTAGGCCTGGGTAGCTTGCTTGCGATTCAGCCACACGGTGATACCCGCCACCATCAAGGCCAAAGCATACCAAGTGAAGGCGTACACCAAGTGGCTGTTGTGAAACTTGATCACCGTTAATCCATCGACCGGGTAAGTTTTCGGGGTAAATCCCGTGATTTCTTCTCCAAGGTTGCGTGGCGTGCCCGCATCAATGAAATAAGGCGCAACTGTTTGCAAGTTGTAGTGCTTAGAGAGTGCCTCAATGTCGCGCGAATACCAGCGTGAGTTGGCAGGATCATTTTTGCGAAGAAAGGCACCATCGGCTTCACTGATTCGGAGCAAGCCGCGCACTGCGAACTGACCCTGGGTATTTTCAACTGTCATGGGGTCGGCTTCATTCACCGGAATATACCCCCGATTAATCCATACAATCTCGCCGTTGGCCTGGCGCAGGGGCGTGAGTAACCAGTGCCCTGCCCCCAATACTGTGGTGGCTTGCACACGCGTGGTGTACTGGGGCAGCAAGGCACCTTGCACTTTCACGTTCAGGTATTCATGAGTATCGCGACTGACAGCTGGCCATTCGGCTGCCATCGGTGCATCGACAGGCGGAGCATGCACCCGGTTTTCAACCCGCTCAATCAGGTCGAGTTTGTAGTCCAGCCTGAAAACCTGCCAGGTGCCGAGCGAAAGGAATACGGTGAAAAAAAAGGCCGCCAGGACAAAGCCCAGCAGCCTTTTGATTGAGCTGGGTGCACTGACTGAATGGGGCTTTGACACATCATTCATGGTGCACCGAACTCCTTTATTTCAGTTGTTGAATCGACTCAATGGTCTCGTGATTCATGCCCGGCATCATGTTGGTGTTCAGGTGGTACATCACCCAAATTGAACCCACCAGCGTAATCACCACAATAATGAGTGTAAACATCATGGCCAACATGCTCCAGCCACCTTCCGATTTGCTGTTCATGTGCAGGAAGTAAACCATGTGCACCACCATTTGAACAGCACCCAAAGCCAGAATCACCAAAGCCGTGGTAGTTGAACTTTCAAACACGCCGCCCATAACCAAGGCGAACGGAATGACCGTCAAAATGACTGCAAGCACAAAGCCGATGGTGTAATCGCGCATGCTGACATGCACTTCATCTTCATCATCGTGGTGATCGTGATGGTCGTTGACGTTGTGTGGATGTGCGCTCATGGCAATACTCCCATCAAATAAACGAAGGTAAACACACCAATCCAGATCACGTCGAGGAAGTGCCAGAACATGGAAAGGCACATGACGCGGCGGCGGTTTTCAACAATAAGACCGTGCTTGTTCAATTGGAACAACAACACCACCAACCAGATAATGCCGAAGAACACATGCAAACCGTGCGTACCCACCAGTGCAAAAAATGCGGTCAAAAAGCCACTGCTTTGTGGTGTGGCACCAATGTGTATAAAGTGCCAAAACTCATAAAGTTCAACGGCCAGAAAAGCCAGGCCCAAGACGCCGGTAATGGCCAGCCACTGAATGGTTTTCTTCAGATTGCGGTTTTGCATGCCCACCATGGCCACGCCATAAGTGATTGAACTGAGTAACAGGAATGCTGTGTTCAGGGCCACCAGATTCAGGTCGAAAATTTCCGCGCCAGTGGGACCACCAGCGTAGTTGCGACCAATCACTGCATAGGTCGCAAACAGACAAGCGAAGATCAAACAGTCGCTCATCAGGTAAATCCAGAAACCCAGCGAGGAACCGTTTTTCGGGTGGTGGTCTTTCACGTAATAACGTGAACTTGGATCAGCCGATGCAGTCCCGGCTGCATTCATCGCTGAATTCATCACTAAATCAGACATGGGCTTGCTCCAGTTTCGTACGCGCGTCTTCGGTACGGGCCACTTCATCGGCCTTGATGTAGAAGTCGCGTTTGTAATTGAATGTGTGGGCGATCACGGCCACCAGCAGTGCCACGGTACCGCCCGCAGCCAGCCACCAAATGTGCCAAACCAAGGCAAAACCGATCACAGCGCTGATTGCCGAAATAATGAAGCCTGCAGCGGTGTTCTTGGGCATGTGGATATCAACAAAACCGCTGGTTGGTCGCTTGTAACCGTTTTTCTTCATGTCAGCCCACGCATCGGTGTCGTACACCACGGGAGTAAATGCAAAGTTGTACTCTGCAGGTGGGCTTGAAGTGGCCCACTCCAGCGTACGACCACCCCAGGGGTCACCGGTGGTGTCGCGCAACTTGGCGCGATCACGGTAGGTGGCATAGAACTGCATGATCATGGCGGCAATACCCACTGCAATCATGGCTGCACCCAGGGCTGCAATCTGAAACCAGATTTGCAGGGATGGATCGTCAAACTGGCTCATGCGACGTGTAACACCCATGAGGCCCAACACATACAGCGGCATGAAGGCGAAGTAGAAACCAATCACCCAGAACCAGAAAGACACCTTGCCCCAGAACTCATTGAGCTTCACACCCAGCGCTTTGGGTGCCCAGAAGTTGATGGCTGCAAACAGGCCAAACAACACGCCACCAATAATCACGTTGTGGAAGTGAGCAATCAGGAACAGGCTGTTGTGCAGCACAAAATCAGAGGGTGGTACGGCCAGCAATACACCTGTCATGCCACCGATTACGAAGGTAATCATGAAGGCGATGGTCCACATCATGGGCAACTCGAAACTGATTTTGCCTTTGTACATGGTGAACAGCCAGTTGAATATTTTCGCACCCGTGGGGATGGAAATAATCATCGTGGTAATGCCGAAGAATGCATTGACGCTCGCACCGCTACCCATGGTAAAGAAGTGGTGCAACCAGACCAGGTAGGAAAGAATGGTAATTACGACCGTGGCGTACACCATGGAGCTGTATCCAAACAGGCGCTTGCGGCTGAACGTGGACACCACTTCAGAGAACACGCCAAACAGCGGCAGAATCAGGATGTAGACCTCGGGGTGCCCCCAAATCCAGATCAAATTCACGTACATCATGGAGTTACCGCCCAGGTCGTTCGTGAAAAAGTTGGTACCCAAATAGCGGTCCATGGTCAACATGCCTAATACAGCAGTCAATACCGGGAAGGCAGCAACAATCAACACGTTGGCACACAGCGATGTCCACGTGAAAATCGGCATTTTCATCAGGCTCATGCCAGGGGCACGCATTTTCACGATGGTCACGATCAGGTTAACACCCGACAGCAGAGTACCGACCCCCGCGATTTGTAAGGCCCATATGTAATAGTCGACCCCCACATACGGACTCTGAAAAATTCCAGACAAAGGTGGGTAGGCCAACCAGCCGGTCATGGCAAACTCGCCCACGAACAGGGATGCCATGATCAGCGCCGCACCCATGGCGGTCATCCAGAAGCTGAAGTTGTTCAGGAACGGGAACGCCACATCGCGTGCACCAATCTGCAACGGGATCAGGTAGTTCATCAGACCCGTGATCAAAGGCATGGCCACAAAGAAGATCATGATCACGCCGTGGGCCGTGAAAATTTGATCATAGTGATGCGGCGGCAGGAAGCCTTCATTGCCGTTAAACGCAATGGCTTGTTGGGCACGCATCATGATGGCGTCTGCAAAGCCGCGCATCATCATGACCAGGCCCAGGATCATGTACATGATGCCGATTTTTTTGTGGTCAATACTGGTGAACCAGTCGTTCCACAATGTGCCCCACAAACGATTCTTGTGAATCAGGGCCAGAAGAACAATCCCGAGTGTCGCGGCCACAGCCAGCGTACCCATGATGATGGGGTCATAGTACGGAATCGCGTTGAGTGTTAGCCGCCCGAATATCGGGCTTGTTTCAATTGGATACTGAGTCATAGCCGTTCTTCTCGGATGAAGTAATGAGTGGAAGCGCGTCTGCGTTGGGTGCAATGGTGCACATGGCTTCGTTAATCAGGATTGCCAGTTCGTCGGCCGACAAATTGGTGCGATTGCGCATGGAATCCGCCATCATTTGTGTGTCCATACACACTGCGCCCTCGACTACGCAGCGGTTCACAATGGCGTGAAACAAGTTTTGCTCCACCTTGCCGTAGTACTCCACGGGGTGCTTGGTGGTGGGCTTTTCGAGTTCAAGGTAGGCCGCACGGTCCAACTCTTTGCCATACGACTTGTTGCGCGCGACCCAGTTGTCAAACTCGTCCTGGCTCACGCCACGGTATTTGAAGCGCATGTGGGAAAAACCAGCTCCACTGTAGTTGGCCGAAAAACCTTCCCACTCGCCTTGCTCGTTGATCACCGCGTTCAGAGTAGTTTCCATGCCGGGCATGGAGTAAATTTGACCGGCCAGCGCAGGAATGTAGAACGAATTCATGACGGTGCTGGAAGTAATCTTGAAGCGCACGGGTACATTCACGGGAGTTACCAGCTCATTCACGGTCGCAATTCCTTGCTCGGGGTAAATGAACAACCACTTCCAGTCCAGCGATGTCACTTGAACCACCAGTGGTTTGTGGTCAGCTGGCAGCGGTGTGCTCGCGTCAATCCGATCCAATGGGCGATAGGGGTCGAGTTTGTGGGTACTTACCCAGGTGACCAAGCCCAGAATAATGATGATCAGCAAAGGCGCGCCCCAAATAACCAGCTCCAGCTTGGTGGAGTGGTCCCATTCAGGATCGTACTCAGCTTGCGAGTTGGCCTTGCGATACTTCCATGCAAAAAAGCAAGTGAGGAAAATAACCGGCACAATGATGATCAACATCAACACCGTGGACAGCACGATCAAATCGGCCTGTTGCGATGCAATGTCTCCCTTGGGATTCATCACAATGGTGTTACAACCTGCAAGCAGGAAAAGCGGCACCAGCAACAAAAGACTACGTTTCAGTGGCTTGAACATAATACCCAGCACAGTTAGGAAATGATTTCATGCTAATTTACTGACATGGGGTGGCGCTGGGCATTGGACATATTGTCCCAGTCGGCAAATTCCACTTTCAACCCATTGAAAATAAAAATAATATTGTCGCAAGCAAAAATTCGAGGAGAACTTCAAATGTCCGGCACAAGTACAATTCACGCGGAACAAGGCGTCGCACCGGGCCACCATGGCGCCAACAGCAACGTCACACCTGGCGAAATTGCCATTGGGGTGGTGATAGGGCGGGCTTCTGAATATTTCGACTTTTTTGTGTATGCAATTGCCTCTGTGTTGGTGTTTCCTGCGGTGTTTTTCCCGTTTGAAGATCCGCTCACCGGCACACTCTACTCTTTCCTGATTTTTTCATTCGCCTTCATTGCCCGCCCCTTGGGCACTGTGGCCTTGATGATGGTGCAACAAAAATTCGGGCGAGAAACCAAATTGACCGTGGCCCTGTTCATGCTGGGTATTTCCACGGCGGGTATTGCTTTCTTGCCTAGCTATGCTTCGCTGGGCGCTGCTGCCATTGTGTTACTGGCCGTGCTTCGAATTGGCCAAGGCCTGGCTTTTGGCGGTTCATGGGATGGTTTACCTTCACTCTTGGCCTTGAATGCCCCTGAAAACAAACGTGGCTGGTATGCCATGTTGGGCCAACTGGGAGCCCCGATCGGCTTCATCATCGCGGCTGGTTTGTTTGCCTATCTGTTGTCTGCGTTATCGGCAACCGACTTCCTGGACTGGGGCTGGCGTTACCCGTTCTACGTGGCATTTGCCATCAACGTGGTGGCCCTGTTTGCACGCCTGCGCTTGGTGGCCACCAGTGAATACGCACGCTTGCTCGAAGAGCGCGAACTACAACCTGTGAAAGTGACTGAAATTGTTGGATCGCAAGGCCACAATATTTTGGTGGGTGCTTTGGCTGCATTGGCCAGTTACGCGCTGTTCCACGTGGTTACGGTGTTTCCGCTGTCCTGGATTGCCCTGCACTCCGAGCGCTCTATTTCTGAGTTTCTGGTCATTCAAATTGCAGGTGCGGTGTTGGCTGCCGGTGCAGTGGTACTCAGTGGCGTGATCGCTGACAAACTGGGTCGCAGAAACACCCTGGGCTTCCTGGCAATTTTGATTGCTTTGTTCAGCTTCTTCGTGCCCCACATGATGGGCGGTGGCGACAACGGGCAAACCGCATTTATCCTGATCGGTTTCGTTCTGCTGGGTTTGTCGTATGGCCAGGCTGCTGGTGCTGTAACGGCCAACTTCAAGGCCAAGTACCGCTACATGGGTGCTGCGCTTACCTCTGATTTGGCTTGGCTGGTGGGCGCAGGTTTTGCGCCACTGGTGGCCTTGGGTTTGGCTGCGCATTTCGGTTTGGAATACGTCAGCCTTTACCTGCTTTCAGGCGCTGTGGGGTCACTTGCTGCGCTTAGCTTGAACCGTGCACTTGAACTGAAAGACTAAAGCTGAAAGTAATATGATTTTCAACACGCAATACCCGCTTGTGCAGGCGCCCATGGCGGGTGTGCAAACCAGTGCGCTGTGCATTGCGGTCAGCAATGCTGGCGGGCTGGGCTCCCTGCCCTGCGCCATGCTCACTGCCAGCCAACTTCGCACCGAATTGCTGGCCATCCAGGAAGGCACCCACAAGCCCTACAACGTTAATTTTTTTGCTCACACACCACCGGAAATAGACGCGGTGCGCAACCTGAAATGGAAAAACGCACTGGCACCTTATTACAGTGAAATGGGCTTAAACATTGAAGAGTTTCCAAGTGGCCAGGGCCGAACACCGTTCAATGCTGAATCGGCTGAACTGCTTGAGGAATTCAAGCCCCCCTACGTCAGCTTTCATTTTGGTTTGCCCAAACCTGAATTGCTCAAACGCGTGAAAGCCATGGGCGCACAAATTATTTCATCAGCCACTACGGTTGAAGAGGCACTTTGGCTTCAAGCTCAAGGTTGCGATTTCATCATTGCACAAGGGTTGGAAGCTGGCGGACATCGCGGACACTTTCTGAACCCTGATTTGAACCTGCAAATGGGCACATTTGCGCTGTTACCGCAAATCGTCAAAGCCGTAAACGTACCCGTGATAGCAGCTGGAGGAATTGCCAATTCAAAGGGCGTAGCCGCAGCCATGGCTTTGGGCGCAAGTGCCGTGCAAGTGGGTACCGCCTACCTGCTGGCACCGGAATGCAGCACCAGCGCCATTCACAGAAAAGCACTGCAAAGTGAGGCTGCACGCCACACGGCACTGACCAACCTGTTCAGTGGCAGGCCCGCACGCGGCATTGTGAACCGGGTGATGCGTGAACTGGGTGCCCTGTCTGAATTCCCACCCGAATTTCCATTGGCCACACCCGGTATTGCGCCACTGCGGGCCAAGGCAGAAAGCATGGGTTCAGGCGACTTTTCGCCGCTGTGGGCCGGGCAAAATGCCAGTGAATGCAAAAACGCGAGCGCTGCGATGATTACCCAAGAGCTCGCTCAGGAGTTTTTAGGGCTGAATGCCACAGACTAAGTTCTGCATCCAAAAGGGTTTTTTGGAAGTATAAAGGCCATATACATCCAATAAAAACCCGCGAGACATGCCCCACCTATTTCAAGCCCCAAGGCGCAAACGCGCCCTGATTCTATTGTGCGCTGCAATTGTGCTGGCGGCTTTGGGCTTTTACATTTACAAACTCTCGGACAAATCCGCCAATACAGTCCACCCGATCGACTCGGGATTCGCAAGAAGCATGCTGCTGCACCACGCGCAGGCTATTCAAATGTCGATGATGATGCGCGGTGCCGCTTCACCTGAAATTCAGGCTTTGGCGCAGTCCATCATCATGAAACAAACCCGTGAAATGGGTGTAATGGAAGGCTGGCTAACCGCTTGGAACGAACCCGTGATGCTGGCTGGTCCACCCATGGCTTGGGTAGAGGATGCGAAAAACGTTCGGCATCTGGATGACCAGTTGTATCAGGCCCAATGCAAAGCCGACGGTGGCGCGATGGCAGGTATAGCCACACCGGAACAACTCGAGCAGCTTAAAAACGCCACTGGAACGGAGAAAGAAATCCTTTTTCTGGAGTTGATGCTTGCCCACCACCGCGCGGCCATTCCCATGGCATGGTTTGCAAACCGCAACGGCGAGTCCAGCCTGGTGAAAGCTCTGGCCAGTTCCATGATCCGTGAGCAAGGCATGGAAATTGGCTGGATCCAATTGAAATTACAACAACTCAAAAAATCCTGAACTGGAGACATTTCCCATCATGTTGAAAAAACCGACACAAGTGGTACTGGCTGCCTTGTTGTTACCTACACTGGTAGCAGGTTGTCTGGGTGGTTCAGACAGCAGCAGTTCAATCGGCGGCGGGCGAACAAACCCAAGCCAGGTGGTGGATGGTTTGAATGTCACTGCCACGCCACAGGGCCGCTGTGGGCCCGGTTCACGGCAGGAAACAGGCATGCAGGGCCGGGTGTCACAGGCAGATCACGATGCGGGTTTGGCCGCGGCAGGCTTTGCTTGCAACACACAAATGGTGGGCTCGTTCGCGCCTGAACGCGTGATCGGTACCGTTGGTGGTTTCAAAGTTGAACGCTACCGTGACAAAGCTGGACGCGATTGCGCGTTCGCAGACAGCACCTTGCTGTTCCCCACCAATATTCTGGACATGGAACTGGGCGTGAATGTGTTCGACATGAGCGATCCAAGCAATCCGGTGCGCACTGCGCGCCTTGTCACGCCTGCCATGCTGTCGCCGCATGAATCGCTGGTGGTGAGCCAGGAAGGTGGTGTGTTGGCAGCCGTGTTGGGTAACCCCGCATTTGGCCCAGGCATTGTGGACATTTACGATGTGTCAGAAGACTGCCGCAACCCCGTGTTGGAATCGTCCACACCCTTGGGCCTGTTTGGTCATGAAAGTGGTATTTCACCAGATGGCAAAACATTTTTCTCGGGCTCGCCTTCCACCTCCACTTTGGTGGCGCTCGACATTTCCAACCCCAGCCTGCCGCGCCCATTGTGGGCCGGGCAATATTCATCACATGGCTTGTCAATCAGCCCCGACGGCAACCGCGCCTATGTAGCCAGCATCGGCGACCCAGCAGGCATGTTGATTCTAGATATTTCAGAAATTCAGGCCCGCAAAGCCAACCCGCAAGTTCGGGAAGTTTCACGACTAACCTGGGATACAGTGACCATTCCACAGAACGCGATTCCCTTCACCAGCAATGGTAAAAAATACGTGATGGAAGTGGATGAGTATTCCGGCGGCAACAACGGACCCTTGCCTGTGGGTGCAAACGGTCCCAATGTAGGTGCTGCGCGAATTATTGACATATCCGATGAATCAAAACCCAAGGTGATTTCAAACCTGCGACTGGATGTACACAACTTGGCCAACCGCGAGGAAATTGCCAACGACCCGGGTGCACAAAACCCAACGGGTGGCTATGCCGGACATTACTGCAACATTCCCACCCGCGTGAACCCCACCATCGTGGCATGCAGCATGATCTTGTCGGGTCTGCGGATTTTCGATATTCGAGACCCAGCCAACCCTGTCGAAGTGGCTTACTTCAACGCGCCTGTGAAGCCGCGCGTGTTAACGTTGCCCGCACCAGCCAGCAACTGGGCCATGTCCAGTCCGGCATTCGTGCCGGAACGCAAGGAAATCTGGTACACCGACGGCTACCAAGGCTTCTATGTGGTTAAAGTGACGAATGGCGCCTGGAAATAAAAACAACTGGAACAACACAAATGAATTTTGAATATTTGACGCTGGATGTGGCTGATCGTGTGGCCACTGTGACAATCAACCGCCCCGACAAAGGCAATGCCCTGGCCCCCGATGTGCTGGAAGAAGTTACACACATGTTCAACGCACTGGGTGCGCGACAAGACGTGAATGTCATTGTATTCACCGGAGGTGAGCGCTACTTTTCAGCAGGCTTTGACTTGAACGAAATTCGCAAGCTGGAAAAAGTCAGCAACGAAGCCTACACCGCCCTGTTTCACCGCGCTTACCGCGCAATTCTGTTTTGTGAGCAGCCTGTGATCTGCGCCGTGGGTGGCGCAGCAATTGCGGGCGGTTTTGATTTAACGATGATGTGCGACATTCGCTATGCCTCCACTCGGGCCAAGTTTGGACAACGCGAAATTGTGCTGTCACTCACGCCCATCATGGACCCGCTGTGGCGCATCATTGGCATGGGACGTGCCAAGGAAGTGGCGCTGACAGGTCGTATTTACGATGCAGCTGAAGCTGAACGAATGGGCTATGTCAGCAAGGTGTTTCCAGAAGGCGAATTGCTCAGCTCCGTTGCGCAAATTGCGCGCGATATGGCGCAATACGACCGTGCCTGTCTGGCTGAAACCAAACGCCTGTCAAACGTGGTGTTGAACCAGGATTTGGACATGTCCATGCGCACGCAGGAATGGCTGTTCAGAAGTTACATTGGCTCAGAAGACAATCACCAACGCATTGATGCGCTGCAGGCGCAATTGGCTGCAGCACGAAAAGCAAAAAGTTAATCCCGTTCAACTGTAGCGCGCATACTCCACAGGGTCATGCGCGCAAAACAGATCAACTTCATCGCCACTGCTTTTAACCAACTCACGCAAACGCGCCTGGGTGGCCACACGCTCGGCAGGCAGGGTTTGTACAAGCTTTTCAAAGAAAGCCACGCCAGCCGGCATGGGGTCCTCGTGCTTCAAGGCCACCTCACTTCGGTGAAAGTATGCGTCGCCACAATGCAAAAGCCACTTGTTGCCGTTCTTCACCGCCACACCCACATGCCCTCGAGTGTGTCCAATCAAAGGCACCATCAGCAATTCCACACCGGCAATGGGTCGAATGGCCTGAAAGCCAAACCAGGTTTCGGTGGGTTTCGCGTGAATGTTCCATTTGGGCTTGTGTTCAAACTGCGCTTTTCTGAATCGCAATGAATCGCGCAGGCTTGGGTTTATTGCGTGACGATGCTCGGGCTCGAACACATGAACTTGCGCCCCGGGAAAATCACTCAAGCCCCCAGCATGATCCAGATCAAGGTGAGTGGGCACAATATGCTTGACATCGCTGGCATTGAACCCCAAACCCTTCACCTGTTCGATTGCCGTTTCTTCCATTTTCAGTTGCGGCGCCAACATGGCTACAAAGCCAGCACCCAAGCGTCGGTTGGGCTCCAGCACATCACCTGTGCCTACGCCCGTGTCCACCAAAATCAGCCCCTGCTCACTCTCCACCAGCAAACAATGGCACACCATATTCGCCCTTTCAAAAAAACCACCACTGCCATTGATCAAACGTTTGCAAATCGGGCACATGGTGCCGCAATTCATGTGGTGAATTTTCATGGTTCAAATTCCGTGTAGTTGTGGTGGGTTCAGTTTAAATTGCAACACCCGAATAATGCACGCAAGTTCTGATTTTCCCTCTCAGTTGCTGAGCTCTTGAACCAGCAACTCAGCAAAATAATCACAAGGCGGACGTTTTGATTTCAGGCTTCTGGACAGCACCACTTCCACGGGCTGCAAAGGTGGCAAACCCTCTGCACCACCAAGCCTGAGCAAATGGCCCGGCATGCCGCATTGCGCAAGTGGCGCAATCGCAAGGCCCGCATCGACCATGCTGACCAAGCCCTGTACGGCTGGGCTTTCATAGGACATGCGATAGGGAATTTTTGCCTGCTGCAAAGCCTTCAGTGCATGGGCACGCGCGGTACTGCCCTCACCAAACACAGCAAGCGGTAAGGGACGCTCTTTCCAAATGGTTCGGTTACTTGGCGACCCTGCCCACACCAGGGGCTCCATGCGCAGCAACAGCCCCGGACAACCCTTGGTACGTGTAATTACAGCCAGATCCACTTCATTGTCTTTGACCATTTGTGCAATGTGATGGCTTGGGCGACCTATCACTTGTATTTCCACACGGGGATAGGTAGCAGAAAACTTGCGTAACACAGGCGGCAGCAGAGACGACGCATAATCATCAGGCACACCAATGCTGACACGCCCTGTCACGGCTGGCCGGGTTAATTCTGCAAAGGCTTCATCGCGCAAAGCGAGCATTTGTCGGGCATAGCCAAGCAAGGTGTGTCCCTCTGCGGTCAATTCCAGGTTGCGCGTGTCGCGCAAAAACAAGGCCTTGCCCAGCAGGCCCTCAAGCCCCTTGATTTGCATGCTGACCGCCGAGGGCGAACGGTGCACCCATGCTGCGCCTGCCGCGAAACTGCCGGAATCTGCCACCGCCACCAGCATGGCCAAAGCATCTAAATCCAGTTTTTTCATTTCATCAATTTTTCTGATTAATCAATTCAATTTAATTCGATTTACGAAATTTATCCAGCATTGAATAATCCACCTCGCGATTCACCCAACAAGGACAATTGAAGTGCAAGACTTGAGTTCTCTGTATGCCTTTCTGGTGGTGGGAGGGTTGTTGTCCATCACGCCCGGCCCCAACATGATCTATGTGATCTCGCGCTCTATTACGCAAGGGCGACGCGCCGGGTTGACTTCGCTGGGCGGCGTGGTAGTTGGTTATCTTTTTTATATGTTTGGCGCAGCCTTCGGCATTACCGCCTTTTTTAAAACACAGCCCCATGCCGCACAAATTCTAAGTGCATGTGGTGCGGTATACATGGGCTGGCTGGGCTGGAATGCGATTCGCCCTGGGGGACGCTCCCCGCTTGAAATTCGTGAACAGCTACCTCAAGAGCATTCGGGCAAATTGTTTGCCATGGGGGCAACAACCAGCCTGCTTAACCCGAAACTGGCGCTGATTTTCCTTACCTTATTGCCTCAGTTTATCGACGAAACACAAGGCCGTGTATTGGAACAATCGCTGTTTTACGGCGGTTTGCTCATCGCGATGTTTGCAGGCGTGAATGCTTGCATGGCGATATTTTCTGGCAGCATGGCCAATTTCCTGGCCCGAAAACCCGCATGGCTCTTGGCACAGCGCCTGCTGATGGGAATTACGTTGCTTGCATTGAGTTCCGAGATGGCAATACAAGCCATGGGTTGATATGCTTGGTTTGTTGTAGAGGTATTACCCAAGGAATTTAATCATGTCACAAGCGGCCATGCCACTGTTTCCGCTCACCACGGTGTTGTTCCCACAAGGTGTTTTAAATCTTCAAATTTTCGAGGTGCGTTATCTCGACTTGATGAAAAAATGCCTGCGCGACAACACACCATTTGGTGTAGTCAGCCTGCTGGACGGCAATGAGGTGCGCCGCCCCGACGAGAAAATTCAACTGGCCAAGATTGGCACACTGGTCAACATTGAAAAACACGAGTTTGTGACTCCCACGCTGATAGAAATTTCAACAGTGGGCAGCCAGCGATTCAAGTTATTGAATGCCATGCAAGAGAAGAACGGTTTGTGGATGGGCGAAATTCAAACCTTGCCAGCCGACCCGGTGGTTGAAATTCCAGACTACCTCCAAGGCAGTGCAAATGCCTTGGCACGGCTGATCAACTCGATCGATGAAAATGAAATTGCTGAGGAACAGCTGCCATTTCGCAAACCGTACAAGTTGATGGATTGTGGCTGGGTGGCCAACCGCTGGTGCGAACTGTTGCCCTTGGACAAACCCACCAAGCTGCAATTGCTGGCTTTGGACAACCCTTTGCTACGCCTTGAGTTGATTGATGACACCCTTGCGGCACAGGGTTTATTGAAGAGTTGACCGAATCTACAAAGCAGCCTAACATTCGGCCATGATCACACCTAACCGACTCACCGCAGCCTCACTGCATACTTTGCTGAACAGCAAGGCGTGCGGCCGCGTGCATGTCTGTCCGCCGGCCGCAGATTCCTCAGCCCGGCGATCACCCACCTCCCTCTGATTACGCGCACAAAATTCGCATCGCCGGGCACACCTCAAGCGCAACAGCCTGAGCGTTGAACCATGAACAAATTACACATGTCCGAAAGATGGATGAATGAGCTGGACCTGGCTCGCATCAACAAATTGAATGCACCTTTTCCGCCCGAGTTACGGGAGGCCATTGATGATGCAGAAGTGATCAAACCGCAGGAAATGCCTGCTGATGTCATTACCATGAACAGCCTGTTTACGATTGTCGAAACAGAAAGTGGCTCGAGTAACAAACTGATGTTGTGTTACCCAAGCGATGCTGAACCCGCGAAGGGATTTATTTCGGTGTTGTCACCTGCAGGTGCCAGTCTGCTAGGGCGCAAGGCAGGCACATTGGCCCAATGGGCAACCCCCAACGGGGAACAACATTTCGCCATGGTAAAGGAAATATTGTTTCAGCCCGAGGCCAGTGGTGACTACACCACTTAAGGAAATCAGCCATTGGCAGTAATCACCACCTTGCCCACCACTTTCCGGTCGAGCAAATCCTGCAGGGCCTGAGCGCCCTGCGCGAGTGAATATACCTTGGACACCAAGGGTTTCAGTTTGCCCTCTTCGATCAAGGCAAACATTTCGCCCAGGTCTCTAATGAAGTCAAACAACTGACGATTCACAAACTCACCCCAAAATACACCCACAATTGATGCGCCTTTCAATAGGGGCAGGTTCAACGGAATACTGGGAATGTCACCGTCTGCAAAACCGATCACCAGATAGCGTCCGTTCCAGCCTATGCTTCGGAACGCAGGCTCGGCAAACTTGCCACCCACAGGATCAAAAATGACATTCGGACCTTTCCCGGCGGTGAGTTCTTTCACACGGTCGCGCAAATCTTCGGTGCTGTAATTGATCAGCTCATCAGCACCGTTTTCTTTGCAAATGGCCAGTTTGTCGGCACTGGATGCCGCCGCAATTACTTTGGCACCCAAGGCTTTGGCTATTTGAATGGCAGCCAAACCCACACCACCGGCAGCACCCAACACCAGCAGGGTCTCACCTTCTTTCAATTGGGCACGCCCCTTCAACGCATGGTACGAAGTACCGTAGGCCAAAGTGAAGGATGCGGCAGTTTCGAAATCGAGTGCGGGTGGCATCGGAATAATCTGCTTGGCCTGCACCACCACCTTCTCGGCGAAGGCACCATGGGTACACATTGCGATCACTCGATCACCCACCTTCACATTCTTGACGCCTTCACCCAGCGCAGCTACAACACCAGCCAGTTCAGCACCAGGCGCAAACGGTAATGCAGGTTTGAACTGGTATTTGCCCTGAATGATCAGCGCATCCGGAAAATTGACACCAGCGGCTTTCATGTCCACCACCACTTGGCCAGGCCCCGGCTGCGGGTCGGCTGTTTCCTGGAACACCAAGGTGTTGGGTAGGCCCAAGCTGTTGCACATCAATGCTTTCATTGTTTTGTCTCCTTTTTACTTTTTTATTTGGGCAGCGTCGGGTTTTGCTGATTCAGAATTTCTTTCATCCGGGTTTCAATCACCGGGAACATATAGCTGTGCGGAATCACATAGAAGCGCTTTTCAGAAATCGCATTGAACGTTTCTACTGCCATGTCATCGGCAGTCAATTGCCCGCTGGCAATCGCTTTGCCAATGCGTTTGTTCAACTGCGCCGTCAAACCTTCAATCGGCTTGGTTTGTGCCAAATCACTGGGCCGGTTGCGTTCGGAATTTCCAATACCAGTGGGCACCCAAGCCGGGCATAACAGAGAAACGCCGATGGGCGATTGGGTCATTTGCAATTCAAGGCTCAAGGTCTCGCTCAGCGTAACCACGCCATGCTTGCTCACGTTGTAGGCCGCCATGCCCGGGTTGGACACAAGGCCCGCAACCGATGCCGTATTCACAATGTGCGCCGGGCCACCTTGAGCCTGCATACGCGGCAGGAACTCCGAAATGCCGTGAACAACACTCCACAAATTCACTTGCAGAATCCATTCCCAATCGGCCACTGTGTGTTCCCACGTGGTGCGCGCTAAAGCGACACCTGCGTTGTTGAACAACAAATGAACTTGGTTGAACTTGCCATAAGCTGCATCAGCCAATGCCTTGATTTCTGCTGCATGACGCACATCGGTACGCAAGGCCAGTACACGATCAGCGGGAAGACTCAGTTGTTCTGCTGCGGCTTGAAGTGCAGCCTCATCGATATCGGCCAACACCAGACTCATGCCTTGTGCAGCGGCGTGTTTGGCCAAAGCAAAACCAATACCGCTGGCCGCCCCGGTGATCACGGCGGTTTTGCCGTTGAAGTTGTTCATTGTTTGTTGTCTCCAAATTCTCTATTTTTTTACTTTTCAGCTTATGCTGAGTCGAAACCAGATTAACAGAACCAAGTGGTCGTGGTCATGCGGGGAAGGATGCAATGAACAATCGAGTCAACACGCTCTTGTCAATATTAATCACTGTGGCATTGCACGGGGTTGGTACCACCGCCCATGCCGCTTGCACCTACGCCCCCATACCCAATCCCCACCCCGATGGCATTGGCAAATCCTATTGTGACCGCCAAATTTCGAAGGTGATGGGCTGGCAGGGCGCACCCTGGCTTGAGCGACCACAGCGCCTTCAAGAAGAGCGCACTGATTTACTGATTCAAAAATTGAATTTAAAACCTGGCATGGTGGTGGGCGATATAGGCGCTGGTACCGGGCACATTGCGCAAATGATGGCTGAGAAAATTGGCCCCAACGGAGTGGTGTGGGTGGTCGATATTCAACCGCAAATGATCAAGATGCTACAAAAGAAGGCAGAGAGTTTGCCCAAAGGCCGAATGCAAATTCGGCAGTCCAGCGAGAAGAACCTGAATCTGCCTGACCGAATTCTGGATGTGGCGATTATGGTGGATGTGTATCACGAGCTTGAGTACCCACGCGAAACGCTTCAATCACTGATGAAAGCTGTTAAAAAGGGCGGAAAAATTGTATTTGTGGAATACCGCGCCTCTGACCCGGATGTACCGATCAAAGCGCTTCACACCATGAGCGTGGCGCAGGTTCAAAAAGAAGCAGAAGACCTTGGGCTGAAATACGAGAAAGCCGAAAGCCTCAGCTGGCAGAACATGATTACTTTCATCAATCCGTAGTTGAATCATTCAACCAGCGCAACACACCTTGCCCGGCAGCCATTCCTGTTGCAAAACAGGCAGTGAGCAAATAACCACCGGTGGGTGCCTCCCAGTCCAGCATTTCACCCGCGACAAAAGTACCGGGCTTGTTGGTCAGCATGTAATTGCTGTTCATGCTTTCGAAGCGCACACCGCCTGCCGTGCTGATTGCTTCATCAATTGGCCGCACTGCGTGAACCGTGATTGGCAATGCCTTAATGGTTGAAACCAGCTTTTCCAAATTCTTGAACTCGTCTTTGCCAAGTACTTCATGCAGCAAAGCCAACTTCACACCAGCAATGCCCAGTTTATTTTTGAAATAGCTAGACATTGACTGACTGCTGCGTGCCCACCCCGCCAATTCTGCTCGAACACGGTCAAGGCTGCGCCCAGGCAATAAATCAAGCGCAAAGGTTGCATCACCCTGCGCATTCAAGCGTTGGCGAATTTCCCGACTGAAGGCGTAAACAAGGCTGCCTTCTACACCATGCTGACCAATCACCATTTCACCCTGCCGCTCAATTACCTGGCCTTGCAAGTTTGTGAATTTCAAAGCGACCGACTTCAGCGGTGCGCCTGCAAACTTCTCGCGCAGGTAATCGCTCCAATTCACTTCAAAGCCGCAATTTGCACTTTCAAGCTCAGCAACTTCAACCCCTGAATTGCGCAGCCAAGGCACCCAGGCCCCATCAGAACCCAGCTTGGGCCAACTGGCTCCACCCAAGGCAAGCACTGTAGCCCGTGGTGAATGTTCCACAAGACCACTTGGTGTTGAGAACTGCAATTGCCCCTTCCCATTCCAGCCTTGCCACCTGTGGCGAACATGCATGCGCACGCCCTTGCCTCTCAAGCGGTGCAGCCAGGCACGCAACAAAGGCGCTGCTTTCATTTCTTTCGGAAACACCCTGCCAGAAGTACCCACAAATGTTTCAATGCCCAGTTCATGCACCCATTCGCACAATCGCTCGGGCGGAAGTAAATCAAGTGTGGTTTGTAAATGGGGAAGCCTGTCCGCATAGCGGGTACAAAACTTTGCGTAGTCTTCGCTGTGGGTAAGGTTCAAACCACCAATACCGGCCAGCAAAAACTTGCGGCCAAACGATGGCATTGCATCAAACACATCCACCTGCACACCCGCGTTGCTGAGTACTTCGGCGGCCATCAGGCCCGCTGGGCCTCCGCCAACAATTGCAACACCCAAAGGTGGGGATTCAAGCATGTGGTGCTATGTTTAATTTGAATTTGTATTTCGGATTGGTCTGAGCAAGCGGCTCAAACCGGTGTGGTTGTATGCACAAGATTATAGAGCAAAGCACTCAATAACCCATCAGCAATCACTCATCAAATCTGTACCCGTGTACCCAACTCCACTACAGCATTTGAAGGCAACCTGAAAAAATCCACAACACCACCTGCATTGCGGCTCATGGTTGCAAACAACTGCTCGCGCCACTTGGCCATGCCCGAACCTGGCGTGGGCACAACAGTTTCGCGGCTTAAAAAGTAAGTGGTTTCAAACATCGATATTTTCAGACCCACCTCATCAGTCAACTCAAGCGCCTTGGGAATATCAGGCGTATTCATGAAGCCATAGCGCACAGTCACTTGCCAGAAACCACGGCTTAGCGATTTCACTTCAACCCGGTTCAAATTGCCAACCCACGGTACACTTTCAAACACCACCGTCAATATCACATTCGATGCATGCAACACTTGGTTGTGTTTCAAGTTGTGCAGCAAAGCCATCGGCACTTTGTCAGGATCAGCCACCGGGTATACCGCTGTGCGGTAAGCGCGGTTAATTTGATCCACATTCAGCGTTGGCAAAAAGTCATTCAAATCAATACCGTCTTTCTGAATACTTTTCATCAGCAATTTGCGGCCTCGCCACCAGGTGGCCATGACAACAAACAAAGCCAAGCCCAACACAATCGGGAACCAACCGCCATCAAACAATTTGAATGCGCAGCTGACCACAAGCAGTATGTCGATCAGAACAAAGAAAATGGTTGCACCCACTGACAACCAGGCTGGCAAACCCCAGCTGTGGCGAATCACAAAATAGGTCAGCGTGGTAGTAATCAGCATGGTCAGCGTCACTGCAATGCCATAGGCGCCGGCCAAGTTGGATGAGTTCTGAAAAATCAGCACCGCCAATAACACACCTGCCAACAACAGCCAGTTCACAGCAGGCATGTAAATTTGGCCCGACTCTTTCGCCGAAGTGTATTGAATTTTCATACGCGGCAAAAAGCCCAGTTGAATGGCTTGCTTACTCATGGAATAAGCACCGGAGATAACCGCTTGCGACGCAATAATGGCGGCCATCGTGGCCAGGCAAAGCACGGGAATTACCCATGCATCGGGGAAAGAACGATAAAACGGATTCTCAATGGCGCCTGGGTCGGCAATCAGCAAAGCGCCCTGCCCCAAATAATTTAAGGCCAAACAAGGAAACACCAAAAACGTCCAGGCCAGGCGAATCGGCTTCTTTCCAAAGTGCCCCATGTCGGCATACAAAGCCTCAGCACCAGTCAAGGCCAGCACAATTGCACCAAACGCCGCGAACAAACCCCAACCGCGCTCCAGAATGAATTGAATGCCATGCACCGGATTCAACGCGTGCAGAATTTCGGGCGCATTTGCGATATTCACAACGCCCACTGCGCCCAAGGTGGCAAACCACAGCATAATGATCGGCCCAAAGAAACGCCCAACCACCGAGGTTCCGTAACGCTGTACAGCGAACAATCCGATCAGGATCAATACACTTAAAGGAATGATGTACGGCGTCAAGGTGGGTGTAATCAGCGTAAGCCCTTCCATGGCACCCAACACCGAAATGGCAGGTGTAATTACGCTGTCGCCATAAAACAGTGTGGCACCAAACACCCCGATCAGCAGCAAGGCAGTTTTCAGTTTCGGGTTTTTTCGAACTGCTTCCGAGGCCAATGCGGTCAACGCCAAACCGCCGCCTTCGCCATTGTTGTCGGCTTT
This sequence comes from Gammaproteobacteria bacterium, assembly GCA_018812945.1. Taxonomy (GTDB): domain Bacteria; phylum Pseudomonadota; class Gammaproteobacteria; order Burkholderiales; family Burkholderiaceae_B; genus Limnobacter. Next base: position 5,466 of record JAHJCM010000084.1, on the reverse strand, counting down.
CAAAATCAGGATCACATACTTCAAAGTGACCACCAACATTAACGCCCAGAAAATCACGGAAATAGCACCTGTCAGGTTCTCGGGATTCAATGGCACGCCACTGTTCTCGCCGAATACTTCTTTGACGGTGTACAGCGGGCTAGTTCCGATGTCCCCATACACCACGCCAATGGCACCCAAAGTGAGTGCAGCAAGGCCGGCTTTGGTTTTATCTGTTGATTCTGGTTTGTTCATGGTTGTAACGCACTTGCACTGTGTAAACAGCCTCCATCATGCGCTGCACCATATAAGGAAGTTATAAGGAAACCTGGGTAGAAACTTAAGTGCCTGCCAACATGCGATAACCCACACCAGTTTCCGTCAGAATAAAGTGTGGGTCTGCCGGATTTTTCTCGATTTTCGCGCGCAGCTGGCCCACATACAGGCGGGTATATTGCGTGTGCTCCAAATACTCCGGGCCCCACACATCGGCCAGCAATTGCCGGTGGCTTACCGCCTGCCCAGCACTTCGCACCAAGCGCGCCAGAAGCTCATACTCGGTGGGCGTTAATTTAACCTCCAGCCCGTTTAGAGTTATTTCACGCTTGAGCAAATCAATGTTCAAGCCATCACGCTGATACAACAAAGTGGCTGGCTGCGCCAAATTGCCGCGATGGCGTAAGGCCACCCGAATCCGCGCCAAGAGCTCCCCCACGCTGAATGGCTTCACCAAGTAATCATCAGCACCAGCGTCAAGCAACTCAATTTTGCTGCCCTCATTCGGGCGCGCCGAAATCACAATCACAGGTGCACTGCCTGCCCTGCGAGCCACCTCCAGAAAACTTTTCCCATCGCCATCGGGCAAACCCAAATCGAGCAAATACAAATCAAACGTCTGCCCTGCAAGCTGATTCGCCAACAAGGCCTTGGCTTCTGACAAACTGGCCGCTGTGACCACCGAATGTCCTTCAGTGCCCAAGCTGTTGCGTAGGGCTTTGCCCAGCTCCCGGTCGTCTTCAATCAATAAAATACGAATGCTCATGCGCCTTGTTCCTGCACCGCAGACAAGGGCAATGTGAATATGGCCAACACACCTTGTCCTGCAATCGCAGATGTCGAAAAATTCAAACGTCCTGCGTGAACTTGTGCCACAGCATGACAAAGCTGTAGGCCAATACCCAGGCCTCGAGACTCATCACCTTGCAACTTGTGTTGCGCCAGCATACCTTTGCCGCGGTCTGTAACCTGAAACACCACCTCACCTTGCATCTGCTCGACGATCAACTCCACGGAATCGGGTGCACCGGAATGTTTTGTCGCGTTGTCGATCAAATTGTCCAGCACCTGTTCCACCAGCACCATATTGCATCTCACCAAGGGCAAGCCCGCAGCGACCTTCACAGCAGGTAAATGCAATGCTTTGCGTTTCCTTATACGCTGCAATACAGCCGCCACCATGTCTTCAACTGATTCCATTTGCATGGGTACATGAACCTGCTCACCGCTTAGGCGTGCCAAGGTCAGCGTGTTGTCGGTGAGCCTGGCCACCTGCTGCGTTTCCTCCTGAATCAACTCAGCGTAGTGGCGAATTTCTTCTTTGCTCAAACGGTCTGTTTGCTCCAATATTGCAGAAGCAGAGGTGAGTATGCTGGCCAGTGGTGTTCGCTGATCATGGGCTATCGAAGTTAAAAACAAACTTCGGGTTTTCTGGGTTTGTGCCGATTCTCGGGCACTTTGGGCGCGCAATAAATTGTCCCGCCGCTCGCAGGCCAGGCCCATTTGATCCAGCAGTGCCTGCGCATCGCGAACCCACAAGGCCTCGCTAAAATCAATATCACCGCCCACACACACGCACACACCGTAAGCCCTTGTTTTTCCGCGCATGGGCAAGTACAGATCGTCCAGATTGTCATAGCGCCCCGTGCTGCTTCCCAGTGGCTTGTTTTCTTGCAGGCAGGCTTCAAAAGCCTTCACTTGCGTGGCATTCAGCGACTCAAGCTCAGTAGAAGTAAACCCCACCAGCACTTGGGTAGAACCCTCAGCCAGTCCCGCCAACAATTGATGCAAATCGGAAAGCAGTTGTTGCGGATTATCAAGCTCGCGCAGTTTTTCGCTCCACTGCATCAACTGCAAAGTGCGCTGCGCCTGCTGCCGTTCAAGCGCTGCAATTTGCTTTTGCCGACGCAATAAATAGGTAATCAGCCACGAAACACCCATCATCGTGATCAGCAAAATGCCATGCTCGTGAAGGTCAACATGAAAGGTGTGTACGGGTGGCACCATTTGGTAGTTGAACATGAGCACAGCAAGCGCGCTGAGCGCAAGTGAAAGTGACAAGGGCAACAACAGGGAATAAATCGATGAGACCAGAATAAGCACCACAGGCGCATTGGAAAGCGTGACCCAGTCGTGGGGGTAGGCCAGCACCAAAGTCAGCGCAGCCCACAAAGTAAAACCCAGTATCCCTGTCAACGACGCGGTCGGTTTCATGAATTCAATTCATCCAATGACAGCAACACCTTTGCTTAACGGAAGGTAATAATCATCACCCGATTCTAATCGTTGCTGCCATTGAATAAGTGAATTCTTCTCAGAAAGGGTTTGTTCCACATTTGAAAAAGTAAGGCAGTGAATCAATCGGCGCAGGTACCGTAAACTTGCCACAAACTGGGCGTGAAAGGTTATGCGTAGAATAAAGCCCAAACCACACCCCAATTAGGCTTCAAAAAAACTTCATCGCTGTGCCACACTAAAAGCCCAACAACACAAAAGGGCACACCATGGCTACAGCGCATTTTGACTTTTCCAACACTTGGACAGTAATCACCGGCGGCGCCAGCGGTATTGGCCTTACCTGTGCACTCGAAGTCGCAAAATCAGGCGGAAACGTCATCGTATCTGCCAGCCGCAAACCAGAAAAAACCCAGGCGGCGCTGCATCAAATCCAGTTAATCAATCCAAATGTGAAAGCCAAAGCCTTCCCGTGCGAAGTGGGGCAAGAGGCCTCTGTCGCCGCCTTTTTCCAAGCGATTGGACAAGAAGGGATTGCCGTTGACCATGTAATTCACAGCGCAGGCATATCCCCAAACACTGAATTTTTTGACCAAACACAGGCCGAATGGGACCAGGTTCAAAACACCAATGCCACTGGCAGCTTTTTGGTCACCAAATACGCTGCACTACAGATGAAAAATAATCCTGTACGTGGCGACTTTCGCGGACGCATTGTACTGGTCACCTCCACCAATGGTATCAACAGCTGGGACCCTGTTTCTGCCCACTATGACGCCTCCAAGGCCGCCAACAATCTGTTTGTGCGCGTGGCTGCGGAAAAATTATCAGAAGACCAAATTTGCATCAACGGCCTGGCCCCAGGCTGGATCAACACCGACCTGAACGCCACCCTGCCCCCCGATGTGCGCGAAAAAGAATCTGCAAAAATCTGGATGAAACGCTGGGCTGAACCCGATGAAATGGCGCGATGCGCCTTGCACTTGCTCACGATGCCTTATTTGATGGGCCAGGTGGTAATGGCAGATGGTGGCTATCGCTAAGCCATGTCATATGGCATCGGTATACTGCCCTGCATGAACGATCTTTTGCTACGCCTCAAACTGGCTGTTGAACACCCACATGAAGACAAAGTGTCCGTGCGTTTTCTCGCAGACATGCATGGCGAGTCTGCCCACGGCGCACTGTTGCTTTTCCTCGCCGTGCTTACATTGCTACCCATCCCGTTCTCGGGTTTTTTGTTTTCATTTGGCATATGGGCCGTAGCCCGAATGATGTGGACCAACAACAGTGGCCATGGCCTGCCCGACCGGGTTTGCCGCGTAGAGCTGTCCAAAGAATCAGCCACGCGATTGATCAAAATCTTGAACTGGATATACACCAAAGCCGACCGCATTTGCACGCCTCGACTGGAATCACTGAGTAGTCCCACGCACCGAGGCTGGCTGGTACCCTTCATTGCCACAATGGGTTTCATCATTTTTCTGCCGATACCCGGGGGCAACGGCACACCCGCTGTTGCCCTCATATTGATCGGTCTTGGGCTGATGGCGCGAGACGGCCTGGCGATTATTGCGGGAATGGTTACCGGGCTTGCAGGCATTGGCGTGGTAGGGTTTTTAATGTGGGTGATTGTAAGGCTGGTTTGAAATGAGACATCTTGAAAAACACAAAGGTCACCGCACCGGTTGGCTACGCGCAGCAGTACTCGGTGCCAATGATGGCATTGTGTCCACCGCTAGTCTGGTGTTGGGTGTGGCGGCGACTGGTGCAGGTTCACAAGCGATTTTAGTCGCAGGTATGGCTGGCCTGGTGGCTGGCGCCATGTCGATGGCCGCAGGGGAATATGTATCAGTGAGTTCGCAAGCTGATACAGAAAAAGCAGACCTCGCACGTGAGCGCGCGGAACTGGCCAATCAACCCGACCATGAGCATGCGGAATTGACATCGATTTATGTTGAGCGGGGGCTTGATGAAAATCTTGCCAAACAGGTTGCAAGCCAATTGATGGAACACGACGCATTGGGAGCCCACGCGCGCGATGAGCTTGGTTTGTCAGACGCACTGGCAGCAAAGCCTGTGCAAGCCGCCTTGGCTTCCGCAGCTACTTTTGCTGCTGGCGCCCTCCTGCCATTGCTGGTTGCCTTCTTGCTGCCCTCAACAAGCTTGATGTGGGGTGTCGCTGGCGGCTCTCTTGTATTTCTTGCGGGGTTGGGCGCACTCGCCGCTCAAGCGGGTGGCTCCTCCATGGGAATCGCTGCGGTACGCGTCACCTTTTGGGGCGCATTGGCCATGGGCATGACAGCAGGAGTAGGTGCATTATTCGGGGTGACGGCTTAGCGACAATCGATCAGAAAAACTACCCAAAAAGACAAAAGGCCCAAGTTAAAACCTTGGGCCTTTTAGATTTTTGGTCGGAATGAGAGGATTCGAACCTCCGACCCCTTGCACCCCATGCAAGTGCGCTACCAGGCTGCGCTACATTCCGAGAAGGCTGGATTATACATGAAACGCTTAGGCTTTCAGGGCTTCGCGCAAATTTAGCAATTGTTCTTTCAAAACTTCCCGATCGATCAAAATGGGCAGCGGCGCGTCGCCTGCCGGGCCATTTTTTTCCTGATCCAAACGGTTGCGTGCACCGTTGATGGTGAAGCCGTGTTCGTACAGCAGTTCACGAATTCTGCGAATGAACAGCACCTCATGGTGCTGGTAGTAACGACGATTGCCGCGTCGGGTAATCGACTTCAATTGCGTGAATTCTTGTTCCCAATAGCGAAGCACGTGGGTTTTTACGCCGCACAGCTCGCTGACCTCACCAATGGTGAAATAGCGCTTGGCCGGAATGGGCGGCAAGCTGGCTGTGGGTGGCGCTCCGTCTGCGTTTACGGTTTTTTGCATTGAGTAATTGGCTTGTACTTAAATAATTTAGTGAAAATTATTCAACCAAAGCTTTAAGTTTCTGGCTGGGATGAAAGG
>JAHJCM010000083.1 GCA_018812945.1 Gammaproteobacteria bacterium | reverse complement strand
TTATCCGTGAGCAGTAAGGTGGATTTTTTCGTCCAGAATCAGTGGATTGTTTCCACCAGAATCAGTGGATTGTTTCGTCCAGAATCAGTGGACGATTTGGACCAGAATACGCACGTCGTCGAGAAATTTCGATTTGCAGGCGGTGTAAACGATCATTGCGGGTGTGGTTTGTTCTTGTGCTTTTAATGTATCAGGAAACCTTCGTTTAATGAACTATTTCAGGTGGGGTAATTGGGGGCTACAAATGGGTGGGGAGGTTAGGCAAAGCAATAGAACTGAATGCCGTTAATTGTTACTGAAGAAGCTCGACGTTCTTGAAATGGGTGGTTTTAAATGAATAAACACGTGGGTTCGAATTTTGAAGATTTCTTGAAAGAAGAGGGCATTCAAGAAGAGGCAGAAGCTTTGGCCATCAAAAAAGTGATTGCCTGCATGATCGAGCAAGAGATGATTTCAAGATCAATACCTAAAACTGAAATGGCACGAAAAATTGGAACCAGTCGAAGTCAGTTGGATCGATTGCTGGATCCCGAAAACACCTCGGTTACTTTGGCAACACTTGTCAAATCGACAGCAGCAATCGGAAAAAAATGATCATTACCTTTGAAGATTGTCCACAAACAGTTGTTGCTTAACCCCCCACCAAATTTCTTGCCACTGCTTCGGCCACTTCAATGCCATCCACACCCGCCGACAAAATACCACCGGCGTAGCTGGCACCTTCGCCAGCAGGGTAAAGGCCTTTTGTATTCAAACTTTGGAAGTCGTCGCCGCGCGTAATTCGCAGTGGCGACGAAGTACGGGTTTCTACACCGGTCAGCACAGCGTCGTGCATGTCGAAACCTTTGATTTTTTTGCCGAATGCCGGCAAGGCTTCACGCATGGCCGTGATTGCGTATTCGGGCAATGCGTCGGCCAGGTCAGTCATTTTCACGCCGGGTTTATACGATGGTTCTACGCTGCCAAGTTCAGTCGATGCTTTGCCCGCAATGAAGTCGCCCACCAATTGCCCGGGCGCTTCGTAGTTGCTGCCGCCCATCACAAAGGCATTGGATTCAAGCTTGCGTTGAAAGGCGATACCTGCCAGTGGACCACCGGGATAATCGGCGGGGCTAATGCCCACCACAATGCCCGCGTTGGCGTTGCGCTCGTTGCGTGAATATTGGCTCATGCCGTTGGTGACCACGCGGTTCTCTTCAGATGTAGCCGCCACCACGGTGCCGCCGGGGCACATGCAAAAGCTGTACACCGATCGGCCATTGGCAGCATGGTGCACCAGCTTGTAATCGGCTGCGCCCAGCAGGGGGTGGCCGGCGTGTTGCCCCAGGCGGGCACGGTCGATCAGCCCTTGCGGGTGTTCTATCCGAAAGCCCACTGAAAATGGCTTGGCTTCCATGTGCACACCGCGCTCGTACAGCTTGGCAAAGGTGTCGCGTGAACTGTGGCCCAGCGCCAGCACTACATGGTCTGCGCGCAGTTCGTAAGTGCCACCGTCTTTCAGGTTCTCAATGGTCAGGCCGCGAATGTGGCCGTCTTCAATGTGAAAGTCGCATACGCGTTGTTGGAAGCGAATTTCACCGCCCATGGCGATGATTTGCTCGCGCATGTTTTCTACCACTTTCACCAGGCGGAAGGTGCCAATGTGTGGTTTGCTGACCAGCAAAATTTCTTCGGGTGCGCCAGCCTTTACAAACTCGGTCATCACTTTTCGGCCAAGAAAACGCGGGTCTTTGATTTGGCTGTACAGTTTGCCGTCTGAAAATGTGCCTGCACCGCCTTCGCCAAACTGCACGTTCGATTCGGTGTGCAACACACGTTTGCGCCACAGGCCCCAGGTGTCTTTGGTGCGTTCGCGTACCTGTTTGCCACGCTCAATCACAATGGGTTTGAAGCCCATTTGCGCCAGCATCATCGCTGCAAAAATACCGCAGGGGCCAAAGCCAATTACCACCGGGCGAATGGCCGGGGCTTCGTTCAGTTTCACTGGTAACTGGTAGACCATATCGGGCGCAGGCCGAATGTGCGAGTTGGTGGTGAATTTCGACAACAACTGCGCTTCAAGCCGAGCGTTGTCCAGTTCCACATCCACGATGTACACCAACAGCAGTTTTTGTTTGCGCGCGTCGTAGCTGCGCTTGTAAATATTGAAGCTTTTGAGCTGGTTGGCTGAAATTTTCAGGGTGCTGCAAATTAATGCGGGCAGGGCGTCTTCAGGATGGTCGAGTGGAAGCTTCAGCTCGGACAGGCGGATCATGGCGGGTGTACCTTGTGGATCTGTTTTTCGGATCAAGGCCGTATTTTATGCTTTTACC
>JAHJCM010000082.1 GCA_018812945.1 Gammaproteobacteria bacterium | reverse complement strand
GCCTTGCGGTCGACGTCAAAGATACCTCCGCAACTGGCCTGCGCGGTCGGCAAGGTCAGTCAGGGCGTTGATGATGGCATTCAGGCGTTCGGCTTCCATGTTTCTCTAACAAATTCAATGTGCGTAACCCGATATTGTAACGCAAGCCGCCCTACAACACGTGTTCCACAATGATTTGCACCGCATCACCGCCTGTGAAGGTGTCCCGTTCAAACCGGTAAGCCAGTTTCACTTTGGCCGGTAGTGCCTCTACGGCGCGCCAGCGCAAGGCCACAAAGGTTTTGCCATCGCGCCGCAAGGTGAATTTGCTGTGGGCATTCTTCAGCAAACGGTGTTCAAGCACCTCAAACTCATCACAAAACAGGGGTGCCGGGAAGCCTTGCCCCCACACCTGGGTTTCCAGCAAATCGGCCGCACTTGCTGCTATGTAGTCGGCAGGAATTGAACCATCGGTTTCGACCACCTGTGTAAGTGCACTGGGGTCGCTTAAATCCAGAATGGCTTTGGCAAATTCAATTTTGAATTGTTCGATTGCGCCTTCTGCAATGGTTAAACCAGCCGCCATGGCGTGCCCACCAAACTTGGGCATGCTGCCTTCGGGCAGGCGTTTGCTCACCAAATCAAGCACATCGCGCAGGTGCACGCCCTGCACGGAACGACCACTGCCTTTCCAGAAACCATCATCGCCCGGGGCCAGCGCAATGGTGGGGCGGTAAAGGCGTTCTTTGATGCGAGAAGCCAGAATGCCAATAACCCCTTGGTGCCAGGTGCTGTGCGCCACCACAATGCCTGCGGCTGGTTCGTCCTGGCTAATGAATTTTTCAATGTCTTCCAGCGCATCGCGTTTCATGTCGGCTTCAATGCGCTTGCGTTCTTCATTCATTTTGCCCAGCTGGGCGGCCAGTGCACTGGCCTCGCCCGCATCGTCGGCCAACAGGGTGCGAATACCAATCGCCATGTCGGCCAGGCGGCCTGCGGCATTCAGGCGGGGGCCCAATGCGAAACCCATGTCGGCTGCGGTGGCTTTGCGCGGGTCGCGGCTGGCCTCATGGAACAAAGCCAGCATACCGGGCTGAGCGCGGCCTGCGCGAATGCGCTGCAAACCATGCGCCACCAAGCGGCGGTTGTTGGCGTCCAGTTTCACCACGTCAGCCACAGTGCCCAGCGCCACCAAATCGAGCAGCGCGTCAATTCGGGGCTGGCTGGCGGCATCAAACACGCCACGCTCGCGCAACACAGCACGGGTGGCCAGCAACACATAAAACATCACGCCCACGCCAGCGATTGATTTGCTCGGAAACTCACAACCTGGCTGGTTGGGATTCACGATGGCCAAGGCTTGCGGCAATTGCTCGCCGGGCAAATGGTGGTCGGTCACAATTACACCGATACCCAACTCATTGGCTTCTTGCACGCCTTCCACGCTGGCAATGCCGTTATCAACCGTTACCAGCAAATCTGGCTCAAACTGTTGTGCGGCCAACTGCACAATTTCAGGGCTTAGGCCGTAACCGTACTCGAAGCGATTGGGCACCAGAAAATCAATGTGGTACTTCGCAGCGTCTTCATCCGCACCCAGGCTTTGCAGCAGCATGCGCAAGCCGCGTACGCCCACTGCGGTGGCTGTAGCGCCGTCGCAATCGTAATCGCCCACCACAACAATGCGGGCACCGGCCTCCAGTGCGTCTGCAAGAATTTCTGCGGCTTGATTAATGCCTTTAAATTGGGAAGGCGGAATCAAGTCAGCCAACTTTGTTTCAGCTTCGGCTTGAGAATCCACACCCCGTGCAGCCATCAGGCGCGCCATCAAGGGGTGCATGCCCTGGCTGCGAAGCACCGCTTCAACTTGCGGGCGAGGGGTACGAACCCGGTGCTCAACGGTAGTGGTATTCATCACCGCCCCTCCCATTCGGCCTGAATGCTGTCTTGGTCGCGCTGGCCTTGTTGCCACGCAGCTTGCAGGTCTTCCTCAGTGGGGCCCTCCTGCATTTCAGGTTCTCCCAACACAGCCCAGTCGGGTTTGTTTTGCCAAAACTTGAATCGGTTCATCCAGTTGCTTCTTAAAGTTTTCCAGCCATGGTTGCCCAACAGCACCCAGTTAAAAGCCAAGCCAGCCAAGCGCATGGGTTGCAGCACCTCGCTTTCCAGCAGTTTGAATACGCCAATATTGCCGCCCCAACCCTGAAAGTTGACGCAATACACGTTGTCGGGCTTTGCCCCAGGCTCGCTCGCTTCGGTTTGTACCGAATTCTTTTGTAATGAACCCAACAACTGGGTCCAGAACACAAATCGGTTCACAGCCTCGTCTGCGCTGTCGGTCATTTTCACCGCATCAAACATGCTATCTTCTGACACCGATTTCACGCGCGGCACGGCCACATCAGTTTGCCAGGCCTCACCTCCCCCCCAAAACCACAGCGCATTCAAAGGCTTCAAACCTTTGGCTTCGCGGGCCTTGTTGAATTCGGCGTTGTGCAACTCCACCTGCATGTTCAGCCACATGCGCCGCCAGTCGCTGCATTCCTGGTTCATGGGCAGGTAGTCAGTTAGGCGAATCCCCTGCACCGACCACGGCGACGCCTGTTCCATGGGCACCGGCACGGGGTTGCTCAACAGGCTGTGAAAACCAGCCGGGGTGTTCAATACCCAGCCGTGGTGTTCCAGAAGGGGTTTCACCACGCTCCAGAAGGCATCCAAGTCGGCTTGGCCAGCCTGCAACACCTCGGGCGGCGTAAAACGCACGCCATCCCGTTCTATTTCCAGACAACCCGCTGTACCCCAAAAGCGCGTGAAAGGCTTTACTGGCGTAAATTCAGTCTCGGCCTGCGAATGCTGCAACATGGCCCAAGCCGGGTACTGGTCGAACTTTGCTTGCACTTGTGAATCCAAGTAGCGCATCAACCAGGCTTCGATGCGATCCAGCCCATCGGCGTTTTGGTATTCCGGTGCAGCATTTCTGGCCATGGTTTGCAGCAAACTGGCTGGCAAGCCAGCAAAAGACTGGCTCCGGGCATGGGCGGACAGGCGTTGCAGCGCCATTTCGGGCACAAGAATGTTGGGAACGAACACCCACAAAGGCGCATTGCTTGGTTTGGACACGGTTTTATTCACACTACAATGAGAGCGCTTTGAAACTTCAAGAGCACATTTGAACAATTCGGGACAATTTGTGATTAGTTTACCCTTTGATGTTGAAATTGCACTGCGCTATGTGCGCGGTGGCGGTCACAGAAGCCGTGACAAGTTCATTTCCTTTATCTCTGGATTGTCCATGGCCGGCATTGGGCTTGGTGTGGCAGCGCTTATTGTGGTGTTGTCGGTGATGAACGGCTTTCAAAAAGAAGTTAGAGACCGCATGTTGTCGGTGATTGCACACATCGAGGTATTGGCCCCACAAGCAGGCTTTGACAACCCAGAAGCGCTGGTGGGTGCAATCAAGGCTGCCAACCCAAAAGTAATCGGCGCCGCTCCCTATGTGGCTGGCGAAAGCATGCTGGCGCATGGCGATTTGCTGCGCCCAGCCATAGTTCGCGGTATTGACCCCGCCCAAGAACAGGAAGTATCTGATTTCAAAGAAGTCATTTCGGGTAGCCTGAGTAACCTGCAAGCTGGCGAATTTCGTGTGGTACTAGGCATCGAGTTGGCCAAACAGATTGGTGTAAGCGTGGGCGACCGCATTACGCTGATTGCCCCTTCAGGCCAAATGACCCCAGCTGGCATGATTCCCCGCCTGAAGGCCTTCGAGATAACAGCCTTGGTGAGCACTGGCCACTATGAATACGACAGTGGCCTGGTGCTGATGAACATTGACGACGCAGCCCGCTTTTACCGCAGCCTTGGCCCAACCGGTATTCGTGTGAAGTTAAACGACATGGATGCAGCCCCGTTTGTGGCCAGAGACATTGAAAGCCAGTTACCACCCAGCGTGTGGGTTCGTGACTGGTCAGTGCAAAACCGCACCTGGTTTGCTGCGGTACAAACCGAAAAACGCATGATGTTCATTATTCTGACCCTGATTATTGCGGTGGCCGCATTTAACCTGGTGTCCATGCTGGTCATGACCGTGAAAGACAAGCGCGGAGAGATCGCAATTCTGCGCACCCTGGGTGCAAGCCCATTTGCCATTCAGCGAATTTTCATGTTGCAAGGCGCACTGGTTGGCTGGATAGGTACCTTTTTGGGCGTAACGGCTGGCTGGTTGCTTGCCATTAATTTGGGCACGATTGTGCCCGCCATTGAACGGGCGCTGAGCGTTGAGTTTTTGCCAAAATCAATTTACTTCATCAGCCAGTTGCCTTCCGACCCACGCGCAAGCGATGTGGTCACCATTGTGACTGTGGCCCTGGTGCTAAGCGTGCTCAGCACCATTTACCCAAGCTGGCGTGCATCGCGCGCAGAACCTGCGGAGGCCCTGCGTTATGAGTAATGTTGTTCTGGAAACCAAAAACCTGAGCAAGGCATTCAAGGGCATTACCGCGACTGACAAAGCCACGCAGGTCATTAAAAATTTAAACTTTCAGGTACTGGCCGGTGAAACCGTGGCCATTGTGGGGGCTTCCGGAGCTGGCAAAAGCACACTGCTACATGTACTGGGTGGGCTTGAAAAGGCCGACAGCGGCTCTGTGTTATGGGCAGGTCAGGCCATTGAGCCTTGGTCTGTGCGCAGACTGGGCATGGAACGCAACAAAACTTTGGGCTTCATTTACCAGTTTCACCACTTGTTGCCTGAATTCCATGCGCTGGACAATGTGGCGATGGCCCTTCGAATTGGCGGTGAAAACAAACAGGTAGCCCGTGAAAAAAGTGCGGTGCTGTTGAAGCAGTTCGGGCTTGAGCACCGGCTAAACCACCGCCCTGCGGAATTGTCTGGCGGAGAACGCCAACGCGTGGCGATTGCGCGTGCCATGGTGACCAATCCGAAAGCCATTTTAGCCGACGAGCCCACGGGCAATTTGGACCAGGACACAGCTGACCAAGTGTTTGAAAGCCTGATTCACAGCAAGGCTGCCAACAAATCAGCCTTGATCATCGTGACCCATTCCATGGAACTGGCGCGCAAATGCAGCAAGGTGTTGAGGCTTGAGAAAGGTGAGTTAAAATCGGAGTCACTAACTGAGGGATAGATATTTCCGGGAACGAAGTCCACATCATCGAAAGGTGGGAAAGTTCCCAATACTCACTCCCTGTATTTACCCATCGAAATAGTGACCAAGTAACCTTTGTTGTCCGGATAACGGTTGTCTTCGTAGCAGGTAACCACCACCATAAGTTGATACGACTTCCCTGCGTTCCAGTGGGTGCTTAGGACGGCGCATTTTTTAAGCGCTTCATGCCAAACTGGGGTGTTGTCATAAGCAGGATATTCTTCTGGTTCATCGAGCTCCCAGCCCGATTTTCTCCACTGATTTTGCAGATCCAAAACAATGTCCAAGGCTTCCTGAAGCGGCAGCGGTTCAACTTGGGGGGACATTCTTACCCCGTCAATATTTCCTTTGTCATCGAATCCTACAGTAAAGAATTTTGCAGGGGGCGTGATGAATTCATATTGGTGATCTGCAAAACGCATGTAAGACAACTGTTTGGGTTGGCGATACCAATGACGGCCCTCATAAACAGGACCAATCTCAGCAGTTGATCTGGCCTGCATGTCTTTCCACGGCTCACCAATAATCAGGGCGAGCTCCTTGGCGGGTGTAAGCAGCTCTGCGGCTTTGCAAGCGCCGACTACAAGCAGTGTTGTTGCCAATACAGCGAGAATTTTGTGGTCTCTGATCCACTGAATCAAGTTGCTGTGCGCTGTCATCGAATACCGCTTCCGTTTGATATTTCGCCAAGGATATAGGCGAGCAAATTATTGCCGATGTTCACTCTCGGTATTTGCCCATGGAAATGATGTTTGTCTTTCAACCAAAGCCGACTCGAGTTTTAATATGGCTTGCTTTGATCAAGTGGAAAGTTGTATTTCCATGGTTCGTACCAAGGCCTACCCATGGAAAAATTAATCATGAATCGTTTTTCATTCGGATATCGCTGGTCTTTATAACAAGCAATTCCAACGGCTATTTGATACTTGTCAGGAACATGCCAGAAGGTCGCATTTGACCGGCATTCTTCAATTCTGCTGATCCATTCTGGCGTATTTTCGTATGCGGGTTCTTCAGGATCAGTAAGAAGCCACCCAGACTTTCTCCACTGTGTTTGAAGATCGAGCATGACGTCCAATGCTTGCTGCAATTGAAGGGGTTCGATTTGTGGGGACATCCTGACAGAACGAATTGAAGCATCGTCGTCAAACGAGACAGTAAAAAACTTTGCTGGCGGCGTAACAAAGCCGTGCTTGGGATCAGCAAACCGCAAGTAAGCGAGCCCTTTGGGCATTCGGTACCAAATTTCATCGGGTATATTGTCAGCGATTGTTGCGCTCGATCTGGCCTGCATGTCTTTCCAAGGCTCACCAATAATTAGGGCGATTTCCTTTGCGGGGGTAAGCAGCTCGGCTGCTTTGCAAGCGCCAACCACAAAAAGCATTGTTGCCAACGCTGTGAGAATTTTGTGGTGTCTGATCCACTGAACAAAGTTGCTGTGCGCTGTCATCGGATGGCACTTCCATTTGAAATTTCGCCAATGCTTTGTTCAATCATGTGGCGGTTACCGCTTCTTAGCAGTTTGTGAAATTGCCGTGCCGCACGCAACACGAAGGGCATGCGTTCATTCAGATTGGCAAGGTTTGCAAAAGCACTGGTGCTAAATTCAATACTACGGCCATCTTGCAAAGGGGCACATTGATTGGCCAGTGTCAGTTGAACGGGTTGTTCAAGCCCGGTTGAAATGTTGGTGACATAGGCCAGTGAACTGGCCGCCTGGTTGCTTTGCAACAAACCGCGCATCAAGAAGTCTTCGTAAATGGCGGGTTGAAGGATATTTTTTTGCTCATGTTCAGCAAGTAACCTCACACTCCTGAAAATATCCCCTGCTTCAATGGCTTCGAATGCAGGAATAATTTCCCCAAAAGGAAATCCAAATTTCACTTTTTCAGCAATCGGCCAAAGAATTGGAAACTTCGGGTTTTGGTCAATTTTCTGCCGCGCTTTCATGCATTTTTTCATGTCCGCTATCCCCCGCTTTTTGTAAAACATGTGCAGCGGGTAAATGTCCAGAAACAAAGCAGTGTTGCCCAAGGCCAGCGTGTCAAACACATATTGCATCGACACCTCTGCTCCTTCCATGCCGCCGCGTACACCGGCAGATCCAATTTTAGCACCGGGCGGTATCCAGGGCTTTCGTTCAATATTCTCCAGTTCGCGCTGGGTGCGGTTGATCTGTTCCATGCCAGTGGCTGCGTGCAGCAGGCCGCAGCCCACTTGTTTGGAGGCAAACGCAGCAAGCCCAGCCCATTCAAAGCGGTTGTCGGTTTTCCACAGTGCGGCATAGGCGGTGTTGATTCGCCTGTTGCGGGCAATGGGGTCGGCAATCAACACGCCGCCTGGTGCAACTATGTGCTGGGCTTCGCGCTGGTAAATGCGCCACAGGCAGTCGCAGGTTAATACCTCTACTTCTGCAATCAGTTTTTCGGTGTGGTCATAGCGGTCGGTGCTGTAACACTTGCATTTGTCCAGTGTACGGGTGCCTTTGTGCAGAACAAGCTCGTCACTGGGAAAATAGGGAAAGCAGTTGTTGGTCATGGCATGGCGTGAACAATCAATTCGGCTTGCACTGTTTTCTTGATCACCAGTTTGCGGGTTAGGCCCTCTGCGTTCGAATGGCCCGATTCTGCCGCGCCAGTGGACAAATTGATGGTGTAAGGCACACCGGCCACAGGTTCTCGCGTTTCATGGTGTCGAATCACGAATTGCACTTCTTTGTCCTCAGTTTGATTGCCCAAGGGGTTGTCGGGAATTCGCTGTTCGGCTACCCGGGCCATTGCACCCGTTGGCGAGGCGTGGGTTGTGCTGGATTGGGATGCAATCAAGCTGGCACCACATGCGGTTTTCATGCCCTCAAAGGCCAGGGGTACGCCATTGCAGGTGTGGGTGGGGTTACCCTGCGCAATCGGGAACACTCCCTTGCACAAAGGGCAGGCCACCTTGTGGCCCATGGCGGCCACAGCACGGCCTTCGACGGTGTAAAAGGGAAAGCCTTCAAGCACAGTGCCGCCGTGGCTGGTGGTGTCGCCTTGGCGAATCATCAATGGCATGGTTTAACTCTTGTTCAGTCAATAACCGAGCAAGCTAACATGTGGCGTTTTGGATTGGAAAAAGCATCACCACAAGTGGTGGGGTTGGGTTGGTTCTGGGTTAACCCAAGCGCTTTCGCCTGCGCACCACTGCAATTCGCACACCAATATTCCAGGCCAAACGTACGCTGAAGTAACCCAATATAGACAGCGTCACCATCAACGCGGGCAAGCCCACCGCCAGCGACGGCCCCATGGACAGCATCCAGTCCACCATGGCGGTGGTGGAGTCTCCCCACGCTGACCAGTTCCATTCCGGGATCGGGTGTAAATTGCTTTCACCCAAACTTCCCAGCAAAAAATCGCCATAAGCAACAGCGATCAAATACAGCGGCACAATGGTGAGCGGGTTGGTGTACAGAGTGACGGCAAAGGCAACAGGCAAGTTCACCTTGGCGACCAGCACCCAGATCAGTGAGCCAAAAATTTGAAATGGCCCAGGAATAAGCCCACAGAACAAACCCGCAGCCACCCCGCCCGCAATGCTTTTTCGATTCAAGGCCCAAATATTGGGATGCCCCAGGAAGCGCTTGAACGGCCGAGCCCAAGGCAAACGCTCGAAGTGGTCGACAGTGGGAAGGTACTTGCGAATTTTTCGACGAAACATGGCAAACTTTAAAATATGTGGACCGACACGCACCTTCATCTTGATGCTTCTGAATACGACAGCGATCGCGTTGCGGTGGTTCAACGTGCCCGTGAAGTGCATGTTACCCGCTTTGTATTGCCCACCGTAGGCGCTTTCAATTTTGATGAGGTAAAAAGCCTGGCTCACAGCATCCCGGGTGCAGTGTATTGCCTGGGTATACACCCCATGTTTGTCGACAAAGCCAAAGAAGAAGACCTGCTGACTTTAAAGCAAAAAATTCAGGCCTCGATCGACGACTCAAAATTCGCGGGTTTGGGAGAGATAGGACTTGATGGCTTTGTACTTGGCTTGAACTGGGACAAACAGGTTCAATTTTTTCATGCGCAACTCAAGTTGGCCCGTGATTTCGATGTGCCGGTGGTGATGCATGTTCGCAAAGCGCAAGACCCCGTTTTAAAAGGCCTTCGAATTTACAAACCACGCAGCGGCATTGCCCACGCATTCAACGGCAGCTTTCAGCAAGCGGATCATTTTCTGAACTTGAACATGTGTCTTGGATTTGGCGGTGCCAGTACCTTTACTCGGGCACTACAGTTGCGTAGATTGGCCGCCGAGCTGCCAGAACACGCCATGGTACTTGAAACTGATGGACCAGACATTGCGCCGGAATGGATTAACAAACAACGCAATGCGCCCGAACATTTGCCAAGAATTGCAGAAACAATCGCTGAACTGCGTCAGTCAAGCGTGGAAGTACTCTCCAGGCAAACACAATTGAACGCGCAGCGGGTTTTGCCCGCCCTAGCCCTTCAAGGCTAACCAAAGGCATCACCCGGTCGTGTTCATCATTGGTGAACGTAAGCGCATTGGTGCACGCTTGCAAAACTGCGTCCACACCAAATTCAAGTTGTGCCTTCCCTGCCGCTGTTCACCACAGCCTACCTGCTTAGCCTTTTGCTGTTTCACAGCCAAGCCACGCTGCCATGGATTTGGAGCATGGCCTTTGACACTTTCGGCGAAAAAAGCGTCATTTTATTCGCTTGGTCGGCAGTTTTCCTGTTGTTGGGTATTCGGGGAGGCGTCAGTGAGCACGCCGCCGAGAAAATCAGCTGGTTTGTTCTTGGTTTTGCAATGGCACAACTTTGTACGGGCATGCAGGCCGCCGCACATCAGCAAGCGCAAGTGCCCCTGGCCTGCAACAAGCAAACCATTCAATCTGAATTTCGGCTTCTTGAAAAGGCGTTTCGCGACAACAACGCACAAACCTGGTTAATCGAACACACGCCGCGAGACCATGCGGTTGCAACCAAATGCCTGGCCACGGGTGCGCCCTTGCAAACTTTTGTCGAAACGGCATCCACATATCGAGCACTTAAGCCAGGCGAGTATTTTCGGGCAACCGTTCGCATCAAATCGCCCAAGGCGCCTTTGCAACTGGAAGGTTTTGATGTTCATCGCCACTGGTTTGCCAAACGAATTGCGGGCACAGCTCAATTCAAAAGCAAGCTTGAGCAACAGCCTGAACAAACCACCTTGAACCCGCTGGTCTGGATGGAACGGGTACGCCTACAAATTGCAAGCACAATTGTCACTGCCTTACAAAGCCACCCTGAGCAAGCCTTGGTGCTGGCCATGGTGGTGGGTGATCAAGGCCTGATCAGCCCAGAGGATCGGGAAATGTTCAGCGCCACTGGCATTGCACATTTGGTTGCCATCTCCGGTTTGCACATTACCCTGTTCGCCATGCTTGCAGGCAAATTTTTCGGCGCGCTTTGGCGTCGATCAACCCGGTTGTGCCTTCGCATACCAGCCCCTATGGCAGGCAGCGCATTTGGATTGCTGTTTGCAGTGTTGTACGGCCTGGTTGCCGGCTGGGGAGTGCCAGCCCAACGCACAGTGTTCATGTTGTTTGCGTTGTTTGTCGGGCAAGTACGTGGTGGCATGCAAAGCAGTTGGGACACCTTTTTTCTCGCCTTGTTTTTAACCCTCGCCTTTGACAGCTGGGCTGTGCTGGATGCGGGCTTCATTCTCTCTTTCGGTGCCGTGGCAGTCCTTATTTTCGTGACACAGGGACACTACCACTTCATCAAACCGAAGCATGAATTCATCGCCAACGCAGTGAAAGCCCAATACACGGTGACCATCGGATTGGTACTGCCCTGCGCGATGCTGTTTAACCAGCAGTCGCTGATCAGCCCGGTGGCTAACGCCCTGTCCATTCCATGGATGAGTTTCGTGAGCACACCCCTGGCTCTGCTCGGTGGGCTCACCCAACAGCCCGTGTTGCTTTGGCTTGCGGGCAACAGTCTTTCACTGCAACGCGAATGGCTTGTGTACTTCAATGGATTGAGTTGGGCTACTTTGCCGATACACAATCAGCCATGGTGGGTTAATGGCCTGGTGGCACTGGGTTGCCTGATTTTGATTTTGCCCGCGGGGCTGGTCCCAAGGTGGGCAGGAATCTTGCTGATCGCCCTGCTTCTACTTCCACCGCCAAGGCCCGAACACCATGATTTCTGGATGACCTTGATGGACGTCGGTCAAGGTACGGCCATCGGCATTCAAACCCAAAATCATTTGCTGATTTACGATGCAGGCCCTGCGTTCAACGCGCGCGCTGATTCGGCCCGGCGTGTAGTGCTGCCCTGGATGGCAGCGCATGGTTATCGGCGAGCCGATATGTTTATGCTGTCGCATGATGATGCAGACCATTCAGGCGGCGCGCCCCTGCTGCTACAAAAGGCACCGCCAGTACAGTTCGCGTCCTCGATCAACAAACAACACAGCTTAAACTTGCTTGCGCAAACCCTGAAAAGCGACACAGCGCAATGCCACATGCTCAAGCCATGGACCTGGGATGGCGTCATATTCACACCAATCGGGCTTGATACGCCCGCACATTCACACCAAAAATTATTGGCCAAGAACAATCAAAGTTGCGTGTTAAAAGTCAGCAATGCGAATCACAGTGTGCTGCTGACCGGCGACATTGAAGCGATTTCAGAAATGGCATTGCTAACCCAACACGGTGCAAATGCCTTGAAATCACGTGTTCTGATTGTGCCGCATCATGGCTCCAAAACCTCGTCCACCATGCCCTTTCTTCAAGCCGTGCGGCCTGAATATGCACTGATACAAGCAGGCTGGGAGAACCAGTTTGGTCACCCGCACAAGGCTGTGATTGAACGATACGAAGCCTTGGGCGTCGAATGGTCGAGTACCGCCCAAAATGGTGCAATGAAATGGAGGTTTAAGCACCTGGACTTCCAACCCGAAGTGGACAATGCACACGCGCTACGTCAGCGTTACTGGCACATGCACGAAAGCGGTGCAAAAGGTCGTTAAGACTGTTAACTTTATGGCTGTGCGCGTCACAATCAGCCTGCATGCGCTTGGCATGCTTCTTGTTACTTCAAGACTACTCAGAACAGGAATAATCAACTTATGTCATCAACACCCTTCGACGAAATGTACACGCCAAGCGGTGAGGTTCGCCCGCATTATCAGGATTTTTCGCGTTGGCTCGAGATGCAATCCTCTGAAAAATTGCAGAACAAGCGTGCGGAAGCCGACCTTATTTTCAGAAGGGTGGGAATTACCTTTGCCGTGTACGGCGAAGAATCGGGTACCGAAAGGTTAATTCCATTCGATATTGTGCCGCGGGTGATTAAAGCGTCTGAATGGAAAACACTGGAGGCAGGCTTGCGCCAGCGTGTTCAGGCCTTGAACATGTTTTTGAAAGACATCTATAACGAGCAGAAGATTCTGACGACCGGACTCATTCCACCTGAGCAGATTTTCAACAACGAACAATACCGCCCAGAAATGCAGGGTGTGAAACTGGCTGGCGACATTTACGCCCACATAGCCGGTGTGGATGTAGTGCGTGCTGGTGAAGGCGAGTTTTACGTACTCGAGGACAACCTGCGCGTGCCTTCGGGTGTCAGCTACATGCTCGAAAACCGGAAAATGATGATGCGCCTGTTTCCGGAACTGTTTGCCCGCAATCGCGTGGCGCCGGTTGAACATTACCCTGACAATCTGCTCGAGAACCTTCGCTCGGTTTCGCCACAAAACAGCAGTGACCCCACTGTGGTGTTACTGACACCGGGCATGTACAACTCGGCCTATTTCGAGCATGCATTTCTGGCTCAACAAATGGGTATTGAACTGGTGGAAGGCAAAGACATGTTTGTGGATGAGGAAGTGCTTTACATGCGCACCACACAAGGCCCCAAACGTGTCGATGTTATTTACCGCAGGCTGGATGACGATTTTCTTGATCCATTGGCATTCCGCGAGGATTCGCAATTGGGCGTGCCCGGACTGCTTTCTGTTTACCGCGCAGGCAATGTGACCCTTGCCAATGCAATCGGTACCGGCGTGGCCGACGACAAATCGATTTACCCCTATGTGCCCGACATGATTCGCTTTTATTTGAGCGAAGAACCCATTATTCAAAATGTACCCACGTGGCAATGCCGCAAACCTGATCACTTGAAAGAAGTTTTGGCCAAGCTACCCGAGTTGGTTGTGAAGGAGGTGCACGGCGCAGGCGGATACGGCATGTTGGTGGGCCCGGCATCTACCAAAGCGCAAATTGAAGACTTTCGCCAAAAGCTGATTGCAGACCCTGCGAAATTCATTGCCCAACCCACATTGGCGTTGTCAACCTGCCCAACTTTTGTAGAACAGGGCTTGGCCCCCCGCCACATTGATCTTCGGCCCTTTGTATTGTCGGGCAGCAAAGTCAGCCTGATCCCCGGTGGACTAAGCCGGGTGGCACTGCGAGAAGGATCGCTTGTGGTCAATAGCAGCCAAGGCGGTGGCACCAAAGACACCTGGGTACTGGAACGATAAGGAGCAAACAAGATGCTGAGTAGAACTGCTGACCATTTGTTCTGGATGGCCCGTTACATTGAACGCGCCGAGAACACCGCCCGCATGCTTGATGTGAATGTACAAACCGCCCTGCTTCCACAAGATCCTGAGAATGCAGAACAAGGCTGGCGAGCCATGCTGTCGATTTGTGAACTGACCGAAGCATTTGCAAATAAACATGATGAGGTCAGCGCCGAGGCCGTAATCGACTTCATGGTAAAAGACCCCAACAACCCCTCCAGCATTTACTGCTGCCTTCAGGGTGCCCGCGAGAATGCACGTGCCGTGCGTGGTGCGTTGACCACTGAAGTTTGGGAAACCAACAACACCACATGGCTTGAACTGAAGAAAGTATTGGCTGACGGCACGGTTGAACGCGATCCCTCAGAGTTTTTTGAGTGGGTGAAGTTTCGCAGTCATTTGTCGCGTGGTGTAACCATTGGCACCATGTTGAAAGACGATGCATTCCGGTTCATTCGCTTGGGTACGTTTCTGGAACGTGCAGACAACACCGCACGACTGTTGGACGTGAAATTTCACAGCATGCCTTTTAGTCCCTTGGCCAATTTGAGCACTGCCGACCCCCATGCCGATTATTACCACTGGGCCGCCATTTTGCGCTCGGTGTCTGCTTTTGAAACTTACCGAAAGGTATACCGGGATGTGATCACGCCCGACCGCGTTGCTGAATTGCTGATACTGCGCGACGACATGCCTCGCTCTCTGTTGGCTTCATTGAATGAAGTGTGTGCCAACCTGGAGATGATTCGGAACGATTACTCGGCCAACACAGAACGGCGTGCTGGAAAGCTGCGAGCTGAACTGTTGTACAGCCAAATCGACGACATTTTGCAAATGGGTTTGCATGCCTACCTGACCAACTTTCTTGAACGAGTCAATGATTTGGGCAACCGGATCAGCAAAGATTTCCTGGTGCCACTTGAGGCATGAAACTGCGCATTCAACACCACACCACTTACCGCTACACCTGGCCCGTGCTGTACAGCATTCAGCACGTGCGCCTTACCCCGCAACAGGACAACAAACAACGCATTCTTGACTGGAAAATAAGAACACCAGCCAAACACCACAGCGCCTGCGATCACCATGGCAATGCAGTGCACACATTCTCGGTGAACCAGCAACACAGGGAGCTGACCGTGCAGTCCCATGGCCATGTTGAAATCGATCCGCTTGACGACGGCTACACCCCACATCAATCCTTTTCACTTCACCCTTTGGTCTACACACCTACCACACCGCTTACGCGATTCAACGATGAAATGCGCGAGTTCGCAAGCTTCGTCACCGACATCCACATTCCGTTTGCTCATCGAATACTCACCCTGGCGAATGCAGTTGCAGATCGGGTTGTGTACACCAAAGGCAGTACCACTGTGGCCGACTCGGCGATGCAGGCGTTTGAAAACGGACAAGGTGTTTGCCAGGATCATTCTCATGTCATGCTGGCGTGCCTGCGTGCACACGGCATTCCTGCGCGATACGTGAGCGGCTACTTTTTCAATCCCAATGTGGAGCAGCACGACAGCCACGCCTGGGTCGAAGTGTTCGATGAAGAACGGCAACAGTGGCTAGGGGTGGATGCCACCCACAAATCGTTGGTGCAGGGCAATCACTGCCGCCTGGCAGTGGCCAAAGACTTCACGGGTGCGTCTCCAATTCGTGGCATTCGTACCGGGGGTGGGCAAGAGACACTTGACGTGCAAGTAACCATTGAACGGGTTGGCTAGATCACCCGCTGGTTTTTATAGCCCGATTGGCTTGGGTTCCGATCTCTAGCTGCGCGTTAACTGCCCGATCGGCTTGGGTTCCGCTCTCTCGCCAGAAAACCTTTATTTCCCTTTTTGATATTCACCCTGACTCACCTCGCTCGGCAAAAGGGCGGGCCGAGTCTCGGTGCCGGCCTAAGGCCGACCGTGGCGGGTGAATTCAAACGGGCAGGTTTTCTTGAAGGCGAGGCGATCGAAACACCGCCGCCGATCGGGCGTTGAACACAGCCGTGAGTTGCGTGGTTAGGGAGATTCGCCTTTGTCGATGGGGCTTTGAACGCAGCTCTCAGTGACGCGATGGTGGATAGGCCTTGGCCCGGTGACTTGAGAGCTGAACTTGCAATGGGTCGCACGATGACCAGTCAGAAAACTTGCCGGCTTGGCGCGCCGAGACTAACGATCGCGCCCTGGCGCGAAAGCCAAGACCCGACCGTGACTTTTGGAGGGCTTGGC
>JAHJCM010000081.1 GCA_018812945.1 Gammaproteobacteria bacterium | reverse complement strand
GTTGGCGTTGCGCCCTGCGACATCAAAGCCGCGGATTTGCGCTTGCATGCGCTCGGCGATGGCCAGGCCTGCTGCGTCGTCTTTGGCGCTGTTCACACGAAGGCCTGAGGACAGGCGGGCAATGGCGTTGTTCAAACCGATACCAGAGCCAGAGAGGTTTTTCTGGGCGGTCAGTGAGGCTACGTTGGTGTTGATTCCTAGCATGATATTTCTCCAAGCAATTTATTGAGTTAAGAGTCAGTCGCCTTCAGTGTCATGCACTGTCGTGCGCTGCTCATGACTCATTAACGCTTGGAAAAAATGATTCTTTAGGGTTGGCGCTAAATTTTTTTCACCCCTACCCTTTCAGGCGAAGGCTCCATGCTTTCAAGGCCAGTAACTGAGCGGCCAGGTTGGACTTGATTTTCTCGTCCGTCACATTGCCATCTGCATCAAAACCACCTGCAAATGCATTGGCAAATACTTCGGGCTTGTTCAAGGGATGCAAATCAAGATACACACACACTTGCCGTAAATGGTATTGGGCGCGTGAGGTGCCCATACCCCCACCCGCGCCGCAAATGGCCACAGGTTTACCAGCCAGCAAAGTGTTGTCCGGGTAGCGTGAAGCCCAATCTATTGCATTTTTAAGGGCGGGCGCGATGGAGTAGTTGTATTCAGGACAAGCCAACAACAAAGCATCGGCCTGTTTCAGTTGTTCAAAAAAAGCCTGAACAGCGGCCGGCCTTTCAGCAAGGTCTGCATTGAAAAACGGCAAATCAATCAAATTGGCGAACTGCATTTCCATGCCAGCGGGCAACTGCCCCGCCGCTGCGCGAAGCAAACCCGTGTTGCAAGACTTTGCACGAAGGCTGCCAGAAATACCCAGTACACGAATGGTGTTGCTCATGGTCTTGCTCCTTTGAATTGGAAGAATCAGTCTTTCTTGGGTGGAATGGCGTAGGTTCCCACTGCATGCGCCACTGGATCGGGCAAACCTTCGGAATAGACGCTGACTTCGCCAATCGCCAAGGTTTTGCCCACTTTGATCAATTTGCACACGCCGATGATGTCACGGTCTGCTGAAGGTTTCCTCAAAAAATTGATGTTCATATTTGTGGTCACCGCCAAAGGCACAATGCCAATCCGCCCCAGGATGCCCACATACAAGGCGCAGTCGGCCACCAAAAACATGACCGGCCCGGCCACGGTGCCACCGGGGCGCAACTCAGCCACCGTAATTTTGTGACGAATAGTAGCGGAGTCGCCATCGACATGTTCAACCGTGATTTTGCTTTGTGGAAATTGCGTGTTGATGAATTCATTCATCATCTCTTTGGTTATCAAACTTCGTCTCCGTTCTGTAGGAACTCTTGTTTTAAGCGGTGTTACGTAGCTGCACTATTCGCATTTACTTCACTCAGGAGCCCATATTATGCAATCAGTCAACTCTTTGCTTACCCAACAACTCACAGAGATGAAAAACAAAGGTTCAGAATGCCTTCAGTCGAGTAGCAAGCAATTCAAAAATTTGCCACAAACCGTAGCCGCAACACTTGGCTCATCATTGCTTGCAGAACATTGTGGCTTCAAATCTGTTGGAAGCAGTTCACATCAATTGGCATTGAGTTGTTACAGCATCGCAGAAGCAATGCCGCGAGATTCTGTAATTGCGACCCCCAACGGGCAAGCCCTAAGCAGGCTTGATTACTATCAGGCAGCGGCCAATCTCAGCCCAAACACCAAGATTTACTGGTTGAAGCTTGCTGAAACGTTGGGTGACAATGAAAAAATCAAAGTGGGTCAACACACTTACTCAAAAGAAGAATGCCTGTCAAAAAGCGCTCCGCTGCCAGCCATGGCCTTGTGGTCAAAGCAAACCAAAAAAAGTCAAACAAACACCCAACAAGGCAGCTGCGCCGAGTACCTGCATAATCGATCGCTTGAATCCAAACAAAGCGATCAGGGCCAGCGCCGAAATTGAGGCGGCAATCCAGTCAAACCGTCCAGAAAAACCACTGGGCCACCACACGTGATAAGCAAAAAATACCGCGAGGTTCACCACCACACCCACCACGGCCGCGGTAATCGCCACCAACGGTGCTGTAAATTTCAAATCATCGTGGGTGCTTTCAACCAAGGGGCCACCCGCCAAGATGAACAGGAAAGAAGGCAGGAACGTGAACCATGTCACCAGCGCTGCGGCTAACGCACCCGCCACAAATGCATGCTCGGGCCCAAATGCGGCTTGCACATAGGCACCCACAAAACCCACGAATGCCACCACCATAATCAGCGGGCCAGGGGTTGTTTCACCCAAAGCCAAGCCATCAATCATTTGCGTAGGTGTCAACCAGCCGTAATGGCCTACCGCCCCCTGGTACACATAAGGCAACACAGCGTAAGCCCCTCCAAAAGTCAGCAAAGCCGCCTTGGTGAAAAACCAGCCCATTTGCGTGAAGGTGTTTTGCCAACCCAGGCTTGCAGTCAGCAAACCCATGGGCACCAGCCACAGCAGTGCACCGGTTACAAGCACTTTGGCCAAATGAACTTTGCTGAAACGGGCATGCTCGGGCGTAGGGGTATTGTCATCAATTAAAGCAGCACCATACGATTTTTGCGCACCGGCATGCCCGGCGCTGCCGTTGAACTTGACGGGGAACAATTTGCCCCCCACAAAGCCGATGATGGCCGCAGTGGCGACAATAATTGGGAAGGGTATGTTCATGGCAAAAATCGCCACAAACGAGGCTGCTGCAATTGCCCACATCCAGTTGTTTTTCAGGGCACGGGAGCCAATGCGGTGTGCCGCGTGCAATACGATCGCGGTCACCGCTGGCTTAATGCCATAGAAAATACCGGCAACAACGGGTACCTCGCCAAACGCGATGTAAACCCAGGAAAGCAGCACCAAAATAAACAGGGAAGGAAGAACAAACAATGTACCTGCCACTATTCCCCCCCAGGTGCGGTGCATTAACCACCCAAGGTAAGTGGCCAACTGTTGAGCCTCCGGGCCAGGCAACAACATGCAGTAATTCAGGGCATGAAGAAAACGCTTCTCGGAAATCCAGCGGCGACGCTCAACCAGTTCCTCATGCATGATGGCAATTTGCCCGGCTGGCCCGCCAAAACTGATGAAACCCAACTTTAACCAGAACCAGAAAGCCTGCATCAAACTAACCGGTGCGGGAGGTTGATCAGAAGCGGTCATTTCAGCAGCAGGAGTAGACATTATTGATCTGAGAGGTCATTGATTGGACGGCTCATCTTATCTCATACTTAAGGTTCTACGAGAGGAACACCATGAACTGGATCAGCAACGTCGCATTGGCCATCGCAGCCTTTATCCACTTTTTACCCGTCGGCGGAATCATGGGTAAAACATCGCTCGAGAAGCTGTACGGGGTGGGTATTGCTGACCCCAACTTATTGATCGCCATGCAACACCGCGCATTGTTATTCGGCTTGCTGGGTGTGTTGTTTGTGGTGGCCATGTTCAAGGCAGATCTGCGCCTGCTCGCCATGTGCTTTGGCTTGGTCAGCACCGTTGGCTTTATTGCAATTGCCTGGCAAGTGGGCGACTACAACCCATTGATTGCACGGGTCATCAAGGCTGATGCCATTGTGATTGTGGCGCTGATCATCGGCTTGATTAACGAGTTCTGGTTCACCAAATCGTAAGCCTTGAATTAAAAAGCCCCCAGGACCGTCACGAGTCACTGGGGGCGGCACTACTCCCACTACCTTGATTAACAAAGCCTCACGCGATTACGTCTGCTTTCACCTGCCTGTAGGCCTTCACATCAAACTTTGACATTTGCGCTGCATATTGCGTAGCAAAACCGGGGAACATGGTGGCGTTGAAGCCATCCTCGGTCAGGTACCAGCTTTTGCAACCAGAATTCCAATTGGTTTTTGCCAATCGCTTCTGAATTTCGGCATTGTGTTTGGCCTGTACATCAGGCTTTACATCCAGCATTTTCAGGTTCGAATCCAGAATGGTACGAATGCCCTTCACTGCGTAAGCGATTTGCTGCTCCATGTACACCAGTGCCGAGTTGTGTCCAGGCCCACTGTTGGGGCCAAACATGATGTACAGGTTGGGGTAGCCGCTCACATTGATGCTTTTGTAAGCCTGCGCACCGCGCTGCCATTCCTTGGCCAGTTCGCGACCACCCACACCCAGTACTGGATACGGTGTGCCACTTTTCGGCACATCAAACCCGGTGGCAAACACAATGCAATCCACGCGGTGTTCAATGCCTTCCGAGGTACGAATGCCCTTTTCCACAATATTTGCAATCGGCCAGGTGATCAGTTCGCAATTTTCTTTTTGCAAGGCCGGGTAGTAGTCGTTGCTCACCAAAATGCGCTTGCAACCCAGTTTGTAATCGGGTTTCAATTGCCTGCGCATCCACGGGTCAGGCACTTGTGATTTCAAAAACGCCTGGCCTAAGCGTTCGCCAATGCGCGTCACCGGCGAGCTCCAGATCACAGCCAAGGCCATGCTTTCATGAGTCCAGTACAAGGCTTCGCGAATCGCTTTTTGCGTAAAGGGCAATTTTGCAAACAGCTTCTTGCTGAAATCGGAGGTTGAGAAATCGGGCCGGGGCATGACCCAGGCTGGCGTGCGCTGAAATACTTTCAGCGTGTCGACTTTCTTCACCAACTCGGGAATGATTTGAATGGCGCTGGCACCCGTCCCGATCACTGCCACCCGCTTGCCAGTGAAGTCGTAATTGTGATCCCACTGTGCGCTGTGAATTTTCTTTCCCTTGAAATTCTCGATACCTCGAATTTTCGGAAAGCTTGCATTGGCCAAAGGACCACTGGCCATGATTACGGTTTTGCCTTTCCACACACGCCCACTGTCCGTGTGAATCATCCACAGGCCTTGGGCATCGTCGAGCTCTACGCGCGTTACATTTTGCTGATACTGAATCAGCTTTTCCAATCCAAAGTCACTCACCAAACTGTGCACATATCCCAGAATTTCCTTGCTGCCGGAATAGCTGCGAGACCAGTTGGGGTTCGGCGCAAATGAAAAGCTGTACAGGTTTGAGGGAATATCACAAGCCGCGCCCGGGTATTGGTTATCCCGCCAGGTGCCGCCTGCCTCAGAAGCACGCTCAAGAATTGCGACGTTGTGCACACCGGCTTCACGCAGTTTGATTGCGGTGCCCAACCCTGCAAAGCCGGCACCAATAATCAGCGTGTCGTACACATGTTCGCCGCTTTTTGGAGCAGCGCTTTTTGTTGAACTGCGGCGCACTGTCGTGCGCTCGGCGAGGTTCGCCTTCAGTGCCGTTGCGGGCTTTCTATTTTCAATCGTCATTGTGTTGTCTCGCGTGGTTCAAGCAGTGGTGTGCCAGGTCAGTTTGTTCACCCAGCTAGGTACTTCAGGCAGCCAGCTTTTCGGAATGTAGTTGGACAATTTCACCGCTGCATCCACTGGCGCGTGGTAAAAGCGATTGTTGCGATCGATCACCCACTGGCCGTGTAAGCGCATGAGCTGATACCAGGGGTTGCGGCGACTTTCTGGTGCTTCACCACCGTACTTCTCAAACTTGGCCATTGCTTCATACAGCTTTTCTTCTTTCAACCCCATGGTCACAATGTTGTCGCGCATGCGGTTCAGCAAAGGGAAGTACACCGCCACGCCAAGCAACAACTTCGGGTTGATGGCGGCTGCGAATGACTCCAGTGCCAGGCGATACATGGGCCCATGACCCAGCATCTCAAGCACATGAAAATCCACGCCCAGGTGGCGGGCTTCGTCGGCATTAATCTTCTTGAACACCTCGTGGCACACTGGGTCCTTCACCTCGTCCAGCAAAAACTTGCACAGTGCACCATCCAGCGTTACTTCCAGCATTGGAATTACGCTGCCGAGTACGTTCAAAGGCATGTCGTCGCTGTACTTGTCCAGCCATTCAATCGTCAAACGCAAGTTGATATTGGGCTCAGGAATTTCGCCGTCTTCCAGCATACCCCAGCGTTGCATCAGTGCCAGTTCGGCATTGGCGTGGCGCTGTTCCTCGGCATGAAACCAGGTGTAGATTTCTTTCAATGTATCGTTGGGCGCTTTTTTGGCCATGGCCGCAAAACCGCGCGCACCAATGTGTTCAATCCAGGTCAGGTCGGCCATAAAGGCTTTCAGCTTGGGCCACTGTTCTTCGGTAATCATCTCGCGGCCTGGCGCATCCCAGTCAATGTCAGCCAAAGCCCATTGGTTTTCCTTGATACGGCGCAGTGTTTTTTCCAGATCGAGTTGAGGCATTTTGAGTACTCCTTAAAAAGCTTTTGCGGCCACACGGGCCAATAAACCAGCACCGCGCGTGTAGCTGCGGGGCATCAAGCGCTTCATGCGCCAAATCATGCGTGCATCCAACTGAGGCAACACATACAGCTGCCCTTTGTCCAATGCATTCAATGTTTCTTTCACCACTCCGTCGGCAGACACCCCCGTCCACTCCATCAGTTTGTTGGCGAGTTGATTGGATGCGGCATCAATGCGGCCGTCTTTCGTAATATTGGTTTTTACAAAGGTGGGGCACAGTGCGGTCACATTCACGCCGGTGCCCGCCATTTCCGCGGCCAGTGTTTCACTCAGCGCCAACGCACCAGCCTTGGTCACGTTGTAAGCACTCATCAAAGGTGCAGCGGCAAAGCTGGCCGTGGAAGCCACATTGATTATGCCGCACTTCTTCGCAGCACCTTTCTTGCGCAGGCGCGGTGCAAACACGTGGCAGCCGTGGATCACACCCCACAGGTTCACACCGATGGTCCACGTCCAGTCTTCAATCGTAGTCTCACCAATCGGTTTTCCCCCTGCTCCAACACCTGCGTTATTTACCACCAGGTCAATCGCTGTGTCGTCTTCGCTGCCACCGAAAATCTCTTCGGCCTGCAGGGCCAGCGCTTCTACATCTTTCAGTTTGCTGACATCGCATTTCACGGCCCATGCTTGCGGCACGAACACCAGGTCAGGGTTCTTCAGCTTGCCCGCCACCATGTCCATAATCAGGTCCACGGTTTCCTGCGCGCGTTCCAGGCTGATGTCGGCACACACCACTCGGCCACCCCTGCGAACAATTTCAAGCGCGAAGGCCCGGCCAATGCCACTGCCCGCACCCGTGACCACTGCATTGGCACCCTTGGTAATCTTCTTTCCGAACATGCTTGAATCCTGTTGCGCTTGACATAGCGACCGTGACATTGAACAATGTCATATTAAAACGAACGTTTGTTCGGATTCAATTCGGATTTATTCATGACCAGAAAACCCAAACAGACCCGCTCCCAGAACACCGTGGAAACCATTGTTCAAGGCGCGTTCATTGCCTTGGCCAAACATGGCGCGGAAGGCGCAACCACGCGGCAAATCGCGGAATATGCAGGCGTAGGGGTGGGATCAATTTATGAGTATTTTGAAAACAAAGAGGCGATCTTCAGCGCGATGGGCGAGCGCTTTTCCAAAGAACTGGTCGGGGTAATACAGGGGGCCACACACAATGTTGTTCGGCTTTCGCTGCGCGATGCAGTGTATGAACTGATCGCCCAGACCGCTGAATTCCTGAAAAAAGACGATGAACTTTACCTGCGTTGTGCCCGAGAATCGGCCTTGATGGAAAAGCATGTTCCCTTTGGCCCCGTATACCGGGCATTGGCTGACCTGTTTATTCAACATGCCATCAAACACCCTGAAATACTGCAATTGAACAATCTTCAAACCATGACTTACATTTTCATCAATAGCGGCATTGCCACCATGATTCGCTACCTGAACCACCCCAACCCAAGCTTCTCTTTTGATGATTTGGCCAAGGGCTTGGCCGACATGGCCGGTCATTATGTGGAAAGGGAACTAGGCTCTATGTAAGCCCGGTGACAACATTTACCCCCTATACTGCTGGCACAACAACACAACACTGGAGACCACGAATGCGCCTCACGTTGCGCCATATCAAACACGCCACACTGCTGGCCTGTGCGGCCCTGATTGCGGCCTGCAGCCCGCCCCCGCCCGATTCAATGGACAAAATGGCCAATGGCAACATTGTGGAAATTCGCGGATTGAGTACTGAGCAGCTCACCTTTGTCACGCGCAATCGAATCGTGACCCTCTTTGCAACCGACGCTTACAACATCATGCGGGAAATGAAACGCCACTACCCGCAAGAGTTCAACAGCCACCCTGTGCTGTCAGTACAAGCTGTGACGGAACTACAGAACCAGAAAGGCGAAGTGTTTCAGAACCAGCCACTGTTCACTGTGCATTGGCGCAGACCCGATTTAAACCAGATGGATCTGGATTCCAAATTCAGCCTGGACACTGAAGAAATTCTTCTTTATGCCGATCGCGTGGAATCGCATAGCCTTGTAGGTGACCAGGTCTTGATTGAACATTGCACTGTCACAGGCAATGGCGAAAAGCGTGAACGCTTCTGCGACCAGGTACTTGAAGGACTGTTCAACAAGTAACACTTAATCCATGAAACTGCTGAGCACCATGGTCACTTTGCCCCCTTTCATGATGCTGGTGTCCAAAGGCTCATCGCGCTCCAGTTTCACCAGCCCCACACCCGGCGCATACCATTCACTGTGGTTAATCAGAAT
Organism: Gammaproteobacteria bacterium; assembly: GCA_018812945.1. GTDB lineage: Bacteria > Pseudomonadota > Gammaproteobacteria > Burkholderiales > Burkholderiaceae_B > Limnobacter. The sequence continues at coordinate 5,302 of JAHJCM010000081.1, read as the reverse complement.
TTCCTGATAACCCGCACTGGCGTCGGCATAAAACACCATTTTGCCCATGCCGTCCACGCGCACACATTTCTGGAATACACCCGCAGGCGTTTCCACAGTGTCATCCAGCGATGCGATTTCATACACCATATCAAATGGCTTGATACTGGCGTTCGCCTCAATGAAGGGCGGCATCCAGTGCGCCACATATGGGCTGGTGTCCATCGTCCAGGTGTAACCCAACCGCAGATTTCGACCTTTGGGCAGTATCAAACGTGGCGCTTTATCAGCCTGCGGCTTCGTTTGAACAATGACACGTTTCCCGACACGGTAAAAGCCGTCTTCCCGTTCCTGAACAAGGTAGTCCGTGCCATCCGAGGTTCGACGCACCATGCCCTGGATTTCGTCTTCCTCAGTTTTAAAACTGGACGGCCCCATGCTGCGAATCATCAAGTCTTTTTTGTTCTTTCCGTCGGGCATCACAAAATCGAGTTTGTAGTGCCACTGCAAACCTTCATTCAGCGGAAAGTATTCACCCCCGCCCACCCTGGAACACGAAACCAAACCAAGCGCCAAAATCGCCACACCAACAATTTTCAACATGGCTTATTTCTCCGGCAGCTGGGGATCGGGCAAATCCGTGAATTCCAGATCAATTTTCTTGTCTGCAATTCGCGTGTTGTCACGCGTGGCTTGTGGATCGAACAATTCGCCGCCCACTTCCCCAATTTGTAAATTGCCGTTTCGCATCTGGCGCTGCGCAGCATCCAGCTTTACATGCAACTCTTTGTCATACGGCAGCACGTAGGCACGCGGTGTGTCTGAAGGCCTGTCATTCGCCAGGTCGCTGGCCCACACAAACAGGCGTCCTTTGATGCCCTCTGTCTTGTCGGGTTCTTCAACCACCACCGCGTAAAACAAAAACCGCTTGGGCAGATCAGCCTGACTGGGCCAACCCTGTGCATTTTGCCAGTTGATGTAACTGACCCAATAAAAGCCCACGGACACCACAATCAGAACCAGCTTGATTGTCCAGTTCATTCGGCCATACACCAGGGCCAACAGCAACAGCGCCGCCAGAAAAATATAGGCTATGCCCAAACCCACCAACACTTCATTCATTTTCCGTCTGCCTTCACCAAAGATTTTTCAAGTTGATTGATGTTGCTCACCGTGCCATTTGCATCAATCGTGAACCGAACCGCAGTGGCTTCATCGCCCTCTTGCTGCAGGTTGACTGTGGAGTAATGCAACACTTTCAATTTCGGGTTTACTTCTGCAACATAAATGTTCACAGGCACTGGCAATTTGTTTTCGGTTTTGTAGTAGTGCAGGTTGACAATGTATTCCCCGGGGGGGCGACCCCGAATGGTCAACACCTCCTGATTCAGGGGGTTCACAAACACCTGCCCTTCAATCTCCTGCGTATCGTTGGCCAGGCCGCGGTCATCCCGGTCCAGGTGCAGCAAGCCGTCTTGGGGGCGCATAAACCACACCTGCGCTCCAGCGGGTCCAGCGGCCCACACATCAATGTCGTTGGGGTCGTTGTCTGGCCAGCTTACCGTCACCAAAAACTCGGCCTTGGGATCAATAATTCCGCTTTTGGCAGGCGGGTTCAGCAGCAACAAGGCCATCAGAAACAGAAAGGTGAAAATCAACAAGGCGTTGAAAATCAGGTCGGTGAACGGGTCCAGTTCAAAGTCTGGCTTGTGATTGAAAAGCGGCATGCTGCTTAGCTCGCTTTCACGTTTCGGTGTGCATAGTCCACAGTGGCTGCAATCAGTTTGTCGGCGTGGCGATCGAGCATCAAAAACTGCACACCCAACAAAATGCTGCCAATCAAGCCCACCAAGGTGGTGTTCATGGCCACACCCATGCCTTGGGTCATTTGCTGCATCAAAGTCTTGATGTCAGAAATATCAAGCTGCTCCAAACCTTCCAGGCTACTGAGCATCATGATGAAACCAACCACAGTACCCAACAAACCCAACTTGATCATAAGCCCCGTGACAAACCAGCCCACCTGATGCGTACCACGTGCGCGTTCAGCCATCACCTCGGCCATAAGCTGGCCTTCGCTGGGATGCGCCAAAGGGTGAGTCAGGTAATCATGGCAAATGGATTGCCCCAGTTTAAAATCAGTGAATCCGCTTTGGATCTGGTCAAAGTAGCGAAACTGTCGACTTAAATAAATACTTCGCCACCCGGCAAGGGCACTGCCCACGACAAATGCCAGCACGATCACCACACAAATACGGGTGTTGTCAGTCAGGATAATCCATTGAAAAAGGCCTTTGTGCCAGGTCATATACAGACCGAAACCTGTCAGGCTGATCAGCAACACCCACAATAAAAACAGGGTGTGTGTTTTGTTGGTAGTCAATGCGAGTAGTCCCTGTGTTGTTATTTGCCTGTCCCAGTATGCAACAGTTCAAAAGACTACAAGCAAGCTACATTCCAGCAGAGGATCTAAAAAGCAAATGGCTCAGTTTGGCGAAAAATGCGTTGAATGTTCAACTGGTGTGTTTCAAGCGCTTTGGCATTCACATTGGGGTCGGTTTGCACATAAACAACATTTTTAAACTCCCCAATCTGCGCACTAATCTGCTCAATCAGCTCCACCTCACTGACACCATCCTCAAGCCCATACAGTACTGCCTGTTGAACTCGCACAAAGTAGTTCAGGTTGCGTTCTATCCAGTCGCGGCCCAAAACGCCAAATGAAGTCAATACTGTGTCATCAGCCGCCATTCGCGCCTTCAAGCGACCCAAAAAATTAATACGCTCAACCACATTGCCATCGTACAAATCGGGTATGTCCCTGTTTTGAACTGCCGAGCCTACCCACCACAATTTCAGTTCCTGATTGCGCAACACCAAAGCCTCTTCGGTTTCAAGGTCTTTGTACAAGCGAAACTTCCAGGGCACCCAATCATTGTGCAACAAACCCAGATGGCCTGTTTGGGTTCGTAAAATACGGCCCGGAACCAGTGACTCCGTGCCCTTTACAGAATCGCTTCCCATTCTTTCGGAAAAGTTTTCAATGCAGGTGGGGCAACGCTCGCGCATCAAGTCAGCAGTGCGTTTGCCGGCCACTACGCGGCTTGAAAAATTCTCGCCCGGAGCGAGCGTGCTGCCAAAAGCAGCCCGAAAACCGACATTACCCAGCACATGTTCAGGCTTGGGCTGCGTATTCAAAACCCACACAGGCTTGGTGCCAAATTTGGAACGAATGGCTGCCGCTACGCTTTCGCCCACAGCGGCAGTTGCACCGGAATCAATCACCATCAAGGCTTTGGGCGAATCAACCACGACAATCGACAGTGCAAAATCCTGCCCTTCTGCGGGCAGGCTTTGACCCGCACAAGTCCACTCATAGACCGTGGCACGGTGTTGTTGCCAGCAATCTCCCGCTTGGGCATGGGCAAGCGGTGCAAGCAAAAACAAGGCAGCTGCAAAAGTAACATTTCGAACGTTCAAAGACATGTGAAAGCAAAGCCTGAGTCAACACAACCCCGAAAGAATAGCCGATTCGCGCCTTGCTTCAAAATACTAGAACTTCAGACTGACCCCCACCCACGCATTTCGGGGGGTACCTGGCGCCAAAAAAGATTCATAAGTAATATCACCTTCATCGTCCACCAAGGCACCGTTGCGATCAAAAATATTGCCGCCCAACAAAGCACCATTGAAATATTCACGGTCAAACACATTGTTTAAACGTGCAATCAATGTGAGGTTTTTATTCAAGGCGTGGTTCAAACCCAGATTGAACACGGCAAAACCGGGAATACGACCATTGTCCTTAAACTCCACCGGCCCTTCGCCCGGAATATTCACGATGCCAGCCTGGTGCTGGTTGTTTTCATTGCCACGCGCGTACTGCTCGCTTTGCGCCTGCATGTCAACAAACAGCGTGGTCGCATCGCTGGCCTTGTAACCCAATGATAATTTCACATTGTGTTCTGCCAGGCCGGGAATTTTGTTGCCTGGTTGCACTTGAATGAAACCACCTTCTACTGCCGGGTCACCGTTCAAATCCACTGCACTGCTGTTGCCTTCGCTAGCCAGTCGGGCTGCGCTTTGAAACGTCGCATCGAGGTACTGGTAGCTGGCACCGAAATTCCACACGGGTGTTTCCCAGTCAAAATCCAGTTCAACCCCCTGCCTGCGGGTTTTTCCGTAGTTCTGGAAAAAACCACCAGAACCCGCACCATCGGTGACGAACAAAATGTCGTTTTTGTTATTGGCCTGAAATATATTGAAAGAGAAACCATATTGGTTGTTGCCGCCAGCCCAGCGGGTTCGATAGCCACCCTCAACCGTGGTGGTGATCACTTGCTCAAGAAACGGGTCGGCAGCCATTGCATTCGGTAACAGGCACGGAAATTCCGGGTCAGAACAAGCCAGCTCAACCGGTGTGGGCACCCGGTTGCTGGTGCCTGCACTGGCATACCAGGTGCTGCGCACAGCCGTTTGATAGGCAATTCCAATAGACGGATTAAAACGCTGGTAGGTGTAATCGTTGTTCAAGCCCGGGCTGGCCTGGCCTTCCTCATTGATCAAAACCGGGCTTAAACGGTCTGTGGTTTTCACAGAGGCGTGGTTGTAGCGGCCACCCAATAAAACCGTGATTCTGTCATTCAAACTCCACACGTCTTGGGCATACACGCCAAATTGGCGGTTGTTCGCCTCCACATTCACTTGCTCAATCGGTGCGTACAATTCACGCACCGTGCGGTCGTTGTTAAACACGCCCAGGGCATAGCTGCGCCTGAAATCCGATTTTCCGAATTCAAGCTGGGTGCCCAACAACACCTTGTGCGCACCCATTGGTGCCAAGGCATACTGCAAGCCCAATCCCACCACATCCTGATTCAACACACCGCGGTTGTTTGCTCCGGGGCAATCGGCGCTGTCAGGTTCCATGGCAGCAGGGTCGTTTTCATCAAAAGTCACTGTACCCGGCGCGTAAGCAGTAGAAGCCGGTGCGCTGCAAGTCACGTTGTAAGTGCCCGGGCCCAGATTGCCTTCCACTTCTGCACGGTCAGGTTCGAACTCGGCCACACCGAAGCGGTAGTCTTCGTTTTCGTTACCATCGCCGTTGAATGTGGTTGATTTGGAGCTGCGGTAATAGGCGTTCGCTGTCAGCTCAGCTCCGCTTTGCAGGTAGCGCGTGAACTCCACCGCAAACTGCCCACCCGTGTTTTGAGTGTTGTCAAAATAGGTGTACGACTGGGCACGATTCTGGTCGTAAAAACTGCGAGGTACCACGCCATTTCCGTTCAAGTCAGACTCATAAAGCGCCAAGCTGAAATTGGTC
>JAHJCM010000080.1 GCA_018812945.1 Gammaproteobacteria bacterium | reverse complement strand
GCTTTCTTTTTTGCTGCTGTGGTGCCGCTGTTGTTGCCCAGTGCGGAAGTTACGTCAATCGTCATTTTTCATTGCTCCTTACTGGTTGCCCATGTTCAAGGTTTTCAACATCAACTGTTTGGCTGTATTCATTACTTCGGCGTTGGTTTGGTAGCTGCGCGAGGCGGCCAGCATGTCGACCATTTCTTCCACCGCATTTACGTTGGGCATGTACACATACCCGTCTTCGTCGGCCATGGGATGCTTGGGGTCGAACATTTTTTTTGCTTCGGTTTTGTCTTCCACGATGTCTTTCACCTGCACGTTCTCAGCCAGCGAGGCCTTGCCAGGCGCAGCTTTTTGAAGCACGGCTTCGAACACCACCTTGCGGGCCTGATAAACAGAATTGGGATCGCCGGCTGCCGTGTCGACGTTGGCGAGGTTGCTCGCCACTGTGTTCAGGCGTGTGGTTTGCGCTTGCATCGCGCCACCGGCCAGTTTGAAAGAATTGAATAGCGACATATTGTTCCCCTAAGCCTTATTGGTTACCCGAGCCCATGGCCTGCTTCAAGGAAGAAATTCTTCCGTTGATGGCACGCAAGGCGGCTTCGTATTTCACTGTGTTTTCTGCAAAGGCGGCACGCTCGCGTTCAATGTCAACCGAGTTGCCATCAATGGCCGCGTTGTTGCCACGACGAAATTGCAACATCTCGGCCGTGCTCATGCCCGCATTGCCTTTGCCGGTGATGTGACCCTGGTGGGTGACTGCCAAAGCGCCGGCACCATTGCCCAGGCCGGGATTGACCGGAGCGGTCATGGATCCTTTCTCACCCGTGGCTGCTTTCAGTGCGCTTTGAAAGTCGAAATCGACTGCTTTGTAATTGGGGGTGTCTACGTTGGAAATGTTGGAGGTCAATACCTCCTGCCGACGCGCTCTGAGTTTCAGGGCCTCGGCAGAAAACTGCATTGCATCAGTGAGTTTGTCCAACATCTTTTAATCCTTCATACACGGACGGATGAATGGATTATTGAATTGATGCTGTCAAATCAAAGTGGAGAGAAAGGGGGGAAAGGGCGCTCTTTTTCTGCTTAGGGTGCAGCAAGCTCCCGCCTAGGATGTTGTCATCGAGGCAGGAATTGTTTCTTACAGTGACATTTACGGCGGCAACGCCTAAAACTTGAATGAAATTTCACACTTTTTTTAATATCGCTTTTCAGGTGCTGTTTGGTGCCGGACTTGTGCTGACTGGTACGGCACAGGCCAACGGTTCTCGCTGGGTGACTGAAGCCCAGCTGAGTGAACTTGTGGACCCCGCATTGTTGCCACCCGGCGCAAGTGTGGATGTGAAGTTTGTAAAAGCCGATGAACGAATTGGCAGCCTGCAATGTCCCGCTGCTTTATTTGCCAATACCGCAGGCAACAAAATGTGGGGCCGCACCTATGTTCGAGTGCAATGTGTAGGCTCGGACACTGCCCCCTTCTTTGTGGGCGTGGATGTGAAAGTGTGGGCACCAGTGCTGGTGGTGAAAAGCACGATCCAATCCGGGCAAGCTGTCGGATTGAATGATGTTGAATTCCGAACCATGGACCTGAGCCAGCTTAGTCATGGCTGGGTCAGTGACCTTGCACATTTAAACAACAAGACCGCTGCACGACAACTATGGCCAGGCACGCTGTTGAAACACGATTATTTGCGCGGCCAGGCCTTGGTGAAAAACGGCGACACGGTGAAGGTGATGATGAAAGGCCCCGGCTTTGCAATTGGTGGCACTGCCGTGGCCATGGGTGAAGCTGAGCTTGGCGAGGTGGTGAAAATCAAAACAGCCCAGGGCAAAATTCTTCACGGAGTGGCACGCGATGCCTTGCTGGTTGAGGTTAGTTTGTAGGTGTACCCCCCAAAAAGTAGGAATTCTTTCGAGAATTCGTTAAAGTTAGGTGGAATCGAGCCGTTAAGAAAACATACGAAACCCACTTAGGCTCTGCCCAACGCGGAGGACATTATGAGTATTAACAGAATAAACCCGGGAAGCAACCCGATTGACAAACTGACCAAGCCACAAGGTGGCAGCAAGTCAGCATCGGTTGGTTCCACAGAGAAAACCAGTTCGGAAGGTGCGGTAGCCAAGCTTTCTGGACAATCCAGTGAGCTGAGCGCTGCAGGTGCTCCGTTCAATGCCGAGAAAGTGGCCGAGATCAAAGAGGCCATTAGCAAAGGTGAGTTCAAGGTCAATGCCGAAGCTGTCGCAGCCAAGGTGATTGAAAGTGCTCGCGAGTTGCTTGGTCAAAAGTAACCGAGGATTGAAGATTATGTCGCACGCTGACGCAGCAAAAAATTTGTACCGCAACCTGGCCTATGAATGTGACATGGCCATGGCGCTGGTTGATATCTTGCTCGAAGAACAGGCGTGCCTCGTCAAGCTTCAAACCACGGAGCTGAACAGCCTTGCGCTTCGCAAAGAAGCGATGATGCTGGAGCTTGAAAAACGTTACCTGAACAACGTTCAATTGGCCAAGGCTGAGGGCTTTCAGCCCAATATGGACGGTATCGCGCTCTGGGTTGACGTACTTGCCGCCTATGAGCCCCGCCTGTTGGGCACTTACTCCACACTGCGCACTACCCTGGCCCACGCACAGCGTTTGAACAAAACAAACGGCGAGCTGGTGACTGAGCAACTGGCTGGACTGCAGGAAAGAATTTCGATTTTGACTGCTGCTGCGGTGGCTGAACAAAAGCCAACCGCCAGCGATACCTATGGCCCCAAAGGCGGCATGAGCCAGTCAGCCCTGACCGGTGGCGCTATGCCCCGCGCGGTAATTCGTTGATCGTTAACCAATACGACACCAGTGCAGAAATTCGGGTCAGGTACTGATCGAATTGAACTGGTTTGACCGCAAAGCTGTTCACTCCCAATTCATAAGAACGTTTCACGTCGCTGATTTCGCGCGATGAAGAAAGCACCACGATGGGCATGGTTTTAAACACATCGTGTGAACGCAGAAACTTCAACACTTCCAAACCATCCAGCTTGGGCAGTTTCAGATCGAGCAGCACCAACTTGGGCAAATTCAGGGCCGCACTGTCTTTGGGGTGATCTTCCATTAGCTGTTTGAAATATTCGATGGCCCGTTCGCCGTCCTCAAGCAGGACGGTTGTGGAGCTTGAAGAGGTTTTGCGTACCACGCGCAAGGCGAGATCCGCATCATTGGAATTGTCATCAACCAGTACTACGTCAGCCATGGCAAATATCCTTTTAGTCTTTCAGGTCGGCATGCTCAGGCAAGGTGAATGTGAAGCAGGCCCCCTGGCCCAACTCACCCTTGGCACTGATCTCGCCGCCGTGACGTTCAATGATTCGTTTCACAATGGCCAGGCCCACCCCGGTGCCATCGAAATCCTTTTTGTGATGTAAGCGTTCAAATACATTGAACAGCTTGTCGGCGTACTTCATGTCGAAGCCAGCACCGTTGTCGCGAACACTAAAACTGTAAAAACGACCTGTTTTTTCGCATTCAATGGAAACCTTTGGCTGCGCCGCCTTGCTGCTGAACTTCAGGGCGTTGTCGATCAGATTCATCCACACCTGTTTCAACAGCACGGGGTCGGCATACACAGGTGGCAGCTCGCACAGCTCCACCACGTTTTTTCGCCGGGCGTCGAGCTGATCCAGAATTTGATCCAGCAGCTGTTGCTGGTCTACTTTGACGCGCGCAACATCGGTGCGCAGCAAACGCGAAAAGTCGAGCAAGCCATCAATAAGACCACCCATTTGACGTGCGTTGTTGCTGATTCGATCGAGCAAGCCACGAGCATCTTCCGGCAGGCTGTCGGCGAAGTCTTCCTTCAGAATGCTGGAAAAACCATCAATGGCGCGAAGAGGCGCACGCAAATCATGCGACACCGTGTAGGTGAATGCTTCAAGTTCGGAATTGCTGCGGGTGAGCTCGGCAGTGCGGTCGTTGATTCGCTGCTCAAGCGTGCCGTTCAAACCTTGTAAATCGTCTTCGAAAACCCGACGCTCTACACATAAACCAAGCAGGCGAATGGCCGTTAAAACACGCAACACATCATCGTGACCAGTGTTGCTGACGCCCTGCTGGGCCACCATGATCCAGTACTCGGGCTGATTGGGCTCGATGGCTTTGCGCAGAGCAAACCACACCGCAGTAATGCCAAGTTCGCTTGCCCAATTGTCTTCAAAATAATGCTCGGGTTTCATTTTGGCGATCCAAACCAAACCGTGCTGGTCGTGACCTTCCAGAGGCTCACAGAGTTGCTCGGCCTGGTCCCAAAATGCCTGCCCTTTTTCAAGTGGCATGCGAAGCTTGGGGTTGGTACCGCGCACACGCCAGTGGTTGTGCTCGGATTTGTCGCGAAAACCCAGTACCACTTCAGCATGCACAGTGAGGCAGTTTTTCAAACCACGCGCATACGACGCCGCCAACTCGGGAATGGGTGCAGAAAGCAACACACCCTGCAACAGCGAACGTTGCAGGGAAAGCAGCTGTTCATTCAGGCGTTTCTGCGTGCGATCGGAGGACACGCCCATGTAGCCCATGAAATCGCCGTTGGCGTTGTACAAAGGCCGGCCAGTGGATTCAAAAATAATACGCTCAGAGTTTTGAGGCCAATACTCAAAGCAAACCCGGTCAAAGGGTTGGTGACTGTCGAGAAGTGCTTTGAAAGTGTCCCAATTGTAGCGCGGATCAATACACTTCAAGCCTTCGACGTCCCAACGGGCTAAACCATCAAAAGGCAATTTGAACCCGCTTTTGGCGTTGCTGTTTTGATCTTTGCCACGGTAGATGATTCGCACAATGGTGTGGGCCGAATCCTGGTGCCAGTACCAGTCGCCCGAGAGTTCCATGAGGCGGCGCAACTGGCTTTCAGACTGGATGGACGAGCGAATGATTTCAAGCAGGCCCGACATGAGCTTGTTGCCCATGAACCATGCACCCAACACGCCAAGCACCAAGGTAAAAAGTACAGTTAAATTCCAGTTGGCAGGATCGGAAGTGGTGGCTGCCATGTAAAAGGCGGCCAAAGCAAGCGGGCCGATGCCAGTGAAAATCACCAAGATCAAGGAACGATTGACCCGGGTGCGGGATTGCTCGAAAGTTTTCGGTTTTCCCGGGGCTTTGGGATCAGCCATGTGTGCTTAGTGATCGCGAAGCTTGGCTTTGAGGCGACTGACCGCCTGTGTGTGCAACTGACACACCCGGGATTCAGTCACGCCAAGGACAGCAGCGATTTCACGGAAGTTTAACTCTTGTTCATAATACAGGCCCATAAGCATTTTTTCACGCTCGGGCAGGTCTTCAATGGCTTGGATGAGGTTTTCCCGGAAACGTTGATCACCGAGCATTTCAAGCGGATTGGCTTCTTCGTCGCCACCTATCTGGCGATCCAGATAACCTTCACCATCGCCGTCGTCTGCATAGTCGTCGTAAAACACCAGCGATGCACCGCGCGAATCAAACAACATTTCCTGGTATTCGTCCAGACTCACGCCCAAGACGTCAGCAATCTCTTTCTCAGAGGCCGAGCGCCCCAGTTTTTGCTCGGCTTTCAGAGTCGCGGTTTCAATTTTTCGTTGTGCCTGGCGAACGCCGCGCGGCATCCAGTCGGCTGAGCGCAGTTCATCAAGCATGGAACCGCGAATTCGCTGACTCGCATAGGTTTCAAACTGGGCGCCCTGCCCTTCTTCAAATCGGGTAATGGCGTCCATCAAGCCGATCAGGCCGGCTTGAATCAGATCATCGATTTGAACCGATGCGGGCAACTTGGCGATGAGGTGATGCGCCAACCTGCGAACCAGAGGGATGTACTGGTCCACCTGCTTTGATTTGTCTAAAGTGCCCTGGGCTGTGTACATGGAGTCTGTGCTTCCTGTCTTGTTATTACGCCAGCGCGTGTTCGTCGAAAGAGCAAATGGCTTTCGCAATTCGCCGACCTGCCGCAATCATCTCCCGACCGACCTGGTTCAAGGCTTTGCCCGAAGGCAAGGCTGGCAAATGCCCCGCATACTGCAGGGGATTGACCAGAAAGCTCGAAGTGCTTTCCAGCAAATTTGCGAACACGTGATCGGCTTCATCTGTGCTTCTTACACCCGCAACAATAACACGATGGTGAATATTTTCGTCTACCCCTTTTGAAGAACGAATGGCCTGAAAGGCTCGGGTAACGGATCGTGCGGTGGGTTGCACTACCCAGTACCAATCATCTTGCGGAGAAAATGCCTTGGCCAGTTCCACTGCCTCGTAAGGCAAGGTGGCATAAAAGCGGTCACAGCTTACCGGCATGCGGTGAAGCTTGCCCAGCAGGGCCAGGGATTGAGCCGGCTTTTTGGCCAGGGCTTCAAGACCGATTCGGGCCACCACCAGGTATTGGGATTCAGCAAGCTCGATGACCTGGTCTTCCAGATTCAGCTTGCCATTAAAAAATTCGATCAGATCGGTGCGGGCATGCGCAGGCAATAGTTGTGGAAGGCCCGCTGCTGAACCGTCGAATAACACGGCTGCACGGTCAGATCGCGCCTGCTGCTCCAATACAAAACGGGCCAGGCAGGCCGCGTAATCGCTCCCCATGTCACCAAGAATCGGGTGAACAGTGGCGGCCTTGCGGCCCAACAAGTGGCGAAGTGTTTTGGCTTGATCCATACAATTCAGTAGACCATGAAACTTTAGATTCCAGTCGCAGAGACTTGGGCCATTTTCCATTTCAATTCCTCGCTCGAGGCCTGAAAAGCCTGGCTGCTGCGCGCGCGCATGGCGCGGTGCACCAACACACGAGGGTCTGCCGGGAAAAGGTCTTCAGGCACGCGCTGGCCGGTAGCGATGTAGTGCAAGGCCAGTTTGTGGCGCATGACCACATCCAATACACCGCCGATTTTTATGGCTTCATCCAGTTTGGAGAGAATGGCACCATTCAAGCCCGTACTTTTGTAATGGCGCACCACATCATCCAGCGTTTCTGGCTGGCTGGTGGCGTTGAGCAGCAACACGCGCTTTACATGGCTGTCGGTCAGAATTTTGGTTTGCTCGGCCACGCGCGAATCGCGTTGCCCCATGCCCACAGTGTCAATCAAAATAAGCCGCTTGCGCTGCATGGTATTGCGCAGCTGGGCCAGGTCGGCATGGGTTTGTGCGGTGTACACCTGCACGCCCAGAATTTTGCCGTAAATGCGCAGCTGGTCTTGCGCGCCAATTCTGTAGCTGTCGGTGGTGATCAAGCCCAGCGAGTCGGCACCGTACTTCACCACGCAACGCGCGGCCAGTTTGGCGGTGGTGGTGGTTTTTCCCACACCGGTGGGGCCAACCAATGCAAATGTGCCGCCGGTTTCAACAATGTCTTTGTCGGCCGGAACTACATTCAGGTTTTTCTTGATGACATTCATCACCCAGTCTTGTACCTGGCTGTCGGAAAGATCTGCTGGCAGTTTTTCAACCACTGTGCGTGCAAACAGGGGGGAGAATCCGGATTGGGTGAGCTGGTTCCACAACTCGCCGCGTTGGGGATTTTTCTCCAGCGCATCACGCCAGGTGATCATGGCCATTTGGTCTTTCAACAATTGGCGCATTTGCTTGATTTCTTCCAGCACTGCAGTTTGCTCGCTGGCCATGGCGTCACTGGCCGCTTGAGAGCGACGCTTGGCGACGTCCGAAATCATGTCGTGTTCGGGCAAGGTTTGCGGTATTTGATGCACAGCGGGCGCGCGGTTGATCAGCACATCCCGCTGGGCAGCCACTTGCTGCGCAATTTTCTCGGCTGCAGTGGGTTGGCGTGTGGTCTCCTGCGCAGCAAATTGCGTGCGTTCGGCCTTGGTCCATGACAATGGCGCCGACTGGGCCGCTGGTTTCTCAGTCACTGTGTCCAGGTCCTGCGAGGATGCGGCCAGCACTTCAGTGCCCGCAGCAGTTTGCTTGGTGGACAAAATGATGGCGTCTTCACCCAGTTCAGCACGCAGCTTTTGCAAGGCCTCTCTTGTGGTGGGGGCTGTGAATTTTTTCAGCTTCATGCTTTCGCTCCTACGACTTGCGCAACGCGGATAGTACGGTTTTCAGGAATTTCACTGTGCGACAACACCCGAAGGTTGGGTGCTGCACGCTTTAACAATCGCGCCATGGACAAGCGCAGTGCATCGGGCACCAGCAGCACGGGGCTTTGGCCCAGTTGCTCTTGGCGACCTGCCGCATCGGCAGTTTGGCGAGCCAGATTTTCTGCCAGGTTGGGGTCGATGCCCACCTGGTCTTGCCCAGCTGCGGTGTGCGCATGGGTGATCATTTGCTCGAGCTTGGGCTCCATGACCAGTACATTCAGGTCCTCGGTGGTACCAGCCAGGGCCTGCACAATGGCACGGCCCAAGGCAATACGCACTGCGGCTGTCAGTTCAAGCGGGTTCTTGGTGCGCACGCCGTTCTCAAGCAGGGTTTCAAAAATGGTGCGCAAGTCGCGAATGTGAACGCTTTCTTCCAGCAGGTTTTGAAGCACTTTCTGAATCACGGCAACATCCAGCAACTTGGGGGTCAGGTCTTCCACCACTTTCGGTGAACTTTTCGCACAGTGGTCCAGTAACTGTTGGGTTTCGGTTCGGCCCAACAATTGGGCTGCTGATGTTTGCAAGATATGTGAGAGGTGCGTGGCCACCACAGTAGAAGCATCCACAACGGTGTAACCCGCAGCGTTGGCTTTCTCTTTTTGATCATCTGAAATCCACACAGCAGGCAAACCGAATGCCGGGTCGGTGGTTTGCGGGCCAGGCAACTGCATGGTGACGCGGCCGGGGTTGATGGCCAGGTGTTGGTTCGGAAACACTTCACCTTCGCCCATGCACACGCCTTTCAGCAAAATACGGTACACCGAGGGGCGCAATTCCAGGTTGTCGCGCAAATGCACGGCCGGTGGCAGGAAACCGATTTCCTGTGCAAACTTTTTGCGAATGGCCTTGATTCGTTTGAGCAAATCGCCGTCTTGCTTGTTGTCCACCAAGGCGATCAGTCGGTAACCCACTTCAAGCGCAATGGTGTCGATGGGCACCAGGTCGTCCCACGTGGCTTCTTGTGCTTCGGTGGTGGCGGCCTTGATTTTGGCCTGATCGTCAGTGGTAGCCACTACTTTCTGTATATTGCCTTTCAGGGAAAGGTGATACGCCAGATAGCCAAACCCGGCAGCCAGCAACAAGAATGCGAAACTGGGCATGCCGGGAATAATACCCAGCAGGGCCATGATGCCCGCGGTGATGCCGACTGCCTGTGGGGACTTGAGCAACTGGCCAGCCAATTGTGTGCCAATGTCTTGGCCCTGACCCACGCGCGCAACCACCAAACCGGCCGCAATTGAAATGACCAGCGCTGGCACCTGGGCGACCAAGCCGTCACCAATGGCCAGCAACACGTAGTTGGTACCTGCATCGGCAAAGCTCATGTCGTGTTGCATCACACCCACTGCGAAACCGCCAATGATGTTGATGATCAGAATCATGATACCGGCCATGGCATCGCCACGAACAAATTTGCTGGCACCGTCCATTGAACCAAAGAACTCGGCTTCCTGGCTGACTTCTGCACGACGCTTTCGGGCTTCGTCTTCTGCGATCAGGCCTGCGTTCAAATCGGCGTCAATCGCCATTTGCTTGCCGGGCATGGCATCCAATGTAAAACGGGCTGATACTTCGGCGATGCGGCCTGCACCTTTGGTGATCACCACGAAGTTGATCAACATCAAAATGACAAACACCACAATACCCACAGCCAGGTTACCGCCCACCAGAAAGTGGCCGAAGGCCTCAATCACCTTGCCTGCAGCATCTGGACCCTCATGGCCATGCATGAGTACCACACGGGTTGAAGCGACGTTCAGACTCAAACGCAACAGGGTAGTGACCAAGAGGATGGTGGGGAAAGCTGCGAAATCGAGTGGGCGTGTGGTGTAAAGGCTTGCGACCAGCACCATAAGGCTGAGCGCGATATTGAATGTAAAGAACAGATCGAGCGCGAAAGGCGGTACAGGCAAAATCATCATGACCAGAATCATGATGATGAAGATTGGCGCGCCCAAGGTTTTTACCTTGTCGCCGGCCAAGCCTGCTTTTATGAAGTCCAAAGAGAATGCGGTGGAGGCCACAATTCCGCCCATCAAGTTGTTAACGGTTCAATTATGGAAAACTTTAGTTTTTCTCAACGGTGGAATTGAAGGCGAATAACCGTCTTATTGTGGATTGGGGGCTGATCTCTCGCTGCTTTCTTGGTGGCTCAATCGGCTTGGGTTCCGATCTCTCGCGGTGCGTTAACTGCCCGATCGGCTTGGGTTCCGCTCTCTCGCCAGAAAACCTGTTGATCCCTTTTTGATATTCACCCTGACTCACCTCGCTCGGCAAAAGGGCGGGCCGAGTCTCGGTGCCGGCCCGTGGCCGACCGTGGCGGGTGAATTCAAACGGGCAGGTTTTCTTGAAGGCGAGGCGATCGAAACACCGCCGCCGATTGGGCGGTGAAACCAGCAGTGAGTTGCCTGGTGAGGGAGATTCGCCAGTGTCGGGCTTTGAACGCAG
>JAHJCM010000079.1 GCA_018812945.1 Gammaproteobacteria bacterium | reverse complement strand
TCTTTGAAAAAACGTTCTTCAAGCGGCTCGGGCTGCCAAGGCAAATCGGCCATGCAAAGCGGGCTCGCAACAATTCGGCAGACCACATGGGTAAAAACGCTCCAGATTAAACAGCCAGACCGAACAGCATTAATTCAGCAAACTGCTTGCGAAGGGGTGGCGTGAATTCCATCACGTTCAAGGCCATTTGTCGGCCTGCACCCAGCAAAGGATTGTGATTGGAAAAACCTTTCACCATCCAGTCTGTCATTTTAACCACCACCTGCCGATCAGCCACTCTCGACTTCTCAAATTCGTTCAGCGCCAGGGTCAAGCGATGTTCCTGTGCAACAGTTGCCGGGTCAACACCGCGGCAAAGCTGCACGGCATCCCGCAAACCCAGGTTCAGGCCTTGCCCAGCCACAGGGTGCAAAATTTGGGCAGCGTTACCAATGGCCACACGACGCCCCTGCACCAGTTTGTCGCGCCAGTTCATACCCAAGGGGAAACTTTTTCTGGGGCCAATGTGTTTGATGGACATACGGCGCCCGAACTGTTGTCGAAGTTCGGCCGAAAATTCGGCATCGCTGCTGGCTAATCGCTTTTGAACCTGAGCGAGCGGGGCGCACCACACCAATGAGTATTGCTGCTGGTCTGTTGAAATAGGCAACAAAGCCAAGGGTCCTTCCGAGGTGAAACGTTCAAAAGCCAGTGTATTACCACCTTCCAGCAAACCAGGTTCCACTTGCAAAGTGACTTCGCTCACCAAGGCCCATTGGTCGTAATCCACCACTTGATCACGCTCGCCGGCCTCGCCATACAAGCCACCCTCAGCATCAACTCGAAGGCTCACCGTGTATTCGGTGCCATCCTCAAGCTCAAGCACTTCAAGAGAATCGACTGCGCTTCGGTGCGCATACTTCACATTGGCCGGGCGAAATATTTTCACGCCTCGTCGTTCAAGCGAAGTCGACAAGCAGTTCACCAAATCACCATAGCGCACAGTCCAGCCCAGGGCCCGCAAACCCAGTTCATCTGCCTTCATACGCACCTGTCCAAAACGGGATTGCTCTGACACATGAATATGGTGAATCGGTGTGGCATCGGCTGGGAACCCCAGGCATGCGAGGCGCAAACGCGTGGCATCGGACAAAGCCAGAATACGCGGATCTCGGGCGGAAGCTTCCAAAGGCTTGGCATCAAAAATGGCAATGCGATTGGCGCGGTCGCCCCATGTGTTGGCCAGCCAGCCCGCAAAAGCAAGACCCACAGGGCCAGCCCCAACAATGGCCACATCAAAATCGGTGTGCGAGGTCATGGAATTGTCAGGCTGCCTTGCTGCTTGTTTTTTTGTGGGCTTTCATCGTTGCATGAATTTCAGCCACAGTTTTAGGCGCATCGGCGGTGTAAATATCGCAACCTTTCTGGGTCACCAAGGCATCGTCTTCTATGCGAATACCGATGTTCTCAAACTGCTTGGGCACCCCTTTGCCAGGGCGAATGTACAAACCAGGCTCAATCGTCAAAACCATGCCCGCTTCCAGTTTGCGGCTGGTGTGCGGGGCCACGCCGTCTTCGGGTTTGGCTGCCGGATCGCGGTAACTGCCACAATCGTGCACATCCATGCCCAGCCAGTGGCTGGTGCGGTGCATGTAAAAACGTTTGTAAGCACCGCTTTCAAGGGCTTCATTCAAACCCATTTTTAACAGCTTCAAATCGATCAATCCTTGCGCCAGCACCTTCACGGCAGCGTCATGCGGGTCATTGAAACGGGCGCCTGGTTTGGTGGCATCAATCGCCGCGTATTGCGCATTCAAAACCACCTCATACACCGCTTGCTGGGCTTTGCTGAATTGGCCATTGACCGGAAATGTACGGGTGATATCGGATGCATAGCAATCCAGTTCGCAACCTGCATCAATCAACAACAGGTCGCCATCGCGCATTTTCGCGTCATTGGCCCGGTAATGCAGCACACAGGCATTTGCTCCCGAGGCCACAATTGAACCGTAAGCTGGTGCTTCTGAACCGTTCTTGCGGAACTGATACAACAACTCTGCTTCCACTTCAAATTCAAACTTTCCCGGCTGGCATACCTGCATCGCCGCAATGTGCGCGTGCGCGGAAATATGGGCCGCGCGGCGCATGATATCAATCTCGGTTTTGTCTTTGATCAAGCGCATTTCATCCAGTGAGTGGCTTAAATCAAGCACTGCATATGGGGCTGAAATTCCCATGCGGGCTTTGCCACGCAGGGTTTTCAACACATCGGCCACAGCCGCCTCCAGGCTTTCGTCTTCACCCAATCGCAAAAACACCGCCGGCTGATTGGCCAGTGTGTCAATCAAATGCTCTTCAAGGTCTTCAATACTGTAGGCCTCGTGCATACCGAAGGCCGATTGCGCTGCTTTGGGGCCAAAACGAAAACCCTCCCAAATTTCGCGCTCTTCGTTTTTATCCCTGCAAAACAGCACAGCACGGGAATCGCCGTTGGGCGGCACGACCAAAGCCAGACAGGCCTCGGGTTCTGGAAAGCCTGTCAGGTAATAAAAATAGCTGTCAGATCGAAATGCATAGTCGGCATCGCGATTTCGCATCACTTCCATGCCGGATTGCACCAGCGCAACACCACCGCCCATCTTCTTCAAACGGCGTGCCAGTTGCTCTCGGCGCTTGGCGTAAATGAGGGGATTGTGGGTAGGATACCTGCTCATGCTAATGCTTCCTTGCTGAATTCAATCGTTGGTTGAGTTCTTCAAGCCGTTCTGGTGTTCCAATGTCCATCCAGAAACCGTCGAACAACTCACCTTGTACTTTGCCTGCAGCCATGGCTTGGCGCAACAGGGGCGCGAGTTTTGCAACCTCGTCAACTCTGAGCTTACTGAATAAACTCGGGTGATACACTCCGATCCCGGAAAATGTGAATGTGATCTCGCCCGGTTCAGCCTGTTTGACCAGACTGCCCTGTATCGCAAAATCACCGGTCGGATGGTGTAATGGATTGGGGACCATCACCAGGTAAGCCAACTGGTCTTGCTGCCATTGATTGGCAACCTGCAAGGCCCTATCGACCGGCCATTCGCAAGACACATCGCCGTTAATCACCAGAAATGGTTCATTTCCAAGATGGTGTAAGGCTTTGCGAATACCGCCGGCGGTTTCAAGCGCGCTGGCCTCGGCTGAGTAACTTATCTGCACCCCAAAGGCTGAACCATCGCCAAAGTGGCTTTCAATTTGGCGTCCCAAATGCGCGTGATTGATCACAATGCTGGTAATACCCCCCGCCGCCAGGGCCTCTATATGCCACTGCAACAAAGGTTTACCACCCGCGGGCAACAAGGGTTTGGGACAATGGTCAGTCAATGGGCGCATGCGTTCGCCACGCCCCGCAGCCAATATCATTGCCTTCATTTAAAACGTAAACCCCACTTTTACAGCCTTGTTTTCAAGGCGATCAAGCAACAGCAGCAGGGGCTTGAACGCGATGTATCGGCCCGCCACAAGGCGTACATAACGCAACACCATTGGCAGGTCATTCAAGTACTGGGCCTTGCCGTCGCGGTAGTTCAGGCGCGCGAAGATACCCAGAATTTTCAAATGACGTTGCAGGCCCATAAAATCGAACTGGCGATAGAACTCACCGGGGTCTTCGCAAATGGGCAAGCCAGCCTTGCGGGCAGCCTCCCAGTAACGCACGGTCCAGTCCAGGGTTTGTTCTTCGGGCCATTCAATGTAGGCGTCGCGCAGAATGCTGACCAGGTCGTAGCTCAAGGGGCCCTTTACCGCGTCCTGAAAATCCAGAATACCGAATTGGGGCGCTGCCCCCGCTTGGCTAGTCAGCATCAAATTGCGGCTGTGGTAGTCGCGGTGGACAAACACTTGGGGTTCAGACAAAGCACTTTGAATCAGCATGCCTTTGATGCTCTCAAGCCAGTTGCGTTCCTGATCGGTCAGCTCAGCGCCATAATGCTTGCCCACATACCATTCATCGAACAAATTCATTTCCAGCAATAATTTGTCGGCACTGTAAGCAGGTATGCCTTCGGTGCGGGTGTTGGCTTGCAACTGCACCAGGTCATGCAGTGCCTGCATGTAAAAAGCGTCTTTCTGTTCAGCTTGAGCGTTCAGGCCCTGCAACATGGTCGTATTGCCGAAGTCCTGAAGCAACAAAAAACCTTCTTCCGGATTTTGCGCCAATACTTGCGGCGCCCTGGAGCCACCTGCTCGGAGCAAACTCGCCACATGCACAAAGGGGCGAACATCTTCTTTGTCAGGCGGTGCGTCCATCACAATCAGGGTTCGCACGTTATTGGCTTCGCCAACCCGAAAATACCGGCGAAAGCTGGCATCGCTGGATGCAGCCTGCAAGGTTTGCAGGTCTAACTCGAACCCATTCAGGCCTGCCAGCCATTTTTTCAACATTTCTTGACGCAAGGCGCTCATCAAACCGTCCAATCTCTTTAATTTGTAGTTAGTTGCCTATAATAGTAGGATCCTATGGCGCTTGATCGATCCGTCACCTATTTGAGTACATACCCAGC
>JAHJCM010000078.1 GCA_018812945.1 Gammaproteobacteria bacterium | reverse complement strand
TTTTTTTTCATTGGGCAGTGGTTCACCGACTTTCCAGGTTTGCCTGAAAATTTCATCGGTCAGAACTTCACTGATTTGCTGGTAGGCGGGGCCGCCACTACGTACAACGGGCCCGTCCAAGGAATTGGAGCCACGCATCATCTAAATATATCCAGAGTTTTATTTTTGTCTAATCAATGTACCAGAAAAAGATTGAACAAAAATACAAATCGCGATATTGATTTTGACGACGCGTGGTTTTACAGGTCAGAAGGTTTTTTTCAGTTTCCCGGACTGGTGGTGAGTGGGGTTCATTTGAGCCCCATACCAGGAGTGAAAGTGCGCCATGCCATCTTCCATCGGGCTTTGATAGGGGCCTGCGTCATGCTCGCCCCGTTCCATTAATACTTTTCGTCCCTCATCCATTCGTTCCGCAATTTCGTCATCTTCCAAGGCAGTTTCCATGTAGGCTGCTTGTTCAGCCTCCACAAATTCCCTTTCAAACAGGCGAATTTCTTCCGGGTAATAAAACTCCACAACATTCAGGGTTTCTTGTGGACCCTTCGGGTGCAGGGTAGACACCACGAGCACGTGCGGGTACCACTCCACCATGATGTTGGGATACATACAAAACCAGATTGCGCCGTACTTGGGCTCTACACCGTTGCTAAACTTTTTCACGGCTTCGTGCCATTGCCTGTACACCGGCGTGCCCGGGCGACGTAGGCCTGCTTTCACACCCACCGATTGCACGCTCCAGTTCTCGCCGTAGTACCACTGCAAATCCGAGCAACTTACAAACTGGCCAAGGCCTGGGTGGAAGGGCTCAACGTGGTAATCCTCCAGATAAACCTCAATGAAGGTCTTCCAGTTGTAGGGCAGCACATTGGTTTTTACGGAATCCAGTTGAAATTCCGAGAAGTCAATTTCTTCCAGAAACGGAACATTCTTCAGCTCCTCAAGCACGTTACGCCCGGAATTGAATAGCAGACCGCGCCAGTTCTGAAGAGGATAGGACTGAAGTTTTGTACAAGGCTGCTGCGCAAAATGGGGTGCACCCAACAGCTCGCCTTTCAAGTCGTAGGTCCAGCGGTGCAGGGGGCACACAATATTGTCTGAGTTACCGTGGCCTTTCAGCATGATGGCCTGGCGGTGGCGACACACATTGGACAAAAGCTCGATTTCCGAGCCATTGTTCACCAGAATGCGGCCGTCGCCTTCCCACGGAAGTGACCTCCAGTCGCCGCGCTCGGGCACCCAAAGGGTATGGCCGACGTAACCCGGTCCGTCTCGATAGAGTAGTTGGATTTCATCCTTCAAAACATGTTCATTGAAATACGCTGAAACATGAGGCTGCAAACTTGACTGCGTCACTGCATGCGACACATTGGACAAATCACTCAAATCGGACATGATCCCGGGGACCTCCTCCAACAGTGTCCGTGATCGACACTGATGCAAATTAACCTGTTGAACAAAAAGAGAAAGTGGGATTGTACCCTTTAGTCTGCATTCCGGCCAAAGACTTTTCGCCTTTGGGCAAAGTCGCAGTAAAATGGAAGACTTTGCACGACGACACGCAGCACAATGAGCCCGAGCAAACCGAAAACCGCACAAGTGGATGGCCAGCAGGCAGTTCCTGAATCCTTTGAGGCTGCAGTTGCAGAACTGGAGGCTTTGGTGAACGTCATGGATTCCCAGAACCTGGGTCTCGATCAACTTTTGACTGACTACAAGCGCGGTGCCTATCTTGTGAAGTACTGCAGGGACCGCCTGAGCCAGGTGCGCAAGGAAGTGACAGAGATTGAACAAAGCCTGAACAAACCCGCTGAAGAAGGTGATCAGTGACCGCAGCGCAAACACATCAATTGAGTTGGTTCGATGAAACCCGCGCTGGTCTGGAGCTGGCGCTGGCGTCAAAGCTTGAGCAATACAAAGGACCTTCCGCAGTATTGAACGATGCGATGGAGTACGCTTTGCTCGACGGTGGGAAGCGCCTGCGAGCCATGTTGGTGTTTTCGGCGGGGCACGCAGTTGGTACGTCAGTGAATGATTTGACCGATGCGGCTTGCGCCATTGAGGCCATGCACGCCTATTCCCTGGTGCACGATGATCTGCCCAGCATGGACAATGATGTACTTCGCCGTGGCAAACCCACTTGCCATGTCAAATTCGGCGAGGCCTTTGCTTTGCTGGCAGGCGATGCACTGCAAACGGCTGCTTTTCAATGGCTTGCTGAATCGGTACAAGGCAGTGTGCATGTTCGAATGCAGCAAATTGCTGCTTTGGCCGGTGCGTCCGGCTTGCAGGGCATGGCGGCAGGGCAGGCGATTGATCTTGCGCATGTGGGCAAGCCCATGGATTTGGACGCGCTGGAGCACATGCACGCCCGAAAAACCGGTGACCTGATCAAGGCTTCGGTGCGTATGGGCTATGCCAGCAACCCCGGTCTTTCGGCCGTTGAGAAGAATGGATTAGAGGCCTATGCCCATTGTTTGGGCTTGGCATATCAGGTAATTGACGACATATTAGACGTGGAGTCCACCAGCGACGTGCTCGGTAAAACATCGGGCAAAGACGCACTGAACAACAAACCCACCATGGTGAGTTTGATGGGCCTGGGCGAAGCCAAAGCACTTTTGGCCCGGCTGCGAGAACAGGCTTTCACAGCCTGCGAGGTTATTGCTGCCCCGCGCCGCGCGCCGCTGGAAACCCTTGTAGAACTGATTACAAACCGGAAATCATGACCGATCTGCTGAAAAAAATTGATTGCCCCGCAGACCTGCGGCGACTGTCTGAAAACCAGCTGCCCAAGCTGGCCGACGAGTTGCGCAATTACATCGTGGAGCAAGTCGCAAAAACAGGTGGGCATTTGTCGTCCAACCTGGGCACGGTTGAATTGACTGTGGCTTTGCACTATGTGTTCAACACCCCGAATGATCGCGTGGTGTGGGACGTGGGCCACCAAACCTACCCCCACAAAATTTTGACTGGCCGGCGCGATGCCATGCCCGGCTTGCGCCAGTACGGCGGTATTTCGGGCTTTCCCAAGCGTTCGGAATCTGAATACGATGCGTTTGGCACTGCACATTCCAGTACCTCGATTTCGGCTGCTCTTGGCATGGCGGTTGCCTCGCGCAACCTGGGCGTGAACCGCAAACACATTGCCGTAATTGGCGACGGCTCCATGACAGCCGGCATGGCTTTCGAAGCCCTGAACAATGCAGGTGTGATGCCCGACATTGATTTGCTGGTCATTTTGAATGACAACGATATGTCCATCTCGCCACCCGTGGGTGCGCTGAACAAGTACCTGGCGAAATTGTTGTCTGGCCGCATGTTGAACAATGTGAAGGAAGTCGGCAAAGGTATTTTGGGCGTGGCTCCGCCCTTGTATGAACTGGCGCACAGGCTGGAAGAACATGTGAAAGGGATGATGAGCCCAGCCACACTGTTCGAGGAATTCGGCTTTAACTATTACGGCCCGATCGATGGTCACGATCTGGACGCACTTGTGCCCACGCTGCAAAACCTGCGTGCAATGAAAGGCCCGATCTTCTTGCATGTTATTACCAAGAAAGGGGCAGGCTACAAGCTGGCTGAGCAAGACCCTGTGCTTTACCATGGCCCGGGCAAGTTCGATCCCAGCATCGGTATTCAAAAATCGACCACACCCAAGCCGCCCACGTACACCCAGATTTTTGGCAAGTGGCTGTGCGACATGGCGCAATCCGATCGCAAACTGGTGGGCATTACCCCTGCCATGCGCGAGGGTTCCGGTATGGTTGAATTCGAGCGTCGTTTTCCGTCACGCTATTTTGATGTCGGTATTGCAGAACAACATGCAGTCACATTCGCAGCCGGCCTGGCGTGCGAGGGCATGAAACCCGTCGTGGCCATTTATTCCACATTTTTGCAACGCGCTTACGATCAGCTGATTCACGATGTGGCCTTGCAGAATCTGGATGTAACCTTTGCGCTGGACCGCGCCGGTTTGGTGGGTGCTGACGGAGCGACCCATGCGGGCAATTACGACATTGCTTACCTGCGTTGCGTTCCCAACATGGTGATCGCCGCTCCCTCCAACGAGGATGAGTGTCGCAAATTACTCACAACCGCTTATCACTATCCCGGCTGCGCCTCGGTTCGCTACCCGCGCGGCATGGGCCCCGGTGTGGTCGCTGACGAATCGCTCGATTCTCTTGAAATTGGCAAGGCAATTGTGCGTTATTCGCCCGATGAATCGGAGCACAAACTTGTAATTTTGGCTTTTGGCTCCATGTGTGAACCAAGCCTTGAGGCTGGCCGAGCGCTGGGTGCCACTGTGGTGGACATGCGCTGGGTCAAGCCCATTGATGCCGAATTGCTACAAAGGTTTGCCGAGCAGCGCTACAGCTTTGTGACCGTGGAAGAGGGCTGTATCATGGGTGGCGCAGGTTCAGCCGTGACCGAACACTTGCATGCCCAAGGCTTTAACAATGCAGTTTTGCAACTCGGCTTGCCCGATGAATTCATCGACCATGGAGACCCTGTTCTCCTGCTCAAGAATCTTGGATTGGACGCCCAAGGCATACAAACGTCCATCAAGCAGCACTATGGCGAGCTCTTCGATCGCCACACCAATGTGGTACGCCATGTAACAGGGCGTGCCGCGAACACATGAGGAAGTTATGAATACACGTGACAAAGGCTTGGAGAATGCCGTGGCCACCACCCCAATTGACCAGGCCATTCCCGATGTCCAAAGCACCATCGACACCCGCCACATTGCAATCCAATCGGTGGGTATTCGTTCTGTCAAATATCCAGTTCTGATTGAACTTAAAGGCCAAAAGCCGATGCCCTCCGTGGCCGAGTTCGAAATGACCGTGTTTCTGCCTGCCGATCAAAAAGGCACACACATGTCTCGTTTTATTGCCCTGCTCGAAGAAGCACAAGGCAATGTGCTGACGGTTAGTGGCTTCCGCGCCATGCTGGTAGAAATGTTGCAGCGCCTGGACGCACCTTCCGGTCGCATCAAGATGGAGCTGCCTTATTTCCTGTCCAAGGTTGCGCCAATCAGTGGTGTGTCCAGTTTGATGGACTACCAGTTGACACTGGAAGGCTCCGCCACTGAGGCAGGGCAAGACATTTACCTCACGGTCGTCGTGCCCGTGACCAGCTTGTGCCCCTGTTCCAAGAAAATTTCTGAATATGGCGCGCACAATCAGCGTTCGCATGTCACGGCCCGCGTTCAGTTGAAAGAAGACGTGGACATCGCCCAGTTTATTTCAGCGATTGAACAGCAGGCCTCCTGCGAGTTGTATGGTTTGCTCAAGCGTCCCGACGAAAAGTACGTAACGGAACGTGCTTACGACAACCCCAAGTTTGTTGAAGACCTGGTGCGTGATGTGGCCATTGCCATGAACAAGTTCAAGCAGGTGGGCCAGTACACCGTTGAAGCCGAGAACTTCGAGTCTATTCATAACCACTCAGCTTACGCACGCATCGATCGAGCGTAAGTAGCACTCGCCGGTTCTTCAGCACATTGTAAGAATCAACCCCGACAATACACATCAAAATTACATGTCGGGGTGCGAACCCACACCTCAGGAGCTATTTGGTTATGGCTGAACCACCCAAGGTCAAGCCCAAGGAACTGTTTATTCTCGGACTAACGTCCACGGGAAAACCTTTTCGTCCGTCAGATTGGGCAGAGCGCCTGTGCGGCGTGCTGTCCTGCTACCGCCCGCCAGGTCGCCAGCAGAGCCAGCAACACTTGGCCTACAGCCCCTATGCCAAACCAATCATCATGAACAAAGTGAAGTGCGTGGTCATCGATGAGCGCTTGCGCGACATCGAGCCCATGGCCATGACATTTGTTTTGAACTTTGCGCGAGACAACGACTTGCAGGTGTTGGATGCCTGTTTGTTGCCCGATCCGGAACAGTAAGGTTTTGCAGTGCGGTTTGTTCGAGCGGCTTAATACCAGCACGTTTAATAACAGCAGGTTCAATAACAGTATCTAGGCAACACAAAAAGCCCCTTTCAATTAAGGGGCTTTTTCATGTGGAGCAGGCTTAAGCTTGGGTCTAGGCCTGAGGCCTGGGTGTAAGCCTGTATTAGGCGGCCATGCCTTTCACGAGTGCAGACAAGCGTGACTTGTTGCGTGAAGCTTTGTTCTTGTGGATCAGGTCTTTGTCTGCAACGCGATCCAGAATGCTTGTTGTTTCGCGATAAACTGCCTGAGCGGCTGCTTTGTCGCCTGCTTCAACAGCAGCGCGTACTTTTTTAACTGCGGTTCTCATCGCTGAGCGAATGGCTGAATTGTGCGCATTTGCTTTGGCGGCTTGTTTTGCGCGCTTGCGCGCCTGTGCTGAGTTGGCCATATTGCTGAGGCTCCAAGGGGTGTAGAATTCGAAAACCCGCAATTTTAACAAAATAATAGCCCTTTCACAATCACTATATGAATTTATTGAAGTCGGCCGCTGCGGTCAGCGCCATGACCATGCTCTCCCGGATCACCGGTTTGATCCGAGAGACAATCACCGCGCGCCTTTTGGGGGCGGGTGCCGAATCCGATGCATTTTTTATTGCTTTCCGAATTCCCAACTTGTTGCGCAGATTGTTTGCCGAGGGCGCTTTTTCGCAGGCCTTTATTCCGATTTTGTCCCAAACCAATGCAACGGAGGGTAAATCAGCCGCTGTCGATCTGGCCCGGCGAGTCAGTTCTCTGTTGTTCATCGCCTTGTTGCTGATCGTTGTCGCGGGCGTATTGGGGGGCAGTTGGGTGGTCATGGGTATGGCCAGCGGGCTGGGGCGTGGCAGTGAACAGTTTGAACTCACTGTGTTGCTGACCCAGTGGATGTTTCCTTACATTCTTCTGATTTCCATGGTCGCACTGGCTTCTGGCTTGCTGAATACTTTCCGTTCATTTGCCTTGCCAGCTTTTGCACCCGTGCTGCTGAACATCAGCTTCATCGCAGGCGCTTTGCTTCTTGCCCCTCATTTTGATCAAGCAGTGAAAGCGTTTGCAGTTGCGGTGATGGTAGGTGGTGTTCTTCAGGTCGCTGTGCTGTGGTACGGATTGGCGCGCACCGATTGCCTGATTAATCCTTTTGCAGGGTTGGGGGCTATTAAGTCAGCTTGGGGGGATGAGCGTGTTCGGAGGGTACTGAAAAACATGGTGCCAGCAACGCTTGCCGTGTCGGTGGCGCAAATCAGTTTGATCATCAACACCAACATTGCGTCGCATCTGGAGCAGGGCAGTGTCTCCTGGATTTCATATGGTGATCGTTTGATGGAATTTCCCACTGCTTTGTTGGGTGTTGCGTTGGGCACAGTGTTGTTGCCGTCGCTTTCTGCCGCGGCCACACGAAGCCATGAGGAATATTCACGTTTGATGGACTGGGGTTTGCGCTTGACGGTGGTGCTGGTGTTACCGGCGGCTGTGGGCATGGGCCTGTTTTCAGATGCCTTGGTGGCTCTGTTGTTTCACTACGGGCGCTTTGATGCCAACGACATGGCAATGAC
>JAHJCM010000077.1 GCA_018812945.1 Gammaproteobacteria bacterium | reverse complement strand
TCTCACAGGCATTGAAGCGCAAATTAATCACGGGTGGTAGCGAGAAATGGTTTTTACTGAAGTCTTTGTTCTGGCAGTAGTTTTGAGTGTGGCACTACGCCTTTACCTGGCCAGCCGCCAGGTGCGGCACATCGCCTTGAACCGCGCGCAAGTGCCTGCGGAGTTCAGGGAGCAAATCAGCCTGCAAGACCATCAAAAGGCGGCAGACTATTCAATCGCAAAAACCCGTCTGGGCATGATCAACGTGCTGATTGAAGCCACTATCCTGATGGGGTTTACCTTGCTGGGCGGCCTTCAATGGATTCAAAATTTCACAAGCACCGCCGCCGAGGGTATCTTGGCGGGTTTGCTGCTGATCGCCGTGGTGGGCTTCATTGGAAGCGTGCTGGATTTGCCATTGTCCTACTACAAACAATTCGTGCTTGAAGAGCGCTTCGGTTTCAATCGAATGAAGAAAGGCCTGTTCATTGGCGACTGGCTGAAAGGCTTGCTGGTGGGTGCTTTGATTGGCGGCCCACTGGTGTTCGCGGTTCTTTACCTGATGCGTGAGGCTGGCCAGCAATGGTGGGTTTATGCCTGGGCATTGTGGTTTGGCTTCAGCCTGTTGTTGATGTGGCTATTCCCCACGGTGATTGCACCCATTTTCAACAAGTTCACCCCACTGGAAGACGGCGCCACCCGCCAGCGCATTCTGAATTTGCTACAACGCTGTGGCTTTGATTCCAGCGGCTTGTTTGTAATGGATGGCAGCAAACGCTCAAGCCACGGCAATGCCTACTTCAGCGGCATGGGCAAGGCCAAGCGAATCGTGTTTTTCGACACCCTGCTCTCTCGCTTGAATGACGATCAAATTGAAGCGGTGTTGGCCCATGAACTGGGGCACTTCAAGAAAAAGCACATCGTGAAGCACCTGGCTTTCTCAGGCATTGGCAGTCTTGTCATGTTTTATGTACTTGGCCTTCTGGCCAACACACCGTGGTTCTATAGCGAGCTGGGAGTAAACCCCGACCTGGCCAATGGTGCACAAGCCATGGCTTTGGTGTTGTTCATGATGGTACTACCCTATTTCACATTCCCGATTCGCCCGGTGATGTCTTGGCTCAGCCGCAAACATGAATTTGAGGCAGATGCATATGCTGCACAGCAAAGCGCTCCTCAACACTTGGTAAGCGCTTTGGTGAAGTTGTATCAGGACAATGCGTCCACGCTCACGCCTGATCCATTGCATTCTGCGTTTTACGACAGCCACCCGCCTGCGTCCATTCGAATCAGCCGTTTGAACAGCTTGCAAGGCGCCCAATGAGCACCATGAACACGCCGCACCCTGCTCGCCCACTGGCAGACTGGCTGCATGTACACTGCCAAAACTTGGGTGAAGGCCATGCATGGAGCGCTGACGAGATTGAAGCGCAGTTGGACGAGTTTGAATACTGGTCTGTTGAATTTGATGCCAAGGGAGAGCATGCCTTGAACCTTTGGCGACAATATGCCTTTGCCAACTTCGAAGGCGTGAAGCTTGCAGTGCATGCCATCACTCATTTGGCCGACGACGAAGACCACCACCCGGAAGTCACGTTTAGCTACAACCGGGTCAAAGTGCGCTGGAACACCCACAGCGCAAACGGCATTACCAACAACGACTGGGCTTGTGCGGCCAAACTTGATGATGCGCTGAAACACATTGGCTAATTCATCTCTTAACAGGGTGCGCCCCACTTACAAGGGCAAACAAACCGGCAACCATGGAAAAAACTCAGGCAATCCGGATTTGCTGAATGCATTGGTGGTGGCCAGCTACGGGCGCCATTTTCTGGCACGCGACGACAGCGGAACCATTTGGCAGGTGTACGGCAAAGGCAAGCGCCGGGACGTGGCGGTGGGCGATGAAATCGTCATTTTGCCCAGCGGCGACATGCAAGCCTGGGTGGAAGACATTCAGCCACGCAAGAACCTGGTGTACCGATCAGACGCACTGAAAAGCAAAATGTTTGCAGCAAACCTGGATGGCGTGCTGCTGATACTCGCCATCAGCCCGCCCTACTCGCCCGAGCTTTTGGGACGCACGCTGACTGCCTGCAAACATGCGGAAGTACCCCTCACCATTCTGTTCAACAAGGTAGATATTCTCGAAGGCGATTCCGAAACGCTCGAAGCAGTTGAACAGGAATTGTTTGAAATCACCTTGGGTGAAGTGCCAACATACTACATTAGCGTGACCGAACGACCCGCCGAAACCGAGACGCTGTTGCGCCCCTTGCTGGAAAGAAAACGCACCTTGATTCTAGGGCAATCGGGCATGGGTAAATCAACCTTGATCAACTTGTTAATACCCGGTGCATTGGCGGCAACCAATGAAATTTCAATGGCCTTGAATGCAGGCAAACACACCACCACCCACACCCAAATGCATTTTGGAGAAGAAGGTTTGGAGTTGATTGATTCGCCCGGATTTCAGGCATTTGGTTTGCACCACCTGAGTGAATCGGATTTGCTGAATGCCTTCAATGACATTCGCGATGAAGGCAACAAATGCCGGTTTGCCAACTGCCAGCACAAACGTGAACCCGATTGCGCTGTGAAAAACGGACTGGAAGACGGTACCTTGAGCCCAGCTCGGTATGCGCTATACCAAATGTTGAAAGCCGAGTTGCAAGAGGCCAGCCAAAGCTACTGACGCATTAAAGCATGCTGCTGGGCAACCAACCCAGAATGGCAAACACCAGCGTTGCCATTAACCACACTACAGCGCACTTGAACACAAGCTGACGAAACTGCTGCAACGCCTGCACTTGGTTTTCTTCACTCAACAATTGCCCTTCTGATGCGGCTTTGGATGCAGGGTCAAATGCCGCACCACCTACTAGTCCTACTGCCGTAAAAAACACGGCTGTGAGCGGCGCCCTATTGGAGAAACGGCTGTGATTTTTTGCGGTTCGCCAAGCCAGGGCGGCATCGTCTAGCTGGGCGACCAAACCCACAGTCAATGCCAACAGACGGGCTGGCAACCATTCCATGGCAAACAGGATAAAGCGCGGGCTGATCGCCGCCTTCAGTTTGTTGCTTTCCCAAGCCTCTTGCATGGTGGGGCGCTCATGCGCAAAAGCCTGAGCCTGCCACACATCGCGCTCCCGGATCACACTCCAGTGCGCCATCATGTACACCACCAAACCCATGGGCCCAGGCAATACCAGAAACCAGAAAAACAAGCTGAAGTACTGGCGCAAAGCACGCTCCGTGCCGTGGTAGATGGCATGGAAAACCAATTCGCCAGGCCGATGAACAACGGGCTCGCTGCCATCGTATTCTTTCATCCAGGTGAGCAGCAATTCACGGGCGCGGAAAAAGTCGCCTTGGTTCAAAAACAACTGGGCATTGGTAAACACCACGGCAAAGTGCCGAAATCGCAAACCATACAACAGCAAAAACACACTGAGAAAACCAGCGGCAAGCGGAGAAATAATCCAAAGCACCTGATACAAAAAGTACACACCCAATACCCAGATCAGCAGTGGCACCAGCCATTGCAGGTGCGCGTAGCGCGGTGCCCCCAAGGCTTCCAGATTAATTTCAAGTTCCTGGTTAAAACGATCCACCCAGTCTCGAGCGCGCGTGAACAAACCATCGGGCAAGAAGGTTTCACACACCACGGCGATGAGCAGGGCAAGATAGGACAAGGTGTTACGCCTTCGCGTTCAGAAAATGGTAAAGGTTGCGAAGCATGGCCGCTGTGGCACCCCAGATGAAATAGTTTTTTCCGCTCTCGGGTGAGTTATAGGGCATGGCGTAGAAGGTACGCTCGCCCATGGGGGTGTGCAGGCTGCGTTGTTGATGGTTTTCAACATTCATGAGAAATGAAAGCGGGACTTCGAATACCTCTTCCACCTCGAATGCATCGGGCATTAGTGTAAAACCTGGCCTAACCAAGGCCACCACAGGCGTCACCATGAAATTGGTCGCAGTCTGGTAAACCGGCATGGTGCCCAGCACTTCGATGAACTCTCGGGCCAGTCCGGTTTCTTCCACGGTTTCACGCAAGGCAGTTTCTATCGGGCCACCATCGTCAGGTTCACACCGGCCTCCCGGAAAGCTGATTTGCCCAGCATGGTCATTCAGGTGGGCGGTGCGCAGAGTGAGCAACACATAAAGGTCATCTTGCCGCTGAACCAGGGGCACCAGTACGGCGGCATCGGCGGGGTCGCGGTCTTTGAAAAAACGTTCTTCAAGCGGCTCGGGCTGCCAAGGCAAATCGGCCATGGCAAAGCGGGCTCGCAACAATTCGGCAGACCACATGGGTAAAAACGCTCCAGATT
>JAHJCM010000076.1 GCA_018812945.1 Gammaproteobacteria bacterium | reverse complement strand
GGCTTGGGTTCCGCTCTCTCGCCAGAAAACCTGTATTTCCCTTTTTGATATTCACCCTGACTCACCTCGCTCAATGGAATGGACGCCTCCAACCTAAATCGGCATCAGTGTGCCAAAGTGAGAGTCGTTACATTCCACTTGAGAAGGAGGAGGCGTTATGGGAGAGATTACAACAATCGGCGTGGATCTTGCCAAGAATGTGTTTCAATTGCACGGGGCTGATGCACAGGGGCGCGTGGTGTTGCGCAAGCAACTCAAGCGCGCACAGTTTCTGTCGTTCTTTGTGAACCTGCCGCCTGTACTCGTTGCAATGGAATCCTGTAGCAGCGCCCACCACTGGGCCCGTGAACTGAGCAAGCTTGGCCACCAGGTTCGGCTAATTGCCCCGCAGTTTGTAAAGCCCTTTGTGCAAGGCTCCAAGAACGATGTGTCCGATGCTCACGCCATCTGCGAAGCAGCCGCCCGGCCCACCATGCGCTTCGTTGCAATCAAGACGATTGAGCAGCAAAGCACCCTTGCCTTGCACAGGGCAAGGCAAGGGCTGATACGGGCCCGAACCGCGCAAATTAATCAGATCCGCGCCTTGATGGGTGAATTTGGCTGGGTCAGTCCACAGGGGCCACACCAATTGCTGGCCAATTTGCCCGCCCAACTGGAGCAGGCCCGCGAAACACTGCCCGCGGTGTTTGTCGAATTGATTGAGCTACTGCGGGGCCAGTTGTTGGGTCTGAACGAGCGCATTGAGGCCATCACCAAACTGATTGTTCAAGCAATCAGCCATGATCCTGTGGCCCAACGCCTTCAAACGATTCCGGGTATAGGCCCACTGAGCGCCAGTGCGCTGGCTGCTAGCGTGGGCGATGTGAAGTCATTTAAAAACGGGCGGTCTTTGGCCGCATGGCTGGGATTGGTGCCAGGCCAACACAGCAGCGGGGGCAAGGCCAAATTGTTGGGCGTGAGCAAACGCGGAGACAGTTACCTGCGTTGCCTTCTGGTTCATGGCGCACGCTCGGTGCTATGCGGTATCGAGCGCAGTTCATCAAAAAGGTACGATCCCTGGATTGAACAGCTTAAACAGCGCAAGCATGTGAACGTGGTGAGTCTGGCCATTGCCAATCGCAATGCCAGAATCGCTTGGTCAGTGATGGCGCACGGTCACAGTTATGAGGCGCAGCCACGGCGGGCTGCTTGAGAATTACTTTTAGGCGCGTTCAGACCAAGTTGTTGTGAAAGGTAGTTGGAAGAGAAGCTAAAGTTTGCTGCATAGGTTGCAGTTGGCATTGAATGGCATGACCGGTAAAGGAACCGGGGTGAGAGGGGCCCGATTTTTGCCAAGCATGGCGCACAAAGCGTCGATGCGGGAGCTCGGTAGGGATCTCACCGGCGGAATCCATCATGGACAGCGGCTAGAAAAGGGCCGCGATAAAGGTCCGAATATACGGCTGCATCCTTGATTCGAGTCAGGTCAGAGCAATACCAATAAACCCTTGCGCAATCGGAGGCGTCCATATACGGCAAAACACATGGCCGAGTCTCGGTGTTGGCTATTCGCCAAACGCTGCGAATGAATTCACAAGGGGCGGTTCTCTTGAATGTGCGAAACAGGCAAATCCGCTGTCGAGGTGGCTGGGATGATCACGCGAATCTGGGCTTTGCGTGAGTTTCGCGGCTCAACATCAAACTGACAATTGATGTGCCTACCCACACCGCCAGCACCAGCATGCACACGGTCATGCCGGCTTTTGAGTAGGCGCCGGTGATGTTTTCTGCAGCCGCATAGTGGTCAAGAATTGCACCCAGCACGGGTTGCTGCACCAGTGGGCCGACCATCACACCCAGGTTCACAATACCCACTGCGGTTGCGCCCAAATGGTGCGGTACGGACTCTTTGACGTAACCGAAGCTCAGCACCATGGAGCCACCACCAAAGGCCGTGGCCCAAAGTAAAACGGAAACAAGTGCAATCGGAAGTTCAGGTTGAATACCCAGAACAATGAAGCCGCTGATGGAAAAAATTGCACCCAAAAAATAGGGCAACTTGCGTTGTTTGAGTTTGTCGGAAAGTGCTCCAAAAAACAGGCTACCGGCGGCAAACGCGATCAGCATGCCGGTGATGATCAGTGAGGCCTCTTTCACGCTGAGTCCATACCAGGTGGTCAGGTAGGGCACGCCCCACAGGCCGGTGAACGTAAGAATGGCGCCGCACACGCCACTGGGAATCCAGAAAATCAACCACACGGCGGGAAAGCGAAGTGTGTGGCCCAAGGCGGTGAGCAAAGGCAAGGTGACTTCATGCGCGGGGCGTTTGGCGACGTGGTTTTTGTAGCCGCGTTGTGAGGGCATGTCGCGTACGTAAATCCAGATGAGCAAGCCCAGAACCACAGCAATAATTCCGCTGGCACCCATCACCACGCGCCAGCCAAACAAATCAGAAAGCGCACGCAAGGGCACGCCGGCCAGTACCGCACCCATGGTGCCCACGGCCAGGCTAACGCCCGACATGCTTGCAAAACGCGCTGGCGAAAACCACTGGGCCACCAACATCAGCATGGAAACCCAAGCCACTGCAACTGAACCACCGACCAGGCCACGACCCACTGCGGCCCAACCCAGAGTGGGCGCAAAGCCGAACATCAGCGCGCCAACACCGCCGAGTATGCAGCCCGCAGTCAAAATTTTGCGGGGACCGATTCGATCGACCAGCAGGCCGACGGGTATTTGCATGGCGGCGTAAAAGTAGAAGTAAAACGCAGACAGGTTCCCCAGCGCTGCGCGGCTGAGGTCAAATGTGGTGCTAAGTTCTTCGGTAAGCACGCCGGGTGTAACGCGCTGGAAAAAACCGAACAGGTAAAAAGCAGCAGCCAGGCCCCAGATGATGAATGACATCCGCAGGGGCGGCGGGGAAAGGTGATTGGGTGACATGGTTTTGTTCTTGTGGTGACTTAAAGCAGTGTCGCATGTGGACGGGTTTGTGCCACTTGGGTGTAACCCGAGGGGTTCTTTGCTCAACTCGGCATGGGTTGCTTGTG
>JAHJCM010000075.1 GCA_018812945.1 Gammaproteobacteria bacterium | reverse complement strand
CGTTCTCAGGCATCGCAAGGCTCAGCAAGGGATCAACAGGTTTTCTGGCGAGAGATCGGAACCCAAGCCGATCGGGCAGTTAACGCACCGCGAGAGATCGGAACCCAAGCCGAATGGGTATATAGGTCGGCCATTGAGTACGTAAAAAAAGCACGCCAACCCAGGGGTCAACGTGCTTTCTTGTAATGCATCAGCAAATCGAGAGAATTAATCTCCGTACATACGCTGCTTCAATTCCCGGCGCTGCTGCGCTTCAAGCGACAACGTGGCAGTGGGGCGGGCCAGCAAACGGGCTACACCGATGGGGTCGCCCGTTTCTTCGCACCAGCCGTATTCGCCGGCTTCGATTTTTTGAATGGATTGTTGAATTTTCTTCAACAGCTTGCGTTCACGATCGCGGGTACGAAGCTCAAGCGCATGCTCTTCTTCAATGGTGGCGCGGTCTGCAGGGTCAGGAACCACTACAGTTTCACGCAGGTGCTCCGTGGTTTCACCTGCGTTGGCCAGCAGTTCCTTTTCCATTTCCTGCAAGCGCTGGCGGAAAAAGGCAAGCTGCACCTCGTTCATGTAATCGTCTTCTTTCATCGCGAGCAATTGCTTCTCAGTGATGACGGGCGTTTTCTCAGTGGTCATAGCACAGCCTCTAGTCCTTTGGTTTTTTATTGACTATATACCAGTATATCCGCCATCGGGCTAGACAAAGCTCTAACCCTTGGGTGATAAATTCCTTGGGGAGTTTACGCCCAATAAACACGATTTTGCTTTCTTTTTTCTCGGCACTGTCCCATTTTCTGCCCCAGTCCAGTCCCATCAGCATGTGAACGCCTTGAAACAGGGCGCGGCGGTCGCTGGCCTTGATGTTCAAGATGCCTTTGTAGCGAAGCATGTCGGGGCCATAAACCTGGGTGACCGAGCCCATGAATTCCTCAAACTTCTGCCCATCAAACGGCTTGGTGCTTTTGAACACGAAGCTTTGGATTTCGTCGTTGTGAACGTGCTTGTCTTCGTCCAGAAAGTCGGGCGCAATGTCGAGAATGGAATTCAGGTTGAAGCCACGCACATCCAGCAATTTGTCGATTGGGGCTACGCCGAATTCCGAGATCATCATTTCAGCGCGGGCATTCATCTTAACCAGCCTGCGTTTCAACGCAGTGACTTCGTCTTCCGTGCACAAGTCGGTTTTGGACAGCAAAATGCGGTCGGCAAAGCCCACCTGTTGCTGAATTTCGCGGTGTTCATCCAGTTGCTGCATGCCATGCTTGGCGTCGACCACGGTAATGACCGCGTCCAGAACGAAGCTTTCGGCCACCAAATCATCGACAAAGAAGGTTTGGGCAACCGGGCCTGGGTCGGCCATGCCAGTGGTTTCGATCACCACGCGATCAAATTTGAGTTCGCCGGCCAAACGTTTGGCGGCCATTTCGCCAAGAATACGCACCAGGTCGCCGCGCACGGTGCAGCACAGGCAACCGTTGTTCATCTCAACAATGTTTTCCTGATCGTTTTGCATCAGCAAGTCGTTGTCGACACCTTCTTCGCCGAATTCATTTTCAATCACGGCGATTTTCATGCCATGGTTTTCTTTAAGGATTCGGTTGAGCAAGGTGGTTTTTCCACTGCCCAGAAAACCGGTGAGGATGGTGACTGGGATCATGTTGTGGGCTGCTTTGTTCATGGTGCTGTGTGCTGCAAAATTGGGTCAACAATGGAAATGGGGTCGTTTTTACAAATTTAAAGGGCTGGCTGGCGTCTAAACAGCCTGAAATGTCCACACACCTTCAATGGTCAAACGTTTCACCAAACCTTTGTACCACAGGTAGTGCAGGTGGGCGACGGCCTCACCCATGGCAAAGCTCATCTGGTGGCCATCCATCTCGCGCCTGAACAACACGGCAATGGCCTGGCGGGCGGTCAAGGGCTTTTCCTTGATGGCTTCCAGCAGTTCATTGAGCCGGTGATCGTGGTGGCGCAGCAATTGGGCGCACCGGTCGTGTACACCTTTGAAAGGCACGCCATGAGAGGGAAGCACGGTGAGGCTGTTGGGCAGTTGCGCCATGCGCTGTACGGATTGTAAAAACAACAGCAGCGGGTTGCCTTCGGGTTCAATGCCATACACGCTGACATTGGTGGAGATGGTGGGCAAGAGCATGTCCCCACTGATCATCAAATCCAGGCTTTTGCACACCAGGCTGATGTGTTCGGGGCTGTGACCGAAACCCGCATGGCATTGCCACAGATGGCCTCCAATCTCGATTTCATCCCCGTGCTGAATGCGTCGGTAGTTCAGTGGGGGTTCCGGCACAAGGCGCGAAAACATGCCGCCGCGTGCTTCCAGGGTTTCATCGGCTTTTTTCTCGTTCACCAGGCCGTGGCTGCCCATGAAGGCGGCCAGCGTGTTGGCATCAAAGCCCGGCAGGTTGGCGCACAGGCCGCGCGCCATGAAGTACTCGCCCGTCGACATGTGCACCTGCACGCCGTGGCGGCGGGCCAGTGGGCCGGCCATGCCAATGTGGTCGGGGTGGGCATGGGTCACGATAATGCGGCCCAAGGGTTTGCGCACAAACAGGGTTTGTTCGATTTCTTCCCACATGGCGGCCACATCGGGCAGGCCCGCGCCGCAGTCCACCAGGGTGTACTGGTTTTCTTCTTCGATCAGCCACACATTGATGTGGTCGAGCGCAAAAGGCAGTGGCAAACGCAGCCACAAAACGCCAGGGGCGACCGGGGTGGGCTGGCCCAGAACGGGCGGTTCAAACAAACGTTCAATTCCCATGTGTTTTCTGGTGACTTTTCAGTCATTTGTGTGGGTGAAGGGGCTGATTG
>JAHJCM010000074.1 GCA_018812945.1 Gammaproteobacteria bacterium | reverse complement strand
TGTGCCGCAAAGTGGGCCGAGACTCCAAAAACCACAAAAATAGCGAAATAGTGCCGAGACGTTAAATGGTGTTATCTCACAGTTTGTGTGTGAAAGCAACAGAGTATAAAAATTCAGAGGGTCTTGAAAGCACCTATTAAGGTTGTTTCTGACGAAAATAAGTTAAATAAGATACATCTTTTCCCCTTGGCCTCCGAAGCCAAGGGTCGTGGGTTCGATCCCCGCCAGCCGCGCCACTTATCAAGAAGCCAATGCAGCCACGTCCTCCCACCGTTCCACTGGCACCCAACGCGATTCAAAAAGGCACACCGCTGAAGGTCTTGATGAACCAGGAGTCAATCGAGTGCCTGGCCCAGAACATTCTGAATGTGCACAAGGCATTTCCCGCTGAAGCGTTTTGCCAGCACGCACTGACCAATCTTGAACCCTTGGAGCTGATGCAGCGTGCGCAACACATTGCAAAATCGTTGCGGGAGTTTTTGCCCGACAATTACCAGCAAGCTGTGTCTATTCTGATCGATTCCTTCACGCCGGCAGAAACCGAAGTGGGGTCTTTGGGGCTGGCTGGGTTTTTCTACCTGCCGCACAGTTTTTTCATTGCCGATTTCGGTTTGGACCCAAGTTACAACGACGGCAATGATCCATTCGATATCTCCATGCAAGCCGCGCGTGAACTCACCATGCGGTTTACGGCAGAGTTTGCCATTCGACCTTTTCTCATACACCATCAAGTACGCACTCTGGCACAGGTTAGCAAGTGGCTGAGTGACCCCAACCCGCATGTAAGGCGACTGTGCAGTGAGGGCACACGCCCCAAGCTGCCTTGGGGAAAACGGATTCAGTCATTTGTAGCAAATCCGCAGCCCACATTACCCATACTCGAACACCTTAAAAACGACGAGTCGTTGTATGTGCGCCGCAGTGTGGCCAACCATCTTGGGGATATTGCCAAAGACCACCCAGAGATTGCCTTTTCAACTTGTGAGCGTTGGCTTCAGGCAGGTGCGTCCGATGAATTGAAGTGGGTGGTGCGCCATGCGGTGCGTTACCATGCGAAGAAGGGCGATGCCCGGGCTTTGGAAATTAGGAGCAGGGCGAAACTTAATCAGTTACCAACTCAATAAATTGTATGTACATCGAAGGCACCATTAAAACCTGGAATGATGATCGTGGATTCGGCTTCATTCAGTCCCACGAGAATCAGGTCGAGGTGTTTGTTCACGCGACGGCATTCAAAAATCGCCACACTCGTCCCCAAGTTAATCAACGTGTTTACTTCAATATTGAACCAGGGCCAGAGGGAAAGCCCAGAGCCATCAACGTACATTTCTCACGTCCCGTGTCCAGGCAAAAAATCGCCAGCGCGGAGGTCCCCGCGCAGTGGGGAACATGGTCCTTTTTGGCGATCCCCGCCTTCGTTTTCTTGTTTGGGGTGGTGAGCCTGGTTTGGAATCCGCCGCTGCTGTTGGCTTTGTTCTATGTGGTTATTAGCGTTTTGACTTACTTCACCTATGCCATGGATAAATCAGCAGCCAAAAAAGGCGGATGGCGCACTTCTGAAAGCACATTACATTGGCTTTCCCTGCTGGGTGGTTGGCCTGGTGCTCTTGTCGGTCAGCACATGCTTAGGCACAAATCAAACAAGGCTCCGTTTCGATTGATTTTCTGGTTAACGGTTTTTGTGAATATATTTTTGTTCTTGCTAGTAGCTTCTCCCAAAGGTCAGGCATATTTGGAAATGTTCAGTTTGCAGCTTTAAATCCAGATGTAAAAATCTACCGGGGCATGTTGGCCCACAACTGGAAGCCGGTCCAATTCCGGTAATTGGTCCAGACCGCCCCAAACAAAAAGAGTTGTTGTGCACCTGTCGATTTTGCCGTACCCCATTCGACTATTGAGGTAGGCACAATTTTCAAGGAGATGACGATGTCGAACAACACAGGCACAGTAAAGTTGCACAGGGTATTGCGCGCGCCAGCAGAGCGGGTTTACAAGGCGTTCACCGATCAAAGTGCGTTGGAGTACTGGAGCCCGCCTTATGGTTTCACGGGCACCATTCATGAAATCGATGTTCGCGAGGGTGGCGGCTACCGCATGTCATTTACCAACTTCAGCACCGGCAGCAGCCACACCTTTGCAGTGAAATATCTGGAATTGGTGCCCAATCAACGAATCCGAAGCACAGATCAATTCGACGACGACAATCTGCCCGGGGAAATGGTTGTCACAGTTGATCTGAAAGCAGTGTCTTGCGGAACGGAACTACGCATTGTGCAGGAGGGAATTCCCGCCGTCATTCCAGTTGAGATGTGCTATTTGGGCTGGCAAGAATCGCTTGAACAACTGGCAAAGCTGGTTGAGCCTGACATTCCGGATCAAATATAACTTTCGTTTTTCAGTTGGGTAGTCCATCGGGTATGGGCCCGGTATCAGCGCAGTGCCGCATACCCCATTTGGCCAGATGAAACATCGCGGGCATCAATTCTTTCCCCGCATCCGTCAAGGCATATTCATATCGGGGCGGGGCATCCATGTACCTCGTTTTGGTCAGCAAGCCTGCTTCGACCATCCGCTTTAAGCGAGCGGCCAACAGGTTGGTGGGTATTTGTTCTGCCGCGCCAGCAAGTTCGGAGTAACAGTGTTTGCCGAGCGCGATGTCCCGCACTATCAACAGGGTCCACTTGTCGCCAACAAGGTCCAGGGTTGCAGCCAATGGGCAATTTGATCGCATGGTTTGCTAGTCGCTTGCAAAAGTAAAGTAACTAGCATAGCATCGTCCGTACCTTGATGTTGCGCGCGGGCCGTCCATGATGCAGTTCTCCTCGATCCCGTTTTTGATGGTTGCTGTGTCAGCATTTCCATACGTGCTCGCGCGCCATGCGTACGCTAACCACTTTATCGACAAAGCACAGCGCAACAGTGTTGCAGCTTTGTCATTCCTAGTTTTTACATGGGGTGTTATCTCGGCTGCTCTGGCTTATCAGGGTTTCTATTCCAGCCCAGAATTTTTTTCGCTCTACCCAGGGTTGTGGTTTCCCTTCATTCCACTCGTGGTAGTGGCCATTCCAATGCTGCTGTTCCCTCAATTACGCAGTGCATTAAACACCGCGGGTAAGGTCGTGCCCTTGCGTTGGTTTGCATATTTCCAGGCGCTGCGTGTTGCGGCAATTGGCACCGCAATAAAAACTTTTCAAGGCGAGTTTCCACGATCCGTGGAGCTTTGGGTGGGTGTACCCGATTTGTTGTTCGGATTGTCCGCAATTGCAGTGGCATGGCATATGAAAAAACGCCCTGTCTCCCGCAATTTTTGGATTACATGGCATGCGATTGGAGCGGGTATTATTTTGATGCTCGGTATGGTGGTGATCAATATGAGTTTGCCCGGCATTTTTCAGGTGTGGGCTGAGCCACCTACTTTTGAGGTGGCCATGCAGTTTCCAATGGCCTTGGCACCCAGCATGATTGTGCCATTGCTTGTAGCGGGTAACCTGTGGGCGATTTATGCATATGTACAGCGCCTGAACTGAAAAATTTGTCCGCAAATCATCCGGTTCAGATTAAGCTAATTGTATTAGTTGCCTAATACATATATTTCACATGAACAATCACTATTCATTCATCGGTGGCCACGAGGGCCAGTGGCAGCTTACCCGCTGCGCTGCGATTGTGGGCGAGCCTGTTGATGCTGTACAAAGGCTGAACGTGGTGAACACCCCTGCAAGCCAGCTAGGCCAGCGCGGTACTTGGGTGCTTCAGGGTTTTACCAGCAATGTGCGTTATGCCGAGCGCCATGAAATTACCCAACTGCGAGCCAGGCAAGAGGGCTTGAATCGACCTGCCTCGACCTGCGCTGCGCTGATACCAATCAAGAAAAATGCGCAGTGGTGGGCTTTGTCGCAAGATGAACGCCGTGCAATATTCGAGGCACAGTCGCACCACACTGAAATTGGATTGGCTTACCTGCCCGAAATTGCCCGGCAATTGCATCACTCGCGTGATCTTGGTGAGCCTTTTGACTTTTTAACCTGGTTTGAGTTTGCGCCAGAGCACACCGATGCATTTGATGAGTTGCTCGTGAAATTACGGGCCTCGGAGGAATGGAAGTATGTGGAGCGTGAAGTGGACATTCGCTTACTGAAGGTCCCAGCGTGACAACACGAGAGTACCAAGGCCCATCCATTGAGGTTTGTACAAAGCGAATACATTGTGAATCGGCACACGTCGTAGTAAACCGTGGGAGAAGAAATTATGGAAAAGCGCAAGCAAGTTCTAATTGTTGGTTTGCAACCGGAGCTGATTGACTTTTCCCGCCCTGAATACGCAGCTTTTCCTGGGCTGTAAATCGCTGGGTTTAAAAGGGATTCAGCCGAGGTGCCAGTTTTACCCGACGTTCTTCAGCCGGACTTGGACATCATATTCTGCGGCACCGCCCCCGGTACGGTATCCGCCCAGCGTGGAGCGTATTGCGCCATGGTGTAATTTGGCCAAGTTAGTGAACAGTGTGCCAAGCACTTCAACTATTTAATTAATCTAAAATCATTCTATGAAAATACTAATTTCGTGTTTAACGAGTGTCATGATTCTCGCGCCCGCACTCGCCGCTGACCCGCCTCAACCGCTTCAAACCATTCAATCGCTGGATGTTCCCCGTTACATGGGCACCTGGTTTGAAATCGCGAAATACCCCAACCGTTTTCAGAAGCAATGTGTGCGCAACACCAGCGCCGAATATTCATTGCAAAAAGACGGTACGGTGAAAGTAATGAACCGTTGCCAGTTGGCAAACGGCGACATGGATGAAGCCGAGGGCCAAGCTCGTCAAATTGGCGGTTTAAAGTCGCCCAAGCTGGAAGTGCGTTTTGCACCTGCGTGGTTAAGTTGGTTGCCGATGGTGTGGGGTAAATACTGGGTGATCGACCTGGATCCGGAATACCAGTTGGTGGCTGTGAGCGAACCCAGCCGTGAATACCTGTGGGTATTGGCCCGCACGCAACAAGTGGACAAAGCCAAATACGATGCACTGCTGCAACGCCTGAAAGCCAAAGGTTTTGATTTGAACAAGCTTGAACTGTCGCCGCAAGGCAGTTAAACCATGCGCCAGTTAAACCCGAAGAAATTGCTGCTCAGCAAGTGGACCGCCGCAAAGCCCGTGAACAAGGAAAAACATTTTCTGGTTCGAAGCGTGGTCAAGCCTGCCAGCGAAGATTTGCCCATTGAACTCTTTGAGCTGGAAGCTGTGCATTCAGGCAGAACGCAAATTATTCACTGGCGGGATTTGCAAGACGAAGCGCAGTGGTTGCAGGGGTGGAAGTGACCACGTTTAACCATCGATTGGTACTTATAACAAGCAAATCAATCGTGGCCCTACCGACAGAAAACCCAATTGCTTTCGCGCTGCTGCGTTACAATGCGTCTGTTGGTGCTCTTGGAACAGTCCATGTTCTGAAGTTAAACGGGAAGCCCTTTGGCGCTGCCCCCGCAACGGTACGCAGACAAGTCTTGTGCTTGGCTTTCATCAAAAACCATTGGGTGTTTTAAACGCCTGAGAAGGTGATGAGGGTTCGTCTGCCAGCCCGGATACCGGCCAACAGCGGGGTGTGCAATTTGCACACTGTGTCCCATGCACTGTCGGGGAAGGCGGTGAGGGTACTCGTCAATCAAACTTACAATGAACTCAATTCGCTTGGGAAAGCTATGGCTTGCCACGCCGGTCGCCATTGCTGCGGCCGCTCCTGTATTTGCACAAACCAATCCAACTTTCGAATCCGTGGTGGTCACCGCCACCCGCACCGAACAGCCTGTCACGGATGTGTTGGCCGATGTCACGGTGATTGATCGCGACACGCTAAGCCGCGCCGGGCAAACGTCGCTGCGCGAATTGCTGGCCCAACAGCCGGGCGTGCAAATGTCTTCCAACGGCAGTTACCGCTCTAACACGGGGATTCTTTTAAGAGGAGCATCGGCCACACAAATCATTTTGCTGGTGGATGGCGTGCGTGTGGGTTCTGCAACCAATGGTAGCCTTTCGCTGGAAACCATTCCGCTTGAATCCATCGAGCGCATCGAGATTTTGCGTGGTGCTGCTTCAGCCTTGTATGGCCCAGATGCAGTGGGCGGTGTGATTCAAATCATCACGCGGCAAGCGGGTGTTCCCCGGCGTTCTGTCAGTGTGGGTGTGGGCACCGATGGCCAGCGCCTGGGAGCCGCTCATTTCGGTGGTAAAAGCGGTATTTTTGGCTACAACCTTGGCTTCTCGCATGAGCGAGGCAGCGGCATTGATGCCAAGACGCCCGCGGCAACCGGCTTGAATCCGGATGAAGATCGTTTTGAAACCAGCAGCCTGAATTTCAGTTTGGTGGCCGACGTACATACG
>JAHJCM010000073.1 GCA_018812945.1 Gammaproteobacteria bacterium | reverse complement strand
GCCAGAAGCTGTCGATGCACGCCGAACACGAGTTCAGCGGGCAGATCGCCAAGCTCGGCCCGATCACCTTGATTGATGCTTTTTGCTAATTTTTTTGCTTAGTGTAAAGCAGCTTTCCGAAAAATAAAACCGTAATTACAGTTTTAATAATTTAGAGCGCCTTATCTAAAAATGTACCACCGGAGTAACATGAAATGTTGCGCGAATTGTCAATACTCGCAAATTAGTATTAATTTCACTACAGGGCTTGTCAGGACTCGATTCCGAGGTATCGGCTTACCACATTCTGAATTCGCGTTTCGAATTCCTGGGTGCGAAATTTAACAGGGCCCGCATCGCGCAGGCGGGCATTGTGAAGCGCACCGTAGACGACCTGAATGGCGAAAGCCAAGGCCCGTAAGGGATCT
Source organism: Gammaproteobacteria bacterium (assembly GCA_018812945.1). GTDB lineage: Bacteria > Pseudomonadota > Gammaproteobacteria > Burkholderiales > Burkholderiaceae_B > Limnobacter. Next base: position 34,090 of record JAHJCM010000073.1, on the reverse strand, counting down.
GGGTGAACGGTGCTGTCAATGTGTTGCAACAAGGGCTTTGAAACCGTGGTGATAAATCCGTAACCTACGTCACGCATGGGAGTGGATTCCATGAAACCCTTGGATTCGCGGATAAAAGCCTCGGTCAAAATTGAGCTGTATTCACCCTGAAAAATACCTACAAGAAAACTGACCACTTCGTCGCAGATCAATTTACCATCCACTCCAACCCAGTTACGATCGTCAAACTGGCTGGCAGCGCTCATCAGGAGCTCTTGGCAGCTTTCGGCGATCAAGGCATCAAAGTAGCTTTCTTTGTCTTCAAAACGGCTGTAAAACGAGCCCACCGTGCAACCAGCTTCGGTGCAAATGTCTTTGATGGAAATTTCCTCAAGCACGCGGGTGTGTAAAAGCTTGCGCCCGGCCTTAAGAAGATCATGCCGTTTTTGAAGACTGCGCGCCTGCATGGCTGGGCGCACACCTTGGGTATTTTCTATAGCTTCAGCTTTGGCTTGGTTTTTCACTGGAAATAAGAGCGCCCACGTGGAGTGGGCGCTGCATGTAATCAATTAACAGCCGGATTATGGCATTAAATTTTGTAATGTGGGTAAATTCACAGTGCCACGCAGTGCCACCAGCGGCGTGACCAAGTCGCGAGAGGCCGTTGCCAAATACTGTGGGTGGTAGCCATACACCAGCAGACCCAGTGTTTCGCCTTCAGCCAAACGTTCGGCCACGCCGGTCATTTCTACATGGCGCTTGCCAAAACCGCGAACGGGTGTGACTTGGTCATCGATCAGGCGCCAAGCACCATTTCTGTTCACGCCCAGCCCAACGAACAACATGGGATCACAGCCAGGCTCCAAACCCGCCAACCCAATGGGTAACATGGCCGTGGCTGAATAAATTTGACCACACACAGGGTTCATCAACATATCCACAGGTGGTGCGATTTCGAAGGTCGCAGTTGGAATACCTGCCACCACATTCACACCGGCGGGCAATTCAATGGGCATCACCGCAGGTGCAAACGGATAACGCAGAATGCCAGTTGCTGCACTGGTGAGCACATTCAGTGGATCTGCCCCTGGCGTAAAATCAATGGCAACAGGCTGAATATTGCTGTTGGTCGCCTGGCCCTTGGCTTGTGGACCCAGGTTGCTGAAGAATGTGTTTTCGCTCACCCACACTGCAGCATTTTCACTGGCTGTGCCCTGGCCTACGTCGTCATTCAGGCTCAGGCAAACTTTGCCTTTGTTGGCGGCCAAGGTTGTGAACGCATTGGATTCGCTGGCGTTTTTGATCGCAGCAGCTTCCTGGGGCGTAAACAACTTTTCAACAAGGAATGCAAATTGGGCCTCTGGAATACTCAGGTCACCACAAGCAAAAGGGCCACCTGGCTTTTGGAACTCAATTTCATTGAGACCATTTTGTGCGCCCTGCTCAGTCAGATCAGCGAGACCGGGAACCGTCGATGGTGAAAGGGGCAAAATATGACCGCTTTGATGAGTTAGCAAACGTACATCCGCTTTTTTGCCTTTGTCATCCTCAAGCGCTCGGTAGCAACTGAAATTGTGGAACGCGTCGTTGAAGTTGAACAGAGTATCCCGAAAGCCCTGGGTGAAAAGAATATCAACAGGATCGGGCTTCTTCTGGGCCAAACCTGGTGTCACCTCACTTTGAAGGAAGGTTTGCGCACCAGCTGCTTCAGCATCACACCAATAGCTTGGGCTGTGGTAACGGAAAAACTCGAGCGCACCTTCCGGAAAACGATTGGCAGTAGCGCCACGCAACAGGGTTTCGCGGATTAAATTGTCTTGCCCACTGGTTTGCACGGCCATAGGGTCGCCTGCTTGCAACTTGGGGCTCAGCGAGCCCGATTCTCCACCGGCCACCAACAACAAGGCCCAGCCCGATTTTACGGTGCCTGTGGGTTTGATATTGCCTTCGGCGGGTTCAAAGTTTTCAATTCCGTAAGCACCGCCGGGATTCAGGCTGTAACACAGGTCGTTCCAAGCAATATCGGGAGTCAGTACATCAAGCCGCTTCAGTGGATCAATGTTGTGAATCAGCAATTGATAACCACCGCCGTAGCTGCCCCCCGTTGCGCCCAACACCATATTGAATTTGCGATCGCCCGCAGGCTTTTGGGCTTTGGCGTAGCGCAGCCAGTCCAGGTTGGCCTCGGCCCAGTCCAGAATTTGAAGCAGGTCTTGCCCTTCAAAGTCGGGATCCAGAACGCGGACAGAGCCACCACTCTCTCCAAAACCACGCTGATCGATACTGATGACACCCGCGCCCGCTTCGATCAGGTCTCCCATGATGCCACGTGGGCTGTTTGCGCGTGAACCACCGTAACCATGGCCTTCCAGAACCAATGGATTGCCCTTTTCGCAGTTGAATTTAGCAGGCTCAAACACGGTAAATGCAATATTGTGACCACTGGCGGATTGCAGGTTAACGCTGTAAATGCCACCGCCTTCACGAGGCTGCTCAGTATTGGTGCTGCAAGCGGGGGCGGTGAAGTCGCGGAGAGTGTCTTCGAAGTCCGGGTTCTTGGAACCGGAAAGAACAAGCTCGGGCTGCTCCGTCACCTCGCTGGGGTTAGTGGGATTATTTGGGCCAGCCACACCCGAGGGAGCATCGTCGCTGCCACAGGCTGCAAGGCCCAAGGTGGCGCCCAAAAGGGCAACGAGCAATAGTTTGCTGAAGGGTACTACGGTCATGAGTGTCTCCTGCCATCTCCGCCCTGTGTAAATTGGGCTTTGTGGATTTGTGTTTATATCCACTTGTTACCGGGAGATGACAGGATTTAGATGCGCCCGAAGTGTCGCTAAGCCGACACTAGGTTGACACTAAGCAGCCCCACGACCGATTTATACCTGATGGTACATGCGATACCAGGCGGCAAATTCGGCAATGCCTTGCGCCAAGGGGGTGACCGGCCGGAATTGTGTGGCCAATTGCAAGGCACTAACATCGGCGCAGCTTTGGCTTTTCTCCAGAATTGGACCCGTGATGTATTCCTTCATGGCGGTTTTATCCAAAGCATGTTCAAGCGCTGCGATCAATTCTTCAATCGACACAGGCAGGCTGTTGCCCACATTCAAAATTCGCCAGGGCGCATTGCTGGTGGCTTGATCGGGGGCTTCAACAAGCCACACCGGGTTCGGCTCGGCGGGGGTGTCACTGGCACGCAGCACCGCCTCCACCAAATCAGCAATGTAGGTGTAGTCCCGGGTGTTGCGACCATCGTTGTAAATTTGAATTGGCTTGCCTTCGAGAATACGTTTGGTGAACGCGAACAGCACCGAATCGGGTCTGCCCCAAGGGCCATACACTGAGAAAAACCTAAGACCAGTGGTGGGCAAATTAAACAGGTGACTGTAGGAATGGGCCATGAGTTCGCAGGCACGCTGAGTGGCGGCATCCAGGCGCTGCGGGTGGTTTGCACTGTCGCGCTCGCTCATGGGTTTCTGGAAACCCGCCCCGTATACAGCATGGCTGCTGGCATACGTTAAGTGGTGAATTTTGAAATGTCGGCAAGCTTCCAACAGCGACACAAAACTGTTGATATTGTTTTGCACACACTCGGCGGGTTTGTCTTGCGACAAAAATTTGTCGGTTTGGCCCGCCAGGTGAATGACCCGCTGAACCTTGTAAGTTTCAAGGCATTCATGCAGCTGCGTGCTGTCGCAAAGGTCGGCACGCACCGTGTGGTATTTCGAACCCGTGGCCTTGGCGATTTCATCAAGCATGCTCAAACGCTCGCGTTTGAGCCGGGTGTCGTAATGGCTGTTCAATGAATCAAAACCGATTACCTTGTCGCCGCGTTCCAGCAATGCCTTGGCCGTGTGAAAACCGATGAAACCGGCATGCCCTGTCACCAGCACAGTTTGCTTCTGGCGGGCCTGTTTCACCAAGCCTGGATCGACCGCCTCAAGCTCGGCCAATTCTTTGGTTTGAAGTTCCTCTGCTTTGGATGCTGCATTTTTGAGCTGATCCGGGGCCGGGAAGGCCTCCATTTTGATTCCCATATTGGTTCTGCGTGCGCGGTAGAGGATCCTAACCTTACCCGAAACCGATTGATTGTCAATCGGCTTGTTAATTCACTGAGCGCCTTTTCAATGCGGGTTCCAACATGGCGAGAAGCCTCTCAAGGCAGTCCGAAACACTGAGTGCTTGAGTTTGCAGCACCAGGTTCGGATTCCCTGGCACCTCGTACGCTGCGCTGATTCCGGTAAACTGTGCGATGTCGCCGCCGCGCGCCTTGCGATACAAGCCTTTGGGATCGCGTTGTTCGCACACCTCCAGAGGCGTGTTCAAATACACCTCAAAAAACTGACCTTCATTGAACAAGGAAAGTGCTTTGTTGCGGCTTTCTGCCTGCGGCGAAATAAGCGACACAATGACGACCAAACCAGCGTCGACCATCAATTTAGCCACCTGCGCTGTGCGCTGTACATTGGTGGCACGGTCTTCTGGCGAGAAACCAAGATCGCTGTTCAAACCAAGGCGCAAGCTGTCGCCATCTAGCACGGCGGTGTGAATACCCTTGCGACGCAAAGCATCGTCAAGCGCGAATGCAAGCGTGCTTTTCCCCGCACCGCTCAAGCCGGTGAACCACACCACGCATGCGGCATGCTGCTTCAACAATTCATGCTGGCACGGGGAGCTCATTTTGCGCACAAGTGATCAGTTGCGGGTGTTGGGCTTCATCCAGGTTCATGATCACCCCATTTTGACAATCTGGGATGACAACGGTGTCAAAAAACTCGCGTGCAGCACCTTCAAAGGTAACAGCCTGAATAACCTGGCCTGTTTTCAAGTTAACGGCGAGCAGCTGACAACGGTCTGGCATGCGCAGCGCTTTCAAGCGGTCATGCAAGGGAAAGTTGGGTATGTAGCCATCGTGCCTCGGTTTGCTGATACCAAAAATTGCATAGTCGCCAAAAAAACTTAACCCCCGGCCATAGCCACCCACGAATGCAATGCAATCATAGCGACCGCTAGCCAAGTCAATACGCCCTATTTCGCCGGCACCGCTGTTTAAAACATACAACTCGCCGTTGTACAAACGTGGGCTGTGTGGCTGAACCAAACCGGTGCACACGGCTTCTTGATCGCTTGTTGACCAAACCTGCCCACTGTTGAATGGCAAGTTGCGCCAACCTTGTGGCTCGGCGGTTGCAGCAAACATGCTGACGTATTTCAATTCACCTTGGTCCATACAAAGGCCATTGAGGTGGCAACAATCCTCAGGGGTTAATTGGGTGATGAACTTGGGTTGCCACACGGGCTTGAAGCTGTGCACCGGGCTGGTGGATGCAATGCAGCTGTAGCGTGCTGCGACAAAAAGTGGCTGCCCATGCTGATCAAAATCAAGTTCATGGGTATCCAGGTTGCCCGTGAAATGAATACTGCGCGGGCTGTAGCTACGCTGGTAAACCGGACTGGACACTTGTGGGTGAGCCAGTAAATCGTAATACAGGCGAATGTCTGTTTTGCAGGCCACCGCCAGGTGGTTGCCGTGAATGGCCATGCCCATGCACAAGGGAAACTTCACCACATGAAAATTCACGCTGCCAGGGTTTGGCGAACTCAATACATGCAAGTCGCCCATGCTACGCGTACCCAATAACACGGTAAAACCGAGTTTGTGCTGCAACTCAATCCACGCAGGGTCACAATGCACCTGCGTGTGCGCTAAAAGGTTGGTTGGCTGAACAAGCTGATTTTGCACTGTCGCACCTTCGTTTGAAGAATGATAAGAACAGCACCAGATTATTCGAGCCTGAAGGTTTCGCCTTCACCCTTCACGGTTACCCCATTTTGATCCAGCTGGCTTTGATCGATTTGCCAGCAGCGATCACCTTCACCTGATTGCCTTCGGCATACAGTTCAATGCCCTCACTGGCCACCGACACCACTTTGGCTTGCCCGGCATTCACAATCACTGTTGCCGTGGCATAACTGCCATCCAACGCGCTGGTGCTCACCGTGTAGTGACCATCTGATTTGGCAGCAAACAGCACGGCAGGCAAGCCCACACCAGCATAAACCTGAGCCGACCCGGTATTCACTTGTTCGGCCCGCACCGTATTGGCGACAGCTGAATTGGCCTTTAAGTTATTCACTTCGAGATCTGCAATTCGCGCCATTTCCGCTTCAAGCCGCTGGGAATACACTGAATTAGCCCGTAGTTGCTGTGCAGTAAAGTTGCTCACTTTCAATTCCACCGCATTCACGGCCAGCACCGAACCATCGTCAGACTCGCTGAAATTTCGCGCCCAGCGTGAATTGATGTTGTTAATCAAATCTGAATTGTTTTTTACCTGCCCATCAAGATTAAACAAGGCGTCATCAAGCCGCTCAATTGCCGCTGAATTGGTTTGAATGGCCACAGTATTCTCGGCAATTTTCTGAATGTTCAAATCAATTGCAGTCTGCATACCGTCCATGCGTTTGCTGGTGTCGGTTCTCCAGCTTTCAAGCGATGTAATGCGAGTGTCATGTTGATTGATCCGGTCATCCAGCACTGTGATTCGCTGGCCTTGATCTGCGACCGTTTTGTCGAGTACTTTGACCTGCTTGCTTAACTGCCCAACACCCATGGCTGCCATGGCACCCAAAGCGCTGTAGTCCACCGACATCATGCCATCGGCGCGGGTTGCCACCGCCTCAGGAAACAGGCTCTGAATTTCTTGCGCAATGACACCAATGCGCCGCCCCAGGTTGGGATTGGCCAGATATTCATAACTGTAAGTTTGCAGCTGCTCAAGCCTGCTTAAAACAGAACCGGAATCTTGCGCCCGAATATTGGTTTTAAGCCTGCGATCGGAACTGACGTTGAAGGCTGTGGCTTGCATGTAACCACTTGCGATGACATCGCCATTGCCTGCTACGCGGAATACAGGATTGAAGGAATCATCTGAGTTCAAACGACCCACTTGAAATTCATCTGAGGTTCCGGTTCCAAAAGTATTCGCATTGTCACCAATTCCAATTCGCAGCAACGATTGATCGGATGCCGTGTTGGTTCGATATATACCGACAGTGTCTGTGCCCTCCTGATTACCACCAAAACGCAGCAGTTGGTTTGAAGACACTTGAGCACCACCCGTTGCATAAAGCGTGGACGAAAAATTGGAGACACCCGCGACGTGAAAAATGGTGTTGGAAATGGTGTCGTTGCGCGAAGTGGCGCCAATGACCACTTGATCATTCACGGAAGAGACAACACCATCCTTGCCTGCGCCCAAAGCGCCCAACACCAGCGTATTCGATGTAGTAACCCGAGCAAATGCGCCGATTGCGGAGGCATAGTTCAGGTTGTTCAGCAACACATCACTTGACCGCCCCAATCCCATGTTGTAACTGCCCGTTGCATTGCCAAACAGGGCATTCATACCCAAAGACACGTTGGAATTGCCCGTGGTGTTGGAGTACAAGGAATTCAAGCCCACCGCAGTGTTGTCAAAACCAGTGGTACTGCCAAACATGGAGTAAGTACCCAAGGCTGTGTTGTTCAAGCCCGTGGTGTTGTTCTGCAAAGTGTTTCGGCCTAGTGCTGCGTTGTTGTAACCCGTAGTGTTGAATATAAGGCTGTTATAACCCAAGGCACTGTTGTTGTAACCGGTGCTGTTGGTGAGCAAGGCATTGCGACCCACTGCGATGTTGTAATAACCCGTGGTGTTGTTGTTCAAGGCACCGCGACCAACCGCAGCATTGGAATGGCCTGTAGTGTTCTCAAAAAGTGCGTTGTCACCCACTGCAGTATTCTCACTGCCTGTGGTGTTTTTAAGCAGTGCATTTGCACCCACTGCCACGTTATTGGAACCAGTGGTGTTACTGAGTAAGGTGTTATAACCCACTGCAACATTTCGCTCCCCCAGCGTATTACTCAACAGGCTATTCATACCAAAAGCGCTGTTGTAATCACCGCTGGTGTTGGCCAGCAAAGCGTTGACACCGAAAGCGCTATTCTCAAATCCGTCTGTATTGTTCAGCAGCGCGTTCGCACCAACGGACGTGTTGCGGTATCCGGTGCTTGTATTCCTTTGCGAGTTGTAGCCCATCGCAATGTTTTGATAACCCGTGGTGTTGTTGTACAAGGCATCAGGGCCAACTGCTACGTTTTGATAACCCGCGGAGTTGGTGTACAAGGCATTGTCGCCAACCGCCACGTTTTGATAACCCGTGGTATTCAAGAACAAAGTATTCGTACCCAGCGCATTGTTTTTTGTACCAGTACTGTTGCTGTACAAGGCGTTAACACCCACCGCATTGTTACGACTTCCTGCGCTGTTCAAGTTAAGTGCATTGACACCGACACCCACGTTGTCAAAGCCGGTTGTGGTGTTGACCATCGCATACACACCGATTGCGGTGTTGCTGTAACCAGAAGTGTTCCGGTTTAAAGTGTAAGTTCCTACCGCGGTATTGTTTGAACCTGTGCTGTTCAAGGTGAGCGCGTTGAAACCCAAACCGGTATTGAAAATACCTTCGGTATTTATTGCACTAGGCGACAAACTGGTAAGTACTCCCTCGCCGATCGCAATGTTGCCAGCGCGCGGGTCTGCGTCCAACGCGTTAATACCCAAAGCCAGACTGCTTTGGGGGTAAGCTGCACCTACAGTGCTTGCAAATGTAAGTGCAGCATCAATATTTGCCTTATTGACTGGCGCGATTTGCTCACCATTCACATACAGACTTTGAACATCGACACGACCTGCAAACACCGCAGACTGATCCGGTTTCAGTGTGAGCACTGTGTTGTATGTTTGGTCACCTATACCACCTGAACTGCCTTGGCCGACACGAAAAATGAGGCCATCCTCCGCACCACCAACATCCACAGAAGTTGAACGAGCACCAGCACGAATTCGAAGGTGATCCCAGCCTGCATCATCCGCGGAGGACATCACACGCAAATCACGTAGCTGCGTGTAGTTTGTAGCAGTACCCGTGTTCAGAAATACATTGCCCGATGCACGCAGCCCACCAGTCACCTGAAGTTTATTGCCGCTGCCATCGTCGCCTGTCGCACCAATTACGATGCTATCGATGGTGCGGCCCAGGACAACCGTGTTGGAGGTGGTTACTGAAGAATCATTACCAATGGTGACAGCATAAGAGAGTGCATCGCCTATTGTTGCGCCATGGCCCAACGCAATATTGCTGTTGCTGGTCAAAGTACCGTTCGCTGCCAAATCACCAATCAAGATATTTCGATTTCCAGTTGTGATCGTGTTACCAGAGCGATGACCAATTGCAATGTTGGTATCGCCACTGCTCAACGAGGGCATTGCATAGTGACCCAAAGCCGTATTTGAGTTACCAGTGGTAAGGCTACCCAAAGAGTTGTTACCCACCGACACATGGTAAAGCCCCAAAAACCGGTTCAAAGCGTACGCACCTATGGCAACACTTTCAGAGCCATCGGCGTCCACAGCAGCATTGTCACCAATTGCAGTGACCAAACTGCTCGCGTCCATGTAGGCTCCAGCAAAAGCACCCAATGTGGTGTTACCGCCCCCTGTTGAGTTTCGAAATAGAGCGTAATTACCTACTGCTGTGTTATTTAATCCGGTGGTATTCAAGTACATTGAATAGCCGCCCATTGCGGTGTTGTAGTAACCAGTGGTATTTGAGTAAAGCGCATTACTACCCAGTGCGGAGTTGTAATAGCCCGTGGTATTTCTTCTCAACGCGTATGCACCAACCGCCACGTTGTCATAGCCTGTGGTGTTGGCCTGCAAGCTGTAGTAGCCACTGGCCGTATTGTTAACACCGGTGGTATTTGAGAATAAGGACCATGCACCCGATGCGGTGTTGTAGTACCCGGTGGTATTGCTGTACATGCTCTTGTAACCCAGTGCAGTGTTTTCATCGCCGTAGTCATTTGTGTACAGCGCTTGATAACCCACACCCGTGTTCCAGGTGCCAGATTCAGTTCCGTAACCAGTGGTTGCCATTTGCCCAAGCACCCCATCTCCCACCGCAACGTTGCCAGCGTTTTTTCGACCAGCCAACGCGCCCGTACCAAGCCCTAGGTTGGGTTCTGCATAGAAGGCTGAACCGGTGTCGCTGGCATACGAAAATGCAAAGGTAGCAGGTACACCCAATACGCTTAATGAACTGAGATCAACATTGCCATTGAAACGAGCGTTACCTGTCACTTGTAAGCGATTGCCGCTAAGATCGTCGCCAGTTGCACCAATTACAGTGGTATCAGTGATGCGGCCCAAAGTAATCGTATTGGATGTTGTGACAAGCGCATCCGATCCCAATGCCGTGGCGTAATTCAACTGTGTGGCCACACCCGGCAATGCATTCGCGCCCAGGAAAGTATTGTTACTGCCCGAGATATTCGCATTTGTGCTGTCGAATGCAGAATTTGCATAACCGGCATCGTCACCCAGGGCCACGTTTCGCGAGCCAGTTGTATTGCCACGCAAGCTACTTTGACCAATCGCCACGTTTCTAAAACCAGTCGTGTTGCCTCGCAAAGAATCGTCACCCAAGGCTGCGTTCTTCTCACCTGTGGTGTTTAAATATAAGGCTGAATCTCCGACCGCCGTGTTGCTAATACCCGTGGTGTTATTCAATAAACTCAGGGATCCAACAGCTGTGTTGTCACGTCCTGTGCTATTCGATAATAGCGCCTGTGCACCAACAGCTGTATTTTGAAATCCAGTGACATTCGAAAACAAGGCGGCCTGCCCCACGACCGTATTCATGTAGCCTGTGGTGTTGCTGTACATGGCTGCCTGGCCAATTGCGGTATTGTTCTGGCCTGAGGTATTGCTGTAAGCGGCGCCATCACCAAGAGCCGTATTGTAGGAACCTGTCGTGTTACTGTAAAAAGCTGCGTAACCAAGCGCTGTATTTTTCAAACCTGTTGTGTTGTTGCGTAGGGCCAGGTTACCGACAGCTACGTTCTGCTGACCGGATGTGTTACTGCTCAATGCGTAGAATCCGATTCCCAAATTAGCACCGACACCCGAGGCGGGTGAAGCTAAAACACCAGCACCAATCGCAATATTTGGCTCGGAAACACCACCACTGTAATCGCCAACTACCAATCGGTTGGCGTTAATAATTCCACTGACAATGACATCGCCGTTGCCCGCTACTCGGAATACGGGAGTATAGGTAAGTTGGTCATTTTCCAAACGACCGATCTGAAATTCGTCAGCCTGTGGATGCCCAAATGAATTCGGATTATCTCCAATAACTACACGCATCAAGGTTTGATCATCGCCAAGATTTGAGCGGTAAATAAATTGCGAATCTGAATTCTCAAAGTCGCCACCAAAGCGAAGTTTTTATTCGCTGGGAACCAATACGCCGCCTTGAAAATTTACCGCCCCACTGAATGTGGCATTGCTTGCATAAAGATCACCGTTCAGATTTACGTTGCCTTCGACGTATAACTTTGTATTCGCAAAGGTATCGTTACGTGCTGTTGAACCGATGACGATTTGATCATCCAGTAAGGTACCTGTTTTATTAACAGCCAAAGCGCCCAAGACCACGGTATCAGAAGTGGCAACACGACTGTCGGCCCCCATGGAGGTCGCATAATTCAGTTGCAACCCACCCTCACCGCCCGAATAAGCACCGAGGTAAGTGTTTAGTGAGCCTGACATATTTGAGGTAACAAGCCCTCCATAACCACCATTGGATTGCCCCGCCTGGCGGCCTAGCGCGAGGTTATTGACGCCTGTTGTGATGCTTCGCAGGGCATAGGAACCCACGGCTACATTGCCAGCACCAGTCGTAATGTCACGCATGGCAAATCGACCGATTGCGACGCTGTTGTTGGCGGTTGTTCCTGAATAAGCAGCATCATGCCCCACGGCCACGTTGGAGCCTCCGGTAGTCGCTCGGTAAAGTGCGCGAGAGCCTAACGCGGTGTTAAAATTGGCTGTTGTCGCGTTGTATAAAGACGCAGTACCCAGCGACGTATTTTCATTGCCAGTTGTGTTAGCGAGTAAGGAATTCTTGCCGACCGCAACGTTATCAGTACCCATGGTATTCGCACGTAGCGCATTGAAACCAAATGCACTGTTGTCAATTGCGGTATTACTCTGCAGGGCATGATAGCCAACTGCGGTGTTGAAATTGCCAACCTGGTTGGCGCCCAAAGCCTCCGTACCAACTGCAACGTTGTAAATACCGGTCGTGTTATTCAGGAGCGCAAAGGTACCTACTGCGACGTTGTCCGAACCGACCGTGTTCTGAACCAAAGCGTGGCGGCCAATTGCCACATTGCTGTTACCCGTGGTGTTGCTGTAGAGGGTCTCCCAGCCCAGACCGATATTGTCGTAACCACTGGTTGTATTGAACTGCGAATATTCGCCGATTGCGATATTGTAAAAGCTGTCACTGCTGCTTAGTGCAGAATATCCTAATGCGATGTTTCCACGACCATAAATATTATTTCGAAGAGCGTTCGTTCCCACAGCAATATTTCGGCGACCCTCGGTATTGGAATACAGTGCCATGGAACCAATCGCAACGTTGTAATAGCCGCTGGTGTTGCTATATAAGCTTTTATAACCTACTGCAGTGTTTTCGTCGCCATAGTCGTTGCTGTACAGGGCTTGATAACCCACGCCAGTATTCCAGGTGCCCGACTCACTGCCAAAACCCAGTGTGGTCATCCTCCCCAGCACATCCATACCCACGGCCACATTGCCCGCATTCTTTCGGCCTGCCAAAGCGCCGGTACCCAACCCGAGGTTGGATTCAGCATAAAAAGTGGAGCCAGTATCACTTGCATACTGAAATGCCAATGTAGCGGGCACACCCGCTTGGCTAATCGAGGCTACATCAATATTTCCATTGAACATTGCGCCTGCAAATGTAGGTGTGCTGGTGGTGGCAATGTCTTGCGGCAAACTGAGCACCACATCGCCATTCATGGCACTTGCAATCACTTGGTTGTTGGTGCCGGCAATACTAAGTACACCTGTGTTGGAAATGGTGATACTGCCAGAACCGTTCAGCACGCCAATTCCGTCGCCTGCGCTGATTGTGCCCAAGGCGAAACCTGCGCCAGTACCAATCAGCAAACTGCCCTGCGCAGCGGCACTTGAATCAACGCCGGTACCACCAAATGCTGCGCCCAACAGACCACTGTTCACATTGCTTGCATTCAGGTCGGTTAAAGCCGCGCCATTGCCAACAAAACTGTTGGCTGTAACGCTGCTGGTGAATGTGGCAGCGCTTCCAGACAATGCACCCGTGATGGTTGCACTTGCAGCTTGAAAATCAGCCACAGTAACTTTGCCCGTGGTGTAGGCAATGGCACCTGCACCGTTGGCTACGGAATCATCATTGAATTTGCTGGCATCCACAGGCTGCCAGGCACCACCTACGTACCTGTACAGTTTGTTGGTTTCCAGTACCAAGCGAATGTCACCTTCCTCACCTGGCATCGCGGTTAATTCAGCATAGGTACCCACGGCACTTTTGAACTGTTTGGACGATGTTTGGGAAGGTGCAGTCACCTGCACATAATCGTCGCCCAAGCCCCTGCGGTTGGCGAGAATGTAAGCGCAACTTGTTTCCATGCCGCCGTTTAACCCAGGCGACACCACGGCATACACCAACGGATTTGCCACACCCTGCCCAGCCAGAAAACTGCTGTTGGATGTGGAAGCGCTGTTGTCCCACGCACAGTAACCCAAAGGCCTGCCAGCACCATCTCGCTGAGGCAGATTCACCGATGAGGGAACCGAGCCCATGTCCACCGGGTAACCACTTACCACGCCACCCATTTCACTGGCCCGTAATACACCGTTGAATTCGGCCACATAACCTTGCATGCCTTGGCTTACTTGAGCCACGGTATTTTTCAGGGTGAACTGGCGAATCAGCTGCGTTGCGGTAAAGGCGGCCGCAGAATCGCCTGAACGACCCACGGCAGGCGAAATAGCGGCAGCGCCCAAACCAAGTGCTACCAAGTAGGGCAAGGCATGCTTTACGGCCAAAACAATTGGTTTCGGTTTAAAACTGACCGGGTTTACTTTGGACTTGTTCTTTTTCATGTGAACCTCTAGTTCAAAACCGCAAACACAAGTTCATCACCATTGGCGATGATTGAACCGTCGTACTGACGAAGCAAACGTTCTCGGGTGGCGGCTGCGCCACCGCTTAGTCGCGGTATTAATCGAAGCCGTATGCCGCCAGCCTCGGTGTGCTCATACACCCACTCCTCAAAATCGGGTGGGCTGACTGGCAATGGAATTCCGTCTGGCATCAAGGCGAGAGACAAAGGCCCATTCGGCGTGGGGCAGGCCACAGCTGAAATAACTGCGGCATGGCCTGCTGTAGCTGGAGCTGGATAAGCGTGGCGCGTGTTGAACTGACCATGATCCCCATCGGGATACACTGCCGCGCACAACATGATTTTTCCTTTGATGACTTCAAGTTGCACAGCAACCTCATTGACTGTGTCTTGAACCGATTGCCCCTGTTGGGTATTGGTGCTCAAACGTGCATAGGCAGCACCCACAATGGCCAGCAAACCAATGCCGTACAAAATGTAGGAAGCGATGAATCCGCTTTGTTGCTGAAAGGATTTCCTGTTCACGATTTTTTTAACCTCGGTTTCTTGCACGGATTTCGGTGCATACCGGGTTAACGGGTGAATACATACAAGCCCACATCCCTTGCTTTGGTGAAACGTGACGAAAAAAAAGCCCGCTGTTGCGGGCTTGGTGAAGTTGCAGCGATTTAATTTTCCTGAATCACCTTGAAGTAAACATACTTGGTGTCGCTGGTGGCTATACAACCCTCAGGCCAACCCGCTACGCCAGTTACCGAAGAAATACCGCCATCGGTTGTACCGGTAGTCCACACCGACAAAGCGGTGCTCGCAGCTGGAATGGTTGATGCACCGTAAAGCAGGGTATTCACACGACCGCAAACGTCTTGCCTGAGTCCAGGCAGTATTACCATGGGGTCGGCTGCACCGGTTGCCAAGGCATTTCCAACTGTCACTTTATTGATGTACCAGTGACCCGCTGAATTGGCCGTAGGCGACTTGATTGTCGTGTCCTCCCCATTGGCAAAGGCTGTGGTGGGCATGATTTGTGGGGAAGCATATCGAGCGGTGGGATCGAACAGCCCCTGGTTGGCGGTGTTCGAAAAATCAAGTGTCGATTGAACAGCCGACGAACCAAAATCACTCGAGTACCTAGCCACACCGTCGCGCAAATCACTGGCCTGCTTCAAAATTACAGACGCATTGACTTTCGCCTGCTCCACGTCGGTTTGTGAAGTTGGGCTTCGGTTGGCCAGTGCAAAACCACCCAGCACTGCTGTCATCAGGGCAATGCCGAACAGCAAGGCCGCCTGAATAAAACCCGCCTGGTTTTGCTTTCGCAAAAAGGCCGCGGGATTGGAAATAGACTTCATGACGTTCTCCTTAATTACCTGTGTTGCTCAAGCCTTGTTGACTTCACTTAGTTAACCCAACTCCACCTTGGCTTGCCTGCGGGCTTGCTCAAGTTCAGCGTTGAATTTCTCTAAAGCAAGGGCTTGAACAATGTCTTGCTTCAATTCTTCCAAAGTGGGTTTTTTCAGTTGTTTGGTGTCTTCAATCTTCAGCACCAAAAGGCCGTTGCGCAAACGAAGTACCTCACTGAATTCACCCTTTTTCATTTTCGACACCACGCGCCCCAGGTTATAGGGCATTGCCTGAGCCACGGCATAACCGTCACCCTGCTCCACCAGTGGCTTTAACTGATCAAGCGCGTCCTTGTCCCCCTTCTTTAATTTCTCCAGGGTTTGTTGCACATCGTTTTGATCATTGCTCAGGTAGTAACTGACTTTCCACTGCTGAAAATTTTGGTCTAGCACGTTGGCATCGTAGTAAGCTTTCACATCATCATCGCTTACGGCTTTGCGTAACTCTTCCATTCGTTTGGTGGTGTACAGGGTAGAAAGTACCTCTCGCTCTGCCGCACGAAGGGCTGCTTTGGCCTCGTCCACATACATCTCGCGACCCCGCTCTGCAGCCACCACTTTGTTGATGTAGCGGTCAATGACAATGGCCCGGTCCACACCCGATTGCAGCATGCCACCCAATTCCATTTCAGTAATTTTCATGCCATTGATGCTGGCTACTTGACGGTCTGATTGCCCTGAAGAATCACCTGCCGCAAATGCGCTGGCCACAGGCGAAACACTTGGACTGGAAGGGCCCTGAAAAGCAATCCAACCCGCCCAGGACACCAAACCCACCAGGCCTAAAGCTGCTACCCCTAGGGTTAATCTTTGTTTGGCAAATGGTATGCCCACTTTGTTGTCCGATTCATTCATCGCCCTGCCCCCTCAATTTAACTTCCACTTTCTCGGTCATCCCTTTCACAGTTGCCAACGAAGCCTGCCCCGCGCAACCCGCCAAACAAATTTCCTCGGCATGCCACACCACATCTTTCGAAATACCCTGAATACTGTTCAATACGTACATGAACTCGGCGTATTTAGAAGGGTCAGCAATATCAATCTTGATACTGTCGCGATTGGCAACCACCCGAACGTCAGGGCTCAACCTGGCCAACACACGAGCATAATCTTCGTAAACCACCTTACCCACCGGCACACGTTTCAAGGTGAATTCAGGCAGCTCCTGACTTTTCCGTTCAATCTCAGTGGTGCGCAAGAAGTCGTTGACTGAAAAGGCAGCAAGAATCACCATGACCACAGCACACATCATCGCGAACACAGGTGCCAATCCCATTAAGCGACTGGCCTCGGTTATCCACAAAGTACTGTTGTTTTTTAAATCCAGTTTCACTTGACTGACTCCTTCTTGCCTTGTTTACGTACACTAAGCAGCCCTTCCATATCCCTTAGATCGGTGACCACATCGCGCCCCAGGGAATCCAGGTAGTCTTGACTCACCCAACTGGGCAGGACCAATTCAAAAGACTCATCGTCCTCACCCTTCATGCTGTAGCTCTCGATCCACCCCCCCGATCGCACCACGGTTGCAGATACTTTTTGTATTCTGGAAATTTGGCGTGCAAGGGGTTGCTGCACGCTGAGCTTGATCAAGGTGGCGTTCAAATCGTTTTCAACAGCTTGGGCATTCAGCCCGCTTGCAGCCTGGCTGTTGGTGTACGCACTTGCTGCCTGCACCCCCAAAAATACCAAGGATGCTGAAATCAACACACCAATTGATCCTTTCATCATCAAGGAACTGAAACGTTCAGTAATACCTTGAATGGCCTGGGGAATGCTGGTGAGCGGCTTGCCGCCTTTGTGTTCAATTTCGACAATTTGCAGATCAAGTCCGATCAAATAATCTTTCAGTACATCCTGATCGTTGCACAACACACGTACGCTGCCACCTTCGATAATCAAGGCGACGGAATAGTCAGCACCGTGCATCAGGTAAATTGCATCGCCCACATGCAAAGGGCCATCGGGCAACACGTCTACAAAAGGCAAATTAAAACCTGGCGCTGAACTAAGCCACGCACTTTCAATGGCGAAGTAGTACACATGGCCCGCACGTTCAGCAAGGTACGCGTGCAGGCGGTTGGTGCCCAATATAGCGTAGGCCTGGTTCATAACCACTTTCTGTGCACTGCCTGTACCCACAGGCAAACGCCCAGCAATCAGGTTGGAGTAAATGCTTTTTAGATTGATTGCTTCCACGGCTTATGCTCCCGACAACACAACTTCATTTTGCAAATACACCACGGCCAGGCTGAACAACACCGCAATACCCGAGTACGCAAGAGAGGCCACAAATGCGATGACTGCAAATTTGCGCGCGGCGCTGTTGGCTTTGTCATCCCGGGTTTGTGAAATTGAGGCCAGGCATTCGGCCAGTTGTGCCTGGTCTTTGTGCGCGCGAATCAACAAGCGTTCGCTGCTGTCCAGCAAGGGGTGATTGAAAGCCACAGCAGGCTGCTCTCCAATTTCACTGCGATCGGTGATGGTTTGCCAGAACAGGGACACGGTGGGTGTAATGGTGCCTTTTCGCGCAATTTGCACCGCATTCAAAAAAGCCACGCCACCCGTTAACAAGGAGCCCAATACCCGGGTTGTTGCGGCAATGCCGGAGCAAATCAGCAGCTCACCAATCACGGGTACTTTCTCAAGGATTCCGAATGCTTGCGTGCGGGTTTTTTGATCGGGCGACAACACCAGCATGGTGAAATAAATCAGGATCAGAAAAAAGACAAATGAGAAAACCAGCAAACCATTGTTCACCCATTCAGCCAAGGCAAGAGAGCTGTTGTATTGCGCAACCTTGGCGGGGTCTTCGCTCATCAATGGTGTCGCTTTCAATTGCTCAATCAAACCAAAACGCATGCCGATTACCGTAGACACCGCCATGATCAAATCCAGTGCAGTCCAGGTGACGGCACCAAACATCAGCTTCAGTGTTGCTGAGCCCTTCTCATAAAAACTCACTGCTGTTTCAAGAGCCTCACTCAACTGGCCAGCCGCCTCGCCTGCGCTTAACACTGCGAGTGTGGAATCATCAAACCAGTTCAAAAGCTCCACTGCCGCCACAAAACCAAAGCCCTGGCGCAATGCATTCAAAGCCTGGTTCAAAATCAAACGCGGCTCGCCCAGTTCACCCAGTATCACTTGCTCCAGCGACTTCTCGGGCGACAAACCCGAACGCACATTGAATGCAAGCGCCTGCAAGAATTTTTGTTTGTAACTTCGACTTACCTTCGAACCAAACAGGCGAGACAACCTGCCTTTGGCTTGCAGTTCAATCACATCCAGCACCACACCGCCACGGTCAATGACTTGCTGAATTGCCTCACGCTTTCTGGATGCGGTAATCACCAATTGGTGGCGAAAATAACCGCTCAAGCGATCGTCAGGCCGGGCGGTTGCATCCAGCATTTGTGGAGCAAGGTAATCCACACGAAAATTTGAAATTGACATGCTCAGTCCCCCGCCACACCAAGTATCTGAAGAACGCTAGGCCAGTCGACCATGCCTTGGTCCAAAAGGGTTTGCAGGGTTTGAAGCCGGCTGGTGTAGTCCACCCCGTTCTCTTCGCATAAATCAACGGGAAGCTCCAGGTTGTGGCTTTTGAAAGCCTTTACGAAACGGCCCCGCATGGTTTCCTCGGCTGGCACATGCATGGTTTCATGCGCAGCAACCCGACCTGAATACCCCAGGCCAGCGCAGCGAGTGCAACCCACCTTGTGACGCAAACCAGCGCGTGGTTGAATTAAACCACCGGTGAGCCGAAACGCCTGTGACTGAAAGTGTTCAAGCATTTCACCCTGTACGGGTTTGGCACAAGAACACAGGCGGCGTACCAAACGCTGATGGATCACCACACGCAGAAAATGTGCAAGCAAAAATTCAGAATCGGCACGGTGGGCGGGGTCGATCATCGACAGGAAACGTTCACTGACCTGCAACACGCTGTTGGCGTGAATGGTGGAAATCACCAGGTGACCACTTTCGGCAAAAGCCAAGGCAGCGCGGGCTGAGTCTGCATCACGCACCTCACCAAAAATAAGAATGTCCGGGTCTTGGCGAAGTATCGAGCGCTCAAGCTCAATGGCCTTTTGCTTGACCAAGGCCTGCAATTGAATTTGTTTGGCAAAAGGCAAAATGTATTCGACTGGATCTTCCACGGTGATCACATTCATGGCGTCTCGCCGAAAGCCACACGCCACTGTGTATTGCGTGGTACTTTTGCCCGAGCCCGTTGCGCCAGAAATAAACACCAGCCCCCCGGTTTTACCGGTTTGGTTGGTGATACTTTTGATCAACTCGGTCATTTTCGGTTGACCGGGAAACAGGGCACCCAGGCTAGGCAACAGCGAGGCGTCCAATGCACGGAGCACCACCGATTCGCCATCCACCAAGGGTTGCGTGGAAATTCGAAAATCCACCACGCGGCCTTCGTGCTCAACAGTCAGGCGACCATCCTGGGCTGTGCGGCTATTGGATGCATCCATGCCTGCCTCAATTTTGATACGGGCCACCAGCGATTGCATCAACAACTCGGGCAACAAATGAGTTTGCCGCATCACCGAATCCACCCGGTAAGCGATCCATGCATCGGGATCACCTTTGCGGCTGAGGTGAATGTCGCTGGCTCGCAGTGACAGGGCTTCTTTCAATACTGCATACACCAGGCTGCGCAAACGGCCAGCCTCCAGCCCTTCATGTCGAAGTACCGTGATCAGGCCGTTGACCGAGCCGGATTGTTCGATGCGCAACAGCAAGTCACACACCTCCTGGCGGCTGGAGGGCAAAAACTTCAATGCAGAAACAGGCGCACGCAAAATTTGACGGATACGATCCTGTTGAGCCGCTTTCAAGGGCTGCGCACAACGCAAAGTAAGCACCCCCTTTGAGAACTCGGTGGGCACACACACAAATCGACGACAATATTCCAGCGGTAAAATGGTTTGCAGGGTGAAATGGTCGCCGATGACATTGGAATCCTCTTGAGAACCCGATTCGGCCAAATCATCCAGATTCAGGAATCTTGAGCGCAAAGCGAGGCTGCCCAATTCGGCAGACCGACCCTCTCCTCGCAAGTGTGTGTGTTGTTGGCGAAGCAAATTGAGCTGATGCTCATCCAGCCCGGCTTGTACCAAATCTGCTTCTAGTGATTTCATGGAGAATGTTTCCTTCAGTTGGGAAAGCCAGTGCCAAAGCCCGGTTGATTGTTGCCCAACTGATTGCCTCCGAAACCACCATTGCCACCACCAAACCCGGAGCCAAAGTTGCCGCCTTGCTGCCCCCCCAAAGTACCTGAGGGTGAGAAAGTCTGTGTTCTCAGCACAGGCACCAAATAATCAAACTGATCGGTTTCCACTTTCAGCAACTGTGAATCGCTGGGCACCTGCGGCAGGCCACCTGCGCTCGACTCAAGCGCGCCATAAAACACATTGACCCAGGTGCCGTTTTCACTTAACCAGTCGACCGTGATGTCTTGCCCGTTGACCGTGGCCCGCAAAGGGTAGCCGCTGACATTTTCTGTCTTGCCCACTCGCAAACGAAGTGCACCCGACGAACGCGACACCGGGCGAGGCACCACGACAGCGGCGGTTGGTTCGCTACGGCCATTGCCAGCCTGTTGAGTGACAGCAGGCTGAATGACTTGCTGGGGCGTGAAATCGTTCTCGACCCGTCGCATCACAATGGCACCCTGAAAATAGGCGGTCACCTGCATATTGCTGAACAGGTTAATCAGCGGCACCGGCAACACCGGGGAATTCAAGGCTTGTTGCCGAATGTTCAAATCTTCTTGCGTAATCCGCCGCTCGGCCTGCCGACGCAAATCAGCAGCATCGCCGGTGGCTGCCTGTTCTGCCGGGCGCTGTGTGGCGCCGGAAGAATCTGGCCCATTTGCCACAGGTGCACCCTGTAACATGGCAGGGCGAATCAAGGGATTGGCAATGGTTTGCTGCGACAACACACCGCCCGACCATGCAGCACAGGCACTGACCAGACAACAGATAACAAGGGGTTTTTGAAAAGCATGCATGATTTCACTGCTCCTGAAACGGGGTCAGTTTCGAGATCATTTGAACTTGCGAGGGCACAAAACCCAGGCTTGTCGACAAACGCAAGGGGCCGCCCACGGCCGCTGCCACGGGTTCAACTGCGCTGGGTGCCTTGGGTTCAATTCTGCGTTTGATCGGGGCTGGCGTTTCCAACACGGGCAACTGCGCTGCGGGTTGTTCCAACTTGGCCACTTCACCGAACAACAACAAACGCGGGCGGATGGTCACCACCAGTTCCGTTTGTTTGGTGCTCTCGGTGCGGCTGCGTGTGCCCAGCCCACTTTGAAAATCATCCTGGGCACGCGACACGGTAATACCACCCAGCAAAATGGTGTCGCCGGGACGACAACGCACTTGGGTTTTCAGTTCGCGGTCAGCG
The DNA here is from genome assembly GCA_018812945.1 of Gammaproteobacteria bacterium. GTDB lineage: Bacteria > Pseudomonadota > Gammaproteobacteria > Burkholderiales > Burkholderiaceae_B > Limnobacter. The sequence continues at coordinate 12,202 of JAHJCM010000073.1, read as the reverse complement.
ACCTCAGGCAAGTTCAAATCCACACCCAAGGCAGTAAAACGCTTCAGCGCCAGAAGCTCCGTGATTGAAATATTGATGCGGGTGTAAATGGTGGCGTCATGTGCCTCGCCGGTTAGCGAGACTTCAAGGCCTGTACGCAGGTTCTGCGTGTCGGCGGTGGATTGCGCCACTCCGTTCACAATTTGCGAGCCCACACGCGATACAAATGTGGTGGACTGTCCCACCCGAATGTTGCCGTTGGTGCCATTCATCAAACCAATTTTGGGTTGACTCAATGTTTTGACATCGCCTTGCGACTTTAAAAAATCAATCAGGAAATTGGTCGAAAAATTTTCACCAAAAATCAGGGTTTCAATGCCAGTGGCAGTGCGTGTCAACTGCGTAATTCGATCAGCTGTGCTTGAAGCGCCCGCAATGGAAGAATCTGGCGCGGTATTGATTCCATTGCCAGTTTTGTACAACTCCCAACGCACCCCCATGTTGTTGGAGTCATTCAGATCAACTTGCAAAACATTCATGTCGTACACGATCAGCGAACGCGTCGCCCGCGCACGCTCCAGATAATTTTGAATGTCATTCAAGGCCCGGCGGTTGGCGCGAAACACCAGTGATCGGTTAATGCGGTCCAGGTAAACATCGCGTGCGCCCAAGTACTGCATGGTGTTGGTAATGCCAGCCATGCTGTCCTCGTTCAGCACAGGCGGCATGGTGACGACAAACTGTTGCTCAGGCATGATCCTCAACACGCCCGACTCAGTCACTGTCCAGAAAAACCCCATGATCTCGCCCAACTTGTTCATCACCTGCGGCAAAGTGCCACTGAGATTGTTCAGCGTAACCACCCCGTAACGGGACGCTGCATCCGCCCCACCCTCAAAACTCAATGGCATGTTGGTGCTGGCGAAAATCAGCTGCAGCACATCGAACAAGCCGCGTTCTGTCACCGACAGGTTCTCGACCATGCGGTTGGGCAGTTCACCCTCGGAAAGCTGGGGACGAACCCAGAAGGTATCGGAGGGCAAACGCTCAATGGGCAAAGTCACCTGAGGTGCTGCTTGATTTGCGCCAGTGATTTCCGGTGCTTTCAGTTTGGCGCGAAACTCGTCTTCCTGCCCGAACGGCCTTAGCGATGAACAAGCCACTGCGCTCAATGCGACAGCCACGTAAACACCAATTTTGCTCACACTCAAAGCGGTGTTTAATGCGGTATTGGGTTTCATACTGTTGTTCATCCTGTGAAATCGGTACTGTTGAGTATCCCGATGCTGGATGGGTTAAACATCCCTCTAAGGAGTCACCTCGCCGGCCCCACCTTTTCGCGGGATAAGGCGGGGTTAACCGACATTGAAGGAGCAATTCATGAATTGGCTTACGATCAAAAACACCTTGGTAGCTTGCGCAGCAGGCTTGTTATTGACAGGTGGCGTCTACGCTCAGGACTCTGCCCCCGTAAAACGAATGAACACACAGGACATTACCTCGAAGGTGGTGTATCACATTGACGGTGCCGAACAACCGCTGAAGGCGCTGCGCAATATTCGCAATCACCTGGATGTTTCACCGAGAACCACCATCATTGTGGTGACCCATGCCAATGGCGTGGACTTTTTAATGGAAGGTGCCAAGCATGCTGAGACGGGCACACAATACGCCCCACTGGTGAGCGCACTGACCGCCCGCGGCGTTGTGTTCGAGATTTGCGAAATTACCCTGAAAAACCGCAATTTAAAAAGAGACCAGTTTGTGCTCGATGCGACATTCACGCCATCAGGCGTGGTTCGTGTGGCCGATCTGCAAACCCAACAAGGCTTTGCCTACATCAAACCTTAATACCGACTTGCCATGCAATTGAACTCTCACAAGGCCGTATCACCTCTCACCGTGTTGTGGTGCGGGGCATTCATCATGACCATCTCCCTGGGCATACGCCACTCATTCGGGCTTTTTTTACAGCCCATGAGTTTGAGCAATGAGTGGGGGCGTGAGGTGTTTGCCTTTTCAATTGCCATGCAAAACCTGGTGTGGGGGGTTGCGCAACCCTTTGTGGGCAGAATGGCCGATCGACTGGGGTCAGCCGTCACCATGATTCTGGGTGGTGCACTGTACACACTGGGTTTGTTTTTGATGGCCATGGCCGAGAGCCCAGGCATGCTGACCTTGAGCGCCGGTGTTTTAATTGGTCTGGGTTTAAGCGGAACCACCTTCCCTGTGGTGTTTGGCGCGGTCAGCCGTGCCATGCCCCCTGAAAAACGCAGCATGGCCATGGGCATTTCCATGGCTTTGGGCTCACTGGGGCAGTTCGCGTTTTTGCCCGGTGGTTTGTTTTTGATCAACCAGGTGGGTTGGTCTTCGGCACTCACCATTCTGGCGTGTTTTGCGGTGATTATTCTGGTGCTGGCCTGGCAATTGATTGAACCCAAAGCCAAGCCCCTGAAAACCGATGATGCACCCTGCAGTGCCGAGTGCCCGAACACCGCAGCCAGCCACCAGGAAGCACCTGCAAACAAAGAGCTGGGCATGTGGGCCTCGCTGGGGCAAGCCATACGGCACCGCGCCTTCCTAATGCTGAGCGTAGGTTACTTTGTGTGCGGCTTTCAAATTCTGTTCATCAGCGTACACCTGCCCAGCTATCTTCAAGACAGCGGCATACCTGCCAGTGCGGGCAGCACAGCCTTGGCCTTGATTGGCCTGTTTAATATATTGGGGAGCTATCTGGCCGGCTTGTGGGGTGGCAAGTTCAGAAAACCCATGTTGCTAACCGGCATTTATGGCCTGCGCGGTGTGCTGATTGTGGCTTTCATCCTGACTCCCTTAAGCACATGGAGTGTGTACTTGTTTGCAGCGGGCATGGGCGTGTTGTGGTTATCCACCGTGCCTTTAACCACCGGTACCGTATCAGCCATGTTTGGTGTTAAAAACCTCTCCATGCTAGGTGGGTTGGTATTTATGTTCCACCAAATTGGTGCCTTTGTGGGTGGATGGCTGGGCGGCCTTTTGTTTGATGCCACTGGCAGCTACACACTGGTGTGGTGGATATGTGTGGCTTTAAGTGCAATTGCCGCTGCTGTAAACTGGCCAATCCAGGAACAAAGCGCAAGCCCGAATGAACCCACCGCACAAGCCGCCTGAAAACCAACAAACCAGTGCACCACTGATGCCACGCTGGGCCAAAGTGGTGTTGGTGGCGTTCGCATTGCTGGTGATGCTGGGCTATGCAAGCCCCGACATGCGGGCAATGTATGTGGCCGCATGGGCAGCGTGCTTTTGAATACCCAGACTTTTAGCTGAAAAAACCAAACACCCACGGTATTAAAAGCGCACCAAAAATACCGTGCAAACCCATACCCAGACTGGCGTAGCGCCCAGCCTCGGGGTGCACTGAAAATGCCCGTGCCGTGCCAATACCATGCGCTGCAAGCCCCATGGTAAAACCGCGCACCCACCAACGCTTCATGCCCATTGAATTAAACAGCCAGGTGCCCACTGCTGCCCCCAAAATTCCGGTGACTATCGCAAACAAAGCCGTGAGCGTGGGCGAGGCGCCAATGCGTTCGCTCACGCCCATGGCGATGGGTGCTGTCACCGATTTGGACCACAGGCTTTGTACAATGTCCAGGTTGGCCCCCAACAGATGGGCCGTACCCAAAGCGCTGCCGATCGACAAAGCACCACCCACCAACAAGGCTGCACTCAGCAACACCAAAGTACGAATTGTTTGCCCCTTAACCGCGGTCAGCCCCTGGTAAATGGGCACTGCCAAAGCCACGGTGGCTGTACCCAATAAAAAGTGAACAAACTGGGCACCTTCAAAATACTGCTGATAACTTAAGCCCGTAATTTGCAAAAATGCGGCCAACAACAACACAGCAATCATGACCGGGTTGGTGAATGGGTGTTGCCCACTTTTTTTGTAGCACCAAAGGCCAATTTGATAGGCCAACAAAGTGAGAAACAAAGCGCTGAGCGGGTTACCGCTAAGGTAAACCCAAATTTCAGGAAGCTCCAGCACGCGGCGGGCGGAATCACTCATTCTTGCCACCCTCGCTCACTTCACCCGGCATGAAACGGGCAGCCAGCTTGTCGAGCAACCACGCAGTACCCACCAAAGTCACCACCACGCTGACCAGCAAGGTCATCAAGATCACCACACCAAATTCGGCCAGCACAGGCCAAAACACCACCACACCCACCGCCGCTGGCACAAACAGCAAACCCAGGTTTGCGGTGAACACATTGGCAGTCGATTGAATATCGGCGGGCACACCGCCTTTGATGAAGAAGAACACCAACAATGCGATCAAACCCAGCACGGGACCGGGAATGGATGGGAACAGGGCGAAACTGAGCAACTCGCCCAAAGCCTGAAAAGCAAGAAGTATCGTCAATGATTTAAGCATGTGGCAGTGTAGCGCCATGAAATTTTTATAGTCAACCTGAAAAAGCGTGAGGCGTTAGAATGAAGTGGACAGCAATTGATTCAGAACAAAACCCAAGGAATACACCATGAACAAATTCAAACTTTCAGCAATCGCCCTTACTTTGTTTGCAGCAGGCTGTGCCAGCAACGGCGGCGGCATATTTCAGCAACCGCAAGCCCCACAACAGCCTGCCCCCGGGTCGCCCGTGGCCGTAGCAGGTTGCCCGGTTGCCCCTGAGCGCAAAGTAGACAACACCAAAACTGCAATTGGTACCGCAGTGGGTGCAATTGGTGGTGCCATTGTGGGCAACAGCATTGACGGCAAAGACACCGTACGCGGTGCGGCCTTGGGTGGCCTGTTCGGCTACCTGGTGGGCAGCCAGATTGCAGTGCGTGAGCAACGCGATGGTTCTGTGATGCTGGACATTCCCGGTGCAGCCTTGTTTGACACCAACAAAACAGCAATCAAATCGCAATTTGCCGGTACATTGGACCAAATTGCAGCCACACTGCGCGATAACCCCAACACCATTGTTTGCGTGATTGGCTACACCGACAGCACCGGCAGCGACGAGTACAACCAAGACCTTTCAGTGCGCCGCGCACAATCAGTGACCAGCTTTTTGACCAGCAAGGGTATTAGTGGGGCTCGACTGACCGCAGCCGGTTTGGGAGAACGCTTTCCGGTAGCGACCAACGACACTGAAGCAGGACGTACACAGAACCGTCGCGTTGAAATGTACGTGCGCAACTAAATCCGATTAGGCTGCCTTTGGCAGGCTGCGGTAATAAAAAAAGCCACCCGCAAAGGTGGCTTTTTTGTTGAGCGAAACAAGTAAAACGGATTACGCAGTTTCTTTCGGCTTGTCGCGAAGTTCGCGGCGCAAAATTTTGCCCACAGGCGTTTTAGGCAAATCGTCCCGGAACTCTACGAATGACGGGATTTTGTAACCAGTCAGGTTTTGGCGGCAATGCGCGATCAGATCTTCTTTGGTCACACTGGCGTCTTTCTTCACCACGACCAACTTTACTTTCTCGCCAGTCACTGGGTCGGGCACGCCCACCACGCCACATTCCAGAACACCAGGGTGCTGGGCAACCACGTCTTCAATTTCGTTAGGGAACACGTTGAAGCCGCTTACGATAATCATGTCTTTCTTGCGGTCCACAATCTTCACAAAGCCTTGCTCGTCCATGGTGCCAATGTCACCTGTCGCCAACCAACCATCTTTGTCGATTGTTTTGGCGGTTTCTTCAGGGCGGTTCAAGTAACCCAACATCACTTGTGGACCACGCACACAAATTTCACCAGGTTCATTCAAACCAGCCCACAGACCATCGTCGCGCTTCAAACGCACCTCGGTGCCAGGAATAGGCAAACCCACATTGCCACGGAATGCAGGGCGATCGCCACCATGCAACGGGGGCACTGTCACCACTGGCGAGGTTTCGGTCATGCCGAAGCCCTCAGATATCGCGCAACCAGTGACTTTGAACCAACGCTCGGCGATAGGCTGTTGCAGTGCCATGCCGCCGCTCATTGCAAACTTCATATCCGAGAAATCGCGATTGCAGAATTCTTCGTTGTTCAGGAAAGCATTGAACAGCGTATTCACCGCTGTGATGACATGGAATTTTTCCTTGCGCAGCACCTTCATCACGGTGCCCACGTCACGCGGGTTGGCAATCAGAATGTTGCGTGCACCGAAGGTCATGAACAACATGCAGTTCACGGCCAGTGCGTAGATATGATAAAGCGGAAGCATGGTGACCACGCAAATCGGGTCTTTGCCAATGGCTTCGCTCATCCAGGCCAGGCCCTGTTCCATGTTGCTCATCAGGTTGCGCTGAGTCAGCATGGCGCCCTTGGACACGCCAGTGGTACCCCCCGTGTATTGCAGCAAAGCCACGTCATCCAGCTTGGGGCTTGGCTTGGGGTAAGAAACACCTTTGCCGGCGGCCAGTGCCTTCTTGATGGGTACGGCTTGCGGCAAATTGTAGGCAGGCACCATCTTCTTGATTTTACGCATCACGAAGTTGACGATGAAGCCCTTCAAGCCACCCAGCAAATCGCCCAGCTGCGTGATAACAATATTCTTGACCTTGGTACCCTCGAGCGATTGCTGCAAGGTGTTGGCAAAGTTCTCGAACACCACAATGGTGGTTGCGCCAGAGTCTTTCAGTTGGTGATTCAGTTCACGCACGGTGTACAGGGGGTTGACGTTGGTGAGCGTGCAACCCAGCTTCATGGCACCCACAAAGCACACTGGAAACTGCACACAGTTCGGTAGCATGATGGCTACAACATCGCCAGCTTTGACACCAATGGACTTCAAGTAGCCGGCAAACTGATCGGACATGTCATCGACCTGTTTGTAGGAGAACTCAGTACCCGCCGAGACGAAGGCTGGACGGTCAGCGTACTTTTTCAAACACTCAGCAACCAATTCCAGCATGCTGGTGTAACGCAGAGGTGGCATGTCGCCTGACACGCCAGGAGGGTAGCTTTTGGTCCAGTAACGGGACTCGAAAAGCTCTTGCGCTTCTTTGCTGACAAAACCATTGAATTGATCGGGCGATACCTTAGGGGCGGCCTCGTCGGGACGTGCTGACATGTACTGATCTCCTGTGAACCGAGCGAATGCGGCCAAGGAGCGGTGCCACTCTGGGTGGCTTTTTATGTCTCCCCGGCTGAGCCTGCGTGGGCTCGGTTTTTATAAGTGTTGTATAAGACTTCCGGCAAATTCAACAATACCATTCTTCCTGCGATTTTGGTAAGAATCGCGTAAGTTAGCCCAAAGATTTCAGGATTTTAGACGCAGTACTCGATTTACCGGCGCAATTTTCCCATCCGAAAAAACATCAAATATGCAGCAAATTCCTCTGCTTGATCTCGGCACGGGTCAGGACTGGAGTAATGCAGGCATCCGCATTGCCAAACACCTGCTCCCAATGGGCAAGGGGCTGAGAAGCAATCAGCGCCTTCATGTCAGCTAGCATCTGAATTGCGGGTGGGGTGCCGGGCATGGCACCTCGGCTCCAGTGAATATTCACCCACTCTGGCTTGCCCATGGCCTCGCAGGCCACTTTCCAAAACTTGTGCTCGAGCGAGCCCACCGCCAAATGGCGCTGGTCTGCAGTTTTGTAAACGTTGTAGCAGGCCAGGCCACCGCTGAGTAAGTCGTCTTGATGACGGGCAGGCTTGCCACTGAGCATGATCCACATTTGTTCCATGCTCTCGGGCATGATGTTTTGCTTCCACAGATTGTGGGTCATGGACACATCCACAAACGTGCCCTGCCCTGTACGCTGCGCTTTCAGCAAAGCTGCCAGGATACCCTGCACGGCCGCAGACGTGCCACCAAACAAATCACCAAACTGAACAGCAGGCACCGGGATGTCGCCGTCGGCTGTTTGCAAGCCATCGAGTACTCCGCTGAGTGCCATGTAATTGATGTCGTGGCCTGCCTTTTCAGCCAATGTGCCTTTCTGACCATAACCGGTGATGCAACACATCACCAGCCTCGGGTTCATTGCTTTCAAGGTGTCGTAGCCACAGCCCATGTCGGCCATGACGCCGGGGCGGAATCCATCAATCAGCACATCGGCCTTGGCAGCATGATCCTTCAAAGCCTGAATGCCCTCGGGTGTGCGAAAGTCGGCAGTCACAATCTGTTTGCTGCTGTTCAACGCGGCATACAACATGGGCATGCTTTTGGCATCATCCCCGTGGGGCGGCTCCATCTTGATGACCTTGGCACCCATTTGCTGCAGGATCAGCGACGTGGCTGGTCCGGGCAAATTGCGCGACAAATCAAGCACGGTAATGCCTTCGAGCAAGGTGGGGTCTTGAATGGGTGACATGTGTGACGGCCTTGGTAAATAGTTGAGTACGAAAACGGTTGCTGGCGAATGAACCGGCTCAATGCCCCGTGGATGCGGGGCGATACTCGCTTCGCCTGGCTTTGCAAGGTTTCCCGGCGGATTCGCAGCGCGGGGCGATTGCGCAGCAATCGATGCGAAGACGCCGAGGCGTTTCGCATGCCCCAAGCAAGAAGCATCAAGCCGGAAAAAGAAACCTTGCTGAGGGCGAAGCGAGTAACACCCCAAGTCAATGGGGCATTACACATTCAAACGTTTTAAGAGTTTACAACTCTCAAGCGCTCGCCCTGCACGGCCGCACCATGCGCAACATTGGGCACGTTCGCACATTCAAAACCTGGAGCATAGGTTACGGAGTTGTCACCAAAGAATTCCTGCGGTGTGAACTCGTCGACCATGATGGCTTCGAGGCTGATGCGATTGGCTCGGTCCAGTAGCTTTTTGTCAGCTGCTGTAATAATGCCTTTGGCCAATGCGGCCTCGGCCATTTCTTGTACAGAACCTTTGTCCACCAGCTTGGAGCGGCGCGCCTGAATCACTTTCATTTGCACCACCTCGGCTTCCTGAACAGCCTGGAAGGCTGCCATCAAACGCTTCACGCCCGTGGTTTGAGCCAACACTTCATCGCTGTCCAGGTCCGCCAGGTTGAAGTTGGGCATGTACAAGTCGCCAGTGATGCGCCCGAGTTGTGCACCACTCTTGGTAATCGATTTGGCCACAGTGGGCACCAAGCGATCAAGACCTGAACCCACCAATGGATTCACGCGCAGGCTGAAATAACCCACGGTGCGCAACAGGAAACCGACTGCGTTGTTGCCAAAATTGGCGTAGATCGACTCGAATGCTTTTTGCACCTTGGCCAAAGCATATTCGCAGGCGTATTGCACCAGCGGCAAGTCTTCTTTGATCTCGCCCTCAGCCACGTAGCGGCGAATGGTTGAAATCGCCAACAGCTGCCAACCCAATGCATCCGCGAAATGACCAGTCAGTTGCTGGCGTGCTTTCAGCTTGCCGCCCACAGTAATCAGCGCCATGTCGGTGAGGAATGAATAGCGCGATGACGCCCATGCCAGCTTGCGCAAATAAGGTGTTACTCCATCCACTTTGGGCGTGCTGGCCAGGTAACCACGGGTCAAGGTGAGGCCAACCAAGCGGCCCGTGTTGACTACCATGTGACCAATCCAGCCTTTCAGGGCGCTGCTGAATGTGGGCAGGTCGTTGGCTTCCAGTGCATTCGCAATTTTGAATGCATAGGGGTGGCAGCGCACTGCACCCTGGCCGAATGTAATCAGCGAACGGGTCATGATGTTGGCGCCTTCAACTGTAATAGCGACTGGGGCTGAACAATAGCCACGGCCAATTACGTTGTTGGGGCCTTGCATCACACCAGCGCCGGCCATCACGTCCATGGCGTTTTTAGCTTGCTCACGTGAAAGTTCGGTGAGGTAGGCTTTCCACACAGCTGACACCACTGGGGGCTGTTCGCCGTTGTCCAGTGCACTCAATGCGTACACACGCGCAGCCTCGCTGAGGTAGGCCATCGCCGCGATTTCGGCCAGCTTCTCCTGAATGCCTTCCATTTCAGCAATCGGCATTCCGAACTGCTGGCGAACACGGGCGTATGCTCCCGAAGCAGCCGCAGCTGCGCGGATGCCGCCAACCGCACCAGCCGGCAATGAAACCGCACGACCACCGGCCAGCTGTTCCATCAACATGCGCCAACCCTGGCCTGCGCACTCTTTGCCACCAATGATTTCATCGGCGTCAATTACCACATCGTTGCCAATAATCGGGCCGTTGTAGAACGCATCACCAATCGGCTGGTGGTGCTTACCCATTTCAAGGCCGGGTGTGCCACGGTGCACCAGTGCCACAGTAATGCCGGGCTCTGCACCCTTGCCCAGCAAATTCTCGGGGTCGTGCAGTTTGAAGGCCAGCGAAATCAGGTTGGCCACCGGTGCCAAGGTGATGTAACGCTTGCGGAAGTTCAGCTTGATTTGAACCTTGCCCTCTGGGTTTTTGAACACTACGCCGCGCGCGAGAATGGACGCTGCGTCGGAACCGGCCGTGGGTTCGGTCAATCCGAAACAGGGCAGATATTCACCACTGGCCAGGCGTGGCAGGTAATGTTCTTTCTGTGCTTGAGTACCGTAGTGCTTGATCAACTCAGCTGCACCCAAGCTGTTGGGAATGACCACCAAAGTGGACAGCAATGGGCTGTGCGCTGTAATCACCGACATGATGGTAGAAATGGCGTTGGCCGAGAATTCCAGGCCACCAAACTTTTGTGGAATCAGGAAGGAATAAAAACCTGCTGATGCCAAAAAATCGACTGCTTTTTTCGGAATGATGCGTGTGGTCGCAATTTCATGCGGGTCGCACATTTCACACAGTTGCTGCACTGGGCCGTCGATGAAATCGCGCTCGCGCTGATTCAATTTCGAGTAAGGCTCGGCAAACATTTTTGCAAAATCGGGCTTGCCGGAAAACACCTGCCCGTCAATCCATACCGTGCCTGCTTCAAGCGCCTGGCGCTCGGTCGGCGAAATTTGCGGCATGGCTTTGGCTTTGATCAAGCCATTCATGATTGCTTTGAATACCATGGTTACTGCTCCTGTTTTCGTCATTCATCGCGAAGCAGGCTGCTCTGGGACAGCTTGCTTCGCAGGGTAAAAATCAAGCCAGATTGTCTTCCAGCTTTTTGCCTTGTGCAGCCAATTCAACCAGCATGCTTGCGGGCTTGAAACGCTCGCCGTACTTGGCGGCCAGTTCTTCACAACGCTTCACGAACTGGGGCAGACCCTTGGCGTTGATGAACTGCAACATGCCGCCTGTGAATGGCGCAAAACCCAATCCAAAAATTGAACCGATGTTGCCATCCGCCACGGAGCGCAACACTTTTTCCTGCAGGCAGCGTGCGGCTTCATTGGCCTGGATGTACATCAGGCGGTCCTGGATTTCTTGTGAGCTTGGCTGCTCTTTGGCCAGCGGGAATTCTTCGCTCAACCCCTTCCACAAAGTTTTGCCTGCGGGGGTGTAGTCGTAGAAGCCTTTGCCGTCTTTCTTGCCGATACGGCCATGCTTTTCAGCCACAGTAATCAGTGTTTTGTAACCCGGATGATCGGGGAAGGTTTGGCCCGCGGCTTCCATGTCTTTTTTGGTTTGCTTCATGATCAGCAAACTCAAGCTGAGTGACACTTCGTCGTACAAAGCCAAAGGTGGCATGGGCATGCCGGCTTCCAGACCTGCCATTTCGATGGAACGTGGGTGAACGCCCTCGCCCACCATGGCGGCTGCCTCCATCAGGAAGGTGCCAAACACACGGCTGGTGAAGAAGCCGCGACTGTCGTTGACCACAATCGGTGTTTTGCCGATTTGCTGAACATAGTCAAAGCCTTTGGCCAGGGTTTCATCGTCGGTTTTTGCTCCCATGATGATTTCAACCAGCGGCATTTTGTCCACGGGGCTGAAGAAGTGCAGACCGATGAACTGGTTGGGGCGCTTGGACGCCTCGGCCAAGCCAGTGATTGGCAAAGTCGAGGTATTGGACGCATACACGGCTGTTGTAGGAATAACCGCTTCTGCCTTGGCGGTTACATCGGCTTTCACGACACGGTCTTCGAACACCGCTTCAATCACCAAATCCGCACCTTCCAAGTTGGAATAGTCGGTGGTGGCAGTAATCAAGTTCAGCAGTGCTTCTTTCTTTTCTGGGGTGCTGCGCTTTTTGGCAATGGCTTTGTCCAGCAGGTTGGTGCTGTAGGCCTTGCCTTTGTCGGCGCCTTCTTGCGTAGCGTCGATCAACACCACTTCAATGCCCACTTTCGCAGACACATACGCAATGCCCGCACCCATCATGCCTGCACCCAGCACGCCAATTTTCTTGACCTTGCTTTTTGCGGG
>JAHJCM010000072.1 GCA_018812945.1 Gammaproteobacteria bacterium | reverse complement strand
ATGCACGCCATATTTACGCCAAGCGTGTATTCTTCGTGAACGAAGACAACTGGCAAGCCTCCATCATCGATCACTACGATGGCAAGGGCGCATTGTGGCGCGTGGCTGAAGCCCACAACATTCAGTACTACAACGAAATGGTTCCTTTCTACGCTGCTGAAGTCTTGTACGACTTGCAAGCGGGCCGTTACCTCACCATTGGTTTGACCAATGAAGCAGAACAGCCCTTCGTATTCGACTTCACACCAGACCGCGCCAACTACACGCCGGCTGGCCTGCGTCGACTCGGCGTTCAGTAATAGCTAAGTAAATTCAGGCTACAAGGGGGCATGGTCCCTTTGTAGCCTTTTTTAATTTCAAAGGATCTTCAATGTTTCTCCGGAATCGTTTTTCCAACAAGGCGGCTTCCACGCTGCTACTGGGTGCCATGCTGTGCGCAGGTTTGATCACCTATGGCAGTTTGTCGACAGCCAAAGTTGACCTGCTTCAAATACCTGCAATTCCGAGCGTGAATGCAACCCGTTCCCTGCTGATTGATGTCGAGCGTGTCGGTAAAAACCTGTTTGCGGCTGGCGAGTTCGGTCAAATTTTGAAAAGCGAAGACAACGGACAAACCTGGACAGCAGGCAAGGTGCCTGTGTCCGTCACCTTGACCTCGGTGGCTTTTGCGAATGAGGCCGTGGGTTATGCAGTGGGTCACGACGGTGTGGTACTGAAAACCGAAGATGGTGGTGTGAACTGGGTCAAGTTGATCGATGGTGGAACCATTAATCAGTTTGTGCTCGATATCGCGCAAGCCAAGGCAGATGCCTTGCAAGAACAAGTGGACAACCTTCCTGAGAACGCACCCGCAGATGTGCGCGAGGCATTGGAAGTGGCCGCCGAAGAAGCTGCATTTGTGGTGGACACCGCGCAAGGCGACCTTGAAGTGGGCCCCTCCAAGCCACTGCTGGATGTGATTGTGAACGGCAATGGCAATGTATTTGTGGCGGGCGCTTATGGTCAGTTGCTGAAAAGTACCGACCAAGGTGCAAGCTGGGTTTATCTGGGCGACCGCACCAACAACCCCAACAACTATCATTTGAACACCATGCTGCTTTCCAAAACCGGAGAAATCTGGGTGGCTGGTGAGCAGGGTACAGTGTTGGTGAGCGCTGATGAAGGCGAAACCTGGACTAACAAAAAAATCGATTACGACGGCTCGGTGTTTGCTTTGATGGAGGCGCCCGACACCCGCACTGTAGTCGCCGTTGGCTTGCGTGGCCACGCATTCCGCTTGCCTTTCGGCGGTGAGCAATGGGAAGAAGTGAATACCAACCTGCGAGAAACCTTTAGCGGCGCAACCGTGCTGGCCGATGGTTCCATGGTGGTGGTGGGGTCGCGCGGTATTTTGGCGCGTAGCACCGATGACTTCCGCTCCATTCAGGTCACACGTCGTGCTGACAAGTTGCCCTCCGCCAGTGTGGTGCAATTGAATGATCAAGAAATTCTGTTGGCGGGTCTGCGTGGTTTCAAAACCTTGCCCCTGTCTGAATTCAAATAAACGGACCCAACACACGGACGCAACACAACAATGACTTCTCCAGACTCAACAAAAACCAAAGCCCCTTTGGCCGAGCGATTGATTTTCAGTAAACGCCCCTTGGTCATGTTGCTGATGCTGATCGCAACAATCGTGCTGGCCTGGCAGGCCACGCAACTGAAAGTGGCGGCCAGCTTTGAAAAAATGATTCCAACCAACCACGAGTATGTGGTCAACTTTCTTGAAAACCGTGCTGATCTCACCAGTCTCGGCAACGTGGTACGCGTCACGGTACAAACCAAGGAAGGCGATATTTTCAATGCCGAATACCTTGAAACTCTGAAGCAGGTTACTGACAAGGCTTTTTACATTCCTGGTGTCAATCGCCCGGAAATGGCCTCGCTTTGGACAGCCAACGTGCGTTGGACATCCGTCACCGAGGAAGGCCTGGAGGGCGGGCAGGTGATACCTGCCACTTACAAAGGTGATGCGGAAAGCATTGCCCAGGTTCGTCAGAACGTTGAGCTTTCCGGTCAAATTGGTCGTTTGGTGGGCAACGACTTCAAAAGTACGATTGTTTACCTGCCGCTGCTGGAAATTAATCCAGAAACCGGCAATCGCCTGGATTACAAAGAGTTTTCCGAGCGTATTGAAGCCGAACTTCGCAATGAGTTTAATTCCGACAAAATTGAAATTCGGGTCACTGGTTTTGCGAAAATTGTAGGTGACCTCATCGAGGGTGCAACCCAGGTGGTGATGTTTTTTGGCATCGCGGTGCTCATCACCTTGGTCATGTTGTTTTTCTATTCCCGCAGTATAAAAAGCACCTTGGCCACACTGGCCTGTTCAATCACTGCCGTGATTTGGCAGTTGGGCTTGCTCAATGCCATGGGCATGGGGCTCGATCCTTACTCCATGTTGGTGCCTTTTCTGGTGTTCGCGATCGGTGTAAGCCATGGTGTGCAAATTGTGGGTGCCATCGCCCACAAGCAAGGTGAGGGGCACAACAGGCTAGACTCAGCCCGTTTGGCCTTCCGTGGCTTGTACATTGCCGGTCTAACTGCGTTGGTGTCCGATGGTTTCGGCTTCGCGACTCTGATGGTGATCGACATTCCTGTGATTCGCGATTTGGCGATTGCAGCGTCAGTGGGTGTTGCGGTCATCATTCTCACCAACCTGGTTTTGCTGCCCTTGATCATGAGCTACGTCGGTGTCGACGAAAAGGCAGTGGCGAAGTTGCAGCAAGAGGAATCTGGCAGCAACAAGTTGTGGCACTTTCTGGCTGGTTTTGCACAGGCCAAAATGGCCAAAGGCGCCTTGGCAGTCGCTTTGGCCTTGTTGGCCGTCGGCTTGTGGGGCAATGCCAACGTACAAATTGGTGACCTTGACAAGGGTGCCCCCGAGTTGCGCGCGGATTCGCGCTACAACGTGGACAACGCGTATGTGACCGACAACTACTCGACAAGTACTGATGTATTTGTGGTCATGGTTGAAACCGAGATGGACGGTTGTATCAAGTACAACACGCTGGCGGCTGTGGATTTGTTCCAGTGGACCATTGAACAGGTACCCGGGGTGCAAAGCAGTATTTCACTGGCCGACCGTTCCAAGTTCGTCATCAGCGCCTACAGCGAAGGCGACTTGAAATGGAATGCATTGAACCGAAACCAGTTTGTGTTGAACGGCACCATCAGTGGCATGAACTTGTCCGACGGTTTGTTCAGCTCCGACTGTTCATTCATGCCGATTATCGTGTTTCTAGAAGATCACAAAGCTGACACTTTAAAGCGTGTGGTCGCAGCAGCTGAAGACTTCATTGCCAAAAACGACACCGGCGATGCTGTGTTCAAACTGGCAGCGGGCAACGCCGGTATTGAAGCAGCGACCAATGAAGTGGTGGAGCGCGCCCAAACCGAGATGCTGATCTGGGTTTACGGTGTGGTGGCTATTCTGGTTTGGCTGGCCTTCCGTTCGGTGCGCACGGTCATCTGTATTATTGCCCCTCTGGCGCTCACCTCCCTGTTGTGTTCAGCGCTGATGGTCGCACTGGGCATTGGCGTGAAAGTGGCTACTTTGCCGGTGATTGCGCTGGGTGTCGGCATTGGTGTGGACTACGGCATTTACATCTATGGCAAGCTTGAGGAGTACTTGAAAGAGGGTATGCCATTTGCTGACGCTTACTTCGAGACCTTGAAGTCCACTGGTAAAGCCGTGGTATTTACCGGTCTTACCCTGGGCATCGGTGTGGCCACCTGGGCATTCTCGCCCATCAAGTTCCAGGCTGACATGGGCTTGCTGCTCACCTTCATGTTCTTGTGGAACATGGTGGGTGCTGTAGTCTTCCTGCCCGCTTTGGCCTACTTCCTTGATCGCCGCGGTGAGAAGGTGTAGTTTTTGTAAGTAATTAGTAAGTTATTGAAAAAACGGGCTTTATCGGCCCGTTTTTTCATTTCAACACAGTTCATTTGAGGGGGTTGTGTACAACTGTTAGCGCCCTCACAATCAAACCTCATTGATATGGAGAGTTGATTGTTGGATCGAGTCGATAACCTACAACTGGTCAGTGGACGATTGCAGGATGTGTTCGATTGCCAACAGCGAACCTAT
>JAHJCM010000071.1 GCA_018812945.1 Gammaproteobacteria bacterium | reverse complement strand
CCGAACCCGACAAACGTTGGGTCACCATGCTGAAAAAGCAGGTGCAAATGGCAGAAGTGGATTTGGTGGCAAGCCTGGCCAGCACACAGCTGACCGTGGCCGACATCATGGAACTGAGAATTGGTGACGTCATACCGATTGAAATTGACAAAGTGATTGAAGCGCGAGTGGACAATGTGCCCGTGTTCAATTGCAGCTACGGCACCAGCGGTGGCCAGTATGCACTGAAAGTTGAAGAAGTTCTGGCTGTGAGCAATGACTCCCATGCCGACGCGCTGAATCTGGAGGCCTTGCTGAGCAAGGAAGCCAAGCAGGCCGAAAAAACACACGAATAGCGATCAAGATAAGGAAAACACCATGTCTGAACAGCAAGTAGATACCGTAACCGACGCAGCCGATGACTGGGCAGCAGCCCTGGCCGAACAAGCCAGCACCACGGCCACCAGCACCAGCGACACCGACAACCTGTTTGCACAGGCCAGCGACGCCAAACCAGCCTCTGGCCTGTTCCAGCCCTTTGCCGGAAGTGTGGCTTCGGGCACCCAGAACGACATCGACATGATCCTCGACATCCCGGTTCAGTTGACTGTTGAGCTGGGTCGGACGAAGATACCGATAAAGCACATCCTGCAACTGGCCCAGGGTTCCGTGATTGAACTGGACGGTCTGGCCGGCGAACCAATGGATGTGCTGGTGAACGGCTACCTCATCGCTCAAGGCGAAGTGGTGGTTGTCAATGACAAATTTGGTATTCGATTGACCGACATCATCACGCCCTCCGAGCGTCTGAGAAAGCTCAACCGTTGATACCCCTTTGCAGTACAAAGGCATGCAACTACAACAAAAAAACATGAATACGGTGGGAAAATTGATCACAAGGCGCAACCCTTTTTCAAAAGGCCTGCGCCTTTTGTTCTTGTCAGGGGCATGGTTGATTCATGGCGCAGTGCGCGCGCAGGAAACAGCCGCGCCCGCAGCGGCGAACGCTGCCGACAACCCAATGGCAGGCCACCTGCTGCAAACCACACTGGGCTTGCTGTTTGTGGTGGGCCTGCTGCTCGCTCTGGTGTGGTTACTCAAACGCATGGGCATTGGCAACCATCAACGCCGCGGCGGCTTTTACAAGGTACTGGCCACCTCGGCCTTGGGGCCACGTGAAAAAATAGTACTGGTTGAAATCGGTGACACCTGGCTGGTACTCGGCATGACAAGCAACAGCATCAATACCCTGCACAGCATGCCAGCAGGCAGCATTGCACTGGACGAAGTACAAAACCCCGCCGTGAACTTTGCAAAAATGCTAGAGCGCGTGAAAGCAGGCAAGGTGAAATCATCATGAACCCTCTGCGTTCCCCTGCCGGTAAGCTGACCGCATTAAGCCTGTTACTCATGCTGCTTCTTCTGGCCTTGCCCGAAGCGCAAGCCCAGCAAGTGCTGCCCGGTGTTACGGCCACACCAGGTGCCAACGGCACCACCAACTACAGCGTGCCCATTCAAACACTGCTGTTTTTTACCTTCCTCAGTTTTTTGCCAGCATTGCTGTTGATGATGACGGGCTTTACCCGCATCGTGATTGTGATGTCGCTGTTGCGCATGGCGCTGGGCACGCAAAACTCACCGCCCAACCAGGTCATTATTGGCTTGAGCATGTTCCTGACCTTTTTCATCATGGCACCGGTGTTTGATCGCGTATATGAAAACGCCTACCTGCCGTTTTCCAACAATGAAATCGAGTTTCAGGAAATGACCGATAGGGCCAGCGTGCCCATGAAAGACTTCATGCTGAAACAAACCCGTGAACCCGATCTGGCACTCTTCATGCGCCTTGGCAAAGTGGAAAATGTCGAGAATCCCGAGGACGTTCCCCTGCGCGTTTTGATCCCTGCATTTGTCACCAGTGAACTGAAAACCGCCTTTCAGATCGGCTTCATGATATTCCTGCCGTTTCTGGTCATCGACCTGATCGTGGCCAGCGTGCTGATGTCCATGGGTATGATGATGCTGTCGCCCATGCTGATCTCCTTGCCGTTCAAGATCATGCTGTTTGTGCTGGTCGATGGATGGACATTGCTGGTTGGCTCGTTGGTGGCCAGCTTCGAGACCTAAATTAAACTGAACTGAACTGAGCGTACAAACATGAACAGCCAAACCGTGTTGAATTTGGGCCAGTCTGCACTGGAAGTGATGCTGATGGTATCGGGCCCGCTGTTGGTGGTAGCGCTGGTGGTGGGTTTGCTTGTCAGTATTTTGCAAGCTGCCACGCAAATCAATGAAATGACCTTGTCATTCATTCCAAAAATTCTGGGTATTTTTGCCACCTTGCTACTGCTCGGCCCCTGGATGCTGGCCACTCTGGTGGACTACACCCAGCGTTTGATCATGAGTATTCCAACCGTGATTGGCTGAGCATGGTCCCCATCAACGGCGAACAACTTGAAATCTGGATCGCCTCGTTTTTGTGGCCCTTTATCCGAATTCTGGCCATGCTGGCCACAGCGCCCGTGTTCGACAACCGCACTGTGCAACGCCGCACACGTGTGGGGCTTGCCGCACTCATTGCCATTCTCATGATGCCCCTGTTGCCAGCTCCCCCTGTGCTCAGCTCGGCGCAAGCCATTCCGGTTTTAATTCAGCAAATACTCATTGGTGTGGCCATGGGCTTCTCCATGCGACTGGTATTTGCAGCATTCGAAATGGCAGGCGACCTGCTCGGTCTGCAGATGGGTCTGGCCTTCGCACAATTCATCGACCCTGCACGCGGCATGCAAACACCACTCATCGGCAGTTTTTTGGGTGTACTGGCCATGTTGACCTTTCTGGTCATAGACGGTCACCTGCTGGTGATCGCAGCAGTGGTTCAAAGCTTTGAGTTGATCCCGATCAGCGCAAACCTGGCCGTGGTCAACAGCCAGAGCATTGCCATGGCCGGCAGCATCATGTTCATGCTTGCCTTGCAAATTTCATTGCCAGTCATGGCGGCTGTGTTGATCAGTAATATTGTGCTGGGTATTCTGGCGCGCGCGGCGCCGCAACTGAATGTGATGTCGATCGGCTTTTCGATCACGATTGGAGTGGGGCTGTGGATTCTTTGGGTCAGCCTGCCCTATTTCATCGCTGGAATTGACAGCGCAATTGGCCGTCTTTTGAGTATTTCCGTGCTGAATACAGGCTGATCATTCCAGAAAAAAATCGGTGTCTGCCGTACAGTCCTTGCCCCCTAAGGGATCAACTTTGCGGCCTTCTGAATGCGACAAATGGTAGCGGATCACTTCCATTAACTGGTCCACTTCAAACGGTTTAATCAAGTAATCATTGGCGCCCAAGGCAAACGCGTGTTGTAAATCACTGGCATCGCTGCGAGCACTCAACAACACAAAGGGCAGCTTTTTAAAGTGTGCATCGCCGCGCACGGCACGCAGCAAATCAAAACCATCCATGTTGGGCATCATCAAATCGCTCACAATCATTTTGGGCAAACCGGCATCGTGAACACGGCACTCCAGCAGCAAGCGCAGTGCCTCTTGTCCATCATGGGCCTCCATGACATCCAGCCCGGTCAATTGCAGCAACTGCGAGAGGTTGCTAAGTATCGTCAAGTCATCTTCTACAATCATGACGCGCGGCATGCTTCCTCCTTAAGCGACGGCAAATCAACACACAACCAATGTCGATTGCGCCGATTTTTGATCATGATGCGCCCATTGATCAGGCGAATTACCCGCTTGGTTAACAGCAAGGTGAATGGCAGACACTCCCCTTTGAAGGGCACCACAGTTTCTTCGTCATGCGCTGGCTCAAGCTGCCCCCCCTTGACCATCCAGGCGGGCCACTCCAGCAGCTCAATACACAAATTCAAGGTATTTTCAGCCGGCATTTTGATGGTCAACTTGCCTGCATGTGACTCTTTGCTTTCTGCAAAAGACAGCATTTGCCGCATGGCCTGCGTGAACACATACTCGTCGGAATAAAACTCAAATTGATCCAGACTGGGGTGCAATTCATATTCAAGCCAGTGTTGACCATGTCTGCGGCGCTGCTCAAACGAGGAAAACTGGCAGAACACCTTTCGCACATCCAGCTGCGCAACATTCAAATGTTTGCGAGTGAAATTTGCGCCCATGAACATCAGCGTTTCATCCACCAAAGCACGCAGCGAACGCAACGCTCCGCCAATTTGATCGATGTAATGCAAAGCCGATTCCATATTCACTGGCTCCTTTTGCAAGGAACTTTCCAACAAGGCCTTGGCCGATCCAATCACCGTCATTGGTGTTCGAATTTCATGCGAGAGATACGACACGAACTGGGATTTCCGCGAGGACAACAAAGACTCCTCGTTCAACTCCTCCCGAATGGAAAGCTCCAGGTCCATTTCCTCAGTTCGATCATGAATAATGCCCACGGCTTTGCTGGGCAAACCATAGGCATTCTTTACTGCCACCAGGTGAATTTCAAGCTTCAGCAAAGAACCATAGGTGGTTGAATAACGCACCTGCACTACCGCACTGGGCAAGTTGGCGGTGAGGCAGGCCTGTAGAGCCGAATCCAGGCCTCTGATGTCCTCGCTTAAAATACCCGCTCGCCAGGCAGTGGCCGAGATTGGTGCTTGTGCCAGCCCATCAAAACCAAACAAACGCCGCCAGGTTGAACTGAACACCACAGTTTCCTGTTCAATATCCCACTCAAAAACACCATCTTCAAGCGTCGCCACCGCGGCCACCAAACTGTCAACCGACATTTCATGGTCCTGCTGAACAGTCTCGATTGATTTCTCCAACTGCTCAATTCGGGTTCGTTCCAGCTCAAGTTTCTCAGAGGCATTGGCCACTTGGGCCAACGCATCCTGCTTCATCACCTGCAATTTCTGGTTGTCTGCGCGCAAGACCTGGACCGACTTGTCGAGCAAAACATAGACGTAACACATCAACACCGAAATCATCAGCAAGGCAAAAAAACTGATGAATATCTCAAACCCTGCCCAGCCTGTCCAAAGCCCATACCATGCACTTTGATCAGGGCCGGCACCTACATGCACAAAGCCAATCAGGCTCAATGCAATCATCTGGTTCAAACCCACAATGCCGAAAATATAAATCATCCGGCTTCGCAATGGCTTGGATTTGCCCACCGAGGTTTCATGGGCAAAACGGCTTAGCAAGCCCATGCACACAAACAGCAACACATACATGGCCACCAAACCCGACCAGCGCACCTGTAACACTTGATGGTTGTTCGGAATAAAAATAAATGCCATGTGAATCAGAAACTGAATCAGAATGCCCAGCGAGGTAAAGAGCAACATGAACAGCTTGGCTGCACCCTTGGCTGACTGCACCAGATAATCCACATACAGAAATACCGCAATACACACCGCAAAGGTGAGTACAGTTCCAGAAATGCTGAACAGGGCTTCTCTGGCGGAAGGCAAGGTTAAACCCACAAACGCCGAAGCAAAGAACATGGAAATCACATAAAGGGTAATGAGTACCCCTCTTCGAATCAGGTAGTGGCTATTGGCAATCAGGGGTGGGTTTTTGATTCGAACTTCCACGCCCACAGTCATGGCCAGCAGTGAGGCGAAAAAGCCAAAGGCCAATCCGGAAAGATGGGCCTCTGAGATTGCGGCTGCTGCGAATGCAAAATCCTCCACCAACCAATTCATGAAATGCACCGCCCCTAATTCGATTTATGCAGCTTGTTGCTGATTTATTTAATAGTGACACCCGACAAGATTTTGCAAGGCGTTCACACAATTTAACAACTTGGGGTGATACACCTATCCCCCCAATCGGGGTAGCTAGGGATTAAACCTGCTGCGGATACTACTTATTGTGAAAATTGCGCCCAAAACAAAGGCGCAGAAAATGCCCACCGCGCCCTCATAGACGGTATTCGGAAAGCCATAAAACTTCCAGGCCACTGTGGTCATCACGCCGGTACTTGACATACTCAGCATGGCCAACGAGTTCAACTTCGCGCCCAGAACCTGCCAAATCAGAATGGGTACAAACACAGCGCCTAAGGTCCCCCAAGCCCAAACCACCAAAGAAAATACACTTTGCTCGCTCCACAGGCCAATACCGAGGGCAAAAACAGTGGTAATCGCGGTGGCCGCTTTCAAAAACCAACGATTCTCCGAGGGTTTTCTGGGCAAGTCTTGAGTGATTGCAGACGAACACGACAGCACCAGCGAATCTGCCGTAGACATGGTGGCAGCAAAAATGCCTGCCAGCATCAGCCCGGCCAACCAGGGTGGCAGCAAATCGCGCGCCATATTGGGCAAGGCCATTTCGGGATCAAAACCACTGGTTTCGCCAAAATACAAGCGGCTAAGCAAACCCACCGCAGTTGCAAAGCAATAAAACAGCAGGTAGTAGCTGTAATACCACCAGCGCACCTGGTTCATTTGCCGGGTATTTTGCAAGGCCAAATACCGACTGACAATATGCGGCTGCCCAAGCGCCGCTGCACCGGCAAACATCCACCCCACCACAAAGGCAACTGCCCCGGCATAACCGGGAATATCAAGCCCGGTGGGTGTCGGGTTCATAAAACCATCGATGGCAGCCGCCTGCTGAAACACAGCCTGCATACCGCCCAAATGGGTAACCGCGGCCACCAACAGCACGACAATCGAAACAATCATCAACAGCGATTGCGCAGCATCCGTCCAAATAGAAGCACGCATGCCGCCCGCAATGCTGTAGGCAATTACAACCACTGCAACCATGCTCATACCGATTGCCATGGGAATGTCGAGCATGCCTTCCAGCGCCTTGCCGCCCGCTGCAATTTGCGCTGCGGCATAAGTCGCCAAAAAAACCATGCTGAACAATGCAGCCAGCACTTGCCAGCTGCGGTTGTTGGTTCCACCCCATCGTGCCAACAAACTGATGATGCCATTGGCGTGGTTGCGATCCGCCTCATCCCGCATGCGTTCATGCGCAGTTTTTGAGGCAATCAGGTCACCCACAATCCAACCCAACATCAGCCAAACAGACTGAACGCCTGCAGTGTAGGTGTAACCAATCAGGCCGATGAACATATAGCCTGAATTGTTAGTGGCCACCGCCGACAGGCCGACCAACCAGGGCGGCACACTGCGGCTGGCGACAAAATAGTCGGCTGCGCTTGCCTTGGCCTGGCGCGCAGAACTGAGGCCGATCAGCAACACCAGGGCCAGGCAGATGAAGAAGCTTGCGCCCAAATTAAGCAGGCACCTGCAAGGTTAACGGCTCAACAATGCGCGTGGCCAAAAACTCAGGTCGAGGGTTGTCCGCAGCATAAGGCGAGTTCAACGCATTGCTGACCGCGTTGTAAACATAAAACAGGTTGGCACGCAGATGGTCACTGGTGTTCTTGCCTGCGCCATGCATCACGTTGCAATCGAACAGCAACACTGAGCCTGCTGGCGCAACCACTTCCTGTACGCCACCACTTTCTTCAAGCAAATCGAGAAACAGTGCGGGCGGCTTGCCCACAGCCTGTTTTTTGAATGCTTCGCGGTAACCGCTTGTGTCGGGAGTTTCCCCAGGGCAGGCCACAAAGGTTTTGTGGCTGCGTGGCATGAACTTCAAGGAGCCATCGGCAGAGATTTCATCGGTCAGCAGCACGGTTGCGCTAATGGCGCGCATGCCAGGCATGCCATCCTCGGCGTGCCAGGTTTCAAAATCGCTGTGCCACTCAAAGCCACTGCCATACTGCGGGCTTTTAAAGTTCAAACGCGACTGGTGAATGTAAACCGAGTCGTTTAACAAAAACTGCACCACTTCCAGCATGCGCGGGTTGCTCGCGGTTTCTTTCAGCAAACCTTCCATGCCGTGCACACCAAACAGGGTTCGCAGTTGCTCACTGTCGGGCTCTTTGATCAATTGGCCCGCATGGGTTTGCGCGCAGTTCTTACTCACACGCTCGGCTGCTGCACGCAGCTCATCGAGTTCATGTGCAGAAAATACATCGGTCAACACCAGATAGCCATCGCGTTCGAATTGTTCTATCTGGGCCTGAGTCAATGGAGAATCTTCGCTCCATGTGCTGTGCACTACGGGCTCAGTGCGGCGAATCAAAGCACCCTCTGATTTGTCTCGGGTGGGGTATGGATCTCTAACGGCTGAAACAATCATTGTGTTTTGCCTCCTTTTTATTTATTCGGCCAGCGCAGGGTATGCGCCAGTTTCGTCGTGTACTTCCGCACCGGTCACAGGCGGGTTGAACACGCAGGCCATGATCATCGGCTCATCGAACGCACGCAGAATATGCGGATCGTGCAAGTTCAAGGCGTACATGGTGCCCGCCTCAATCGGGTACACCTTGCCGTCAATCTTGCTTTCAATTTCGCCCTTGCCACTCATGCAATACACACTCTCCAAGTGGTTCTTGTAATGCATGTGCAATTCAGCCTTGGCGTGAATGGTGGTGATGTGAAAGGAAAAGCCCATTTTGTCGTCGCGCAACAGCATGCGAACACTGTCCCAACCTTTCGAATGAATGTGCTTCTCCGTGCCTTGTACTTCGCTAAGTTTTCGAACAATCATGCTTTCACCTTTTTGCTGTTGGCCTCTTTTTCAACCTTGGCACTGATGGTGGCCACTGCCTTTTCCAAAATGGTCAAGCCCTTCTTAAGGTCTTCCATTTCAATATTCAGGGCAGCAAATACTTTCACCACCTGGCCATCGTTGCCACAGGTTTCGATGATCATGTGGTGCTTGAAACACTCCGCCACCACTTCGTCGGCCAGGGCACCACTTTGCATTTCAATGCCCTGCATCATGCCGCGGCCTTTCACCCGCACAGTGACGTTGTCGTTGGCTTTCAAAATACGATTCAGGCTTTGGTTCACCACCTCGGCACGCTGTGCAATACCTCGCTCAAACGACGGGTTGGCCCAATACTTTTCGAGGGCCGCTGCTGCAGTAATGAAGGCATGGTTGTTGCCCCGGAACGTGCCGTTGTGCTCGCCGGGTTTCCAGAAATCAAGGTCCGGGCGAATCAGGGTGACCGCCATGGGCAGGCCCATACCAGACAGGGATTTGGACAGGCAAATCAGGTCAGGCTCAATGCCAGCTTCCTCAAAGCTGAAGAACGAACCTGCACGGCCAACACCAGCCTGAATCTCATCCAGAATCAGCATGGCGCCAGCCTTGCGAGTTACCTTGGCCAGGTTCTTCAACCACCTCATGGAGGCCGGGTTCAAACCGCCCTCACCCTGCACGCCTTCTACGATCACGGCGGCAGGCGCATCTTGACCACTCGACTTGTCGGTCAACATTTTCTCAAGGTACTCGGTGGTGTCCACATCCTCACCCATGTAACCGTCGTAAGGGTAACGGTCAACGCCACACAGCGTAGAAGCCGATGGGCTGCGGTGGTGGGTGTTCGCCGTGCAAGCCAATGCCCCTTGGGTTACACCATGAAAACCGTTGGTGAACGCAATAATTTGCTTGCGCCCGGTAATTTTGCGGGCCAGCTTGATTGCTGCCTCAACCGAATTTGTGCCTGTAGGGCCGGTAAACTGAATGCGGTATTGCATGCCACGCGGCTTCAAAATATGGCGGTTGAATGCATCAATGAACTTGGCCTTGGCAGCGCTGTGCATGTCCAGGCTGTGGCCGATACCGTCATCCGAAATGTAATCAAGCAATGCCGATTTCATCTCTGGATCGTTGTGCCCGTAATTCAACGAGCCTGCCCCAGACAGGAAATCGAGATAATCCTGACCATGCATGTCGGTCATGTAGCTGCCTTTTGCACGCACAAACAATGTAGGGAAACTGCGGCAATAACTGCGTGCTTCCGATTCATTTTTCTGAAACGTGCGAATTTTGCTCAGGGTTTGAAAGTCGATTGACTTGCTTGAGTCACTCATTGCTGTACTCCTTGAGTTTGTAGGAATGTCGCCAGTGGCGATGTTGGCAAGGCGATTTCCACCAGTACTTCAGTGTTGTGTCGACCGCCAAAATGAGACTGTTCGTCGAACCAGTCTCGAGAAGTCAAATCACTGCCCCAGTCGCGGGCTAGTGATTTGAAAAGACCCCAGGACGCCGAGTTCTCAGGCGTAATGGATGTGTGAATTTTTTTGATCCCGTTTTGTTGGGCGACCACCCAGTTAATGAGTCTCTTGCCCAAGCCAAGGCCACGGGCCTTTTCACCCACTGCAACTTGCCATACAAAAAACGTGTCGGGCTGTTGGGGCGGAATGTAGCCGGAAACCCAAGCCACGACCTCGCCATTCAGGGTGGCGACTACGCAAGTGGGCGCAAAGTGGCTGCATTGCAGCAAATACAAATAATGGGAATTCAGGTCGAGGGGTTTGCAATCATCCACAAGGTCGAACACGGCTGTACCGTCTTCAAGCACGGGATGTCGCAAAACGACATCATGTTTGGACATTTGGATGAGATGGCTCTGTTATTGGCAGACCCATTTATTATTAATAAATAAACTACTTCTCATCCTTTCGTAAAAGCTCACCATTGAAAAACAAGGCAATGAAGAGTTTTTATGAAAGAACAAATCAATAATAGTTTACTTTATGAATTAATGCAAACCTTAATCTATCCGAGCCACAGCACCCATGAAATGTTAAATTTGGTGTGATTACTCTAAGCGTAGGAAATTCCAACTCACCAGACCGGTTAATCACTACAATTCATCAAAATGAATTAAATCACCGGGTTAGCGCGCATGGACAGCACCTTACAAGAATCACTCATTTCGCTTCGCCGCATTATTCGTGCCACCGAATCCAGTGCCCGGGAATTGGCCAAAAAGGCCGACATGGCCACCTCTGAATTGTTGACTTTGCAATCGGTGGCCGACAATCCCGGCATATCACCTGGCGAGCTGGCCAAGTCGCTCAGCCTTTCCCCCGTGACATCTACAGTGATTCTTCAAAAACTGGAAAGCCGCGGCTTGATCGAGAAAATTCGCAGCTCGGTTGACAAGCGCAGGCTCGAAGTGGTGCTGACCGACAAAGGCAAGCATGAGGTGAATGGTGCACCATCCAGCCTGCAAACCCGCTTCGCAGAACGATTTGCTCACCTTCAAAGCTGGGAGCAACATTTGATCGCTTCTGTGTTGGGCCGGGTGACTACCTTGCTGGGTGCAGAAACCATGGATGCCTCGCCGATTCTTGATGTAGGCGACATTGACAAACCCACTCAATAAACCGGACAAAGCTGTCAAATAAGAATTGACTTATTGTTTAATATTTTTAATAATCGTTTCAAATTTACAACAATTCACATTCTCTGGGTTTGACTGGTTCACATGTTTGATTTAGGCGTATTTTTTAGACGCAACAGAAAAGTGTTGTGGTTTGCCATTGCAGCATTCATGGTGACTTTTGTTTCGATACAAATCAGCAAAGCTTTGGCCACGCGCGATTCCAACTACGGTGAAATCGCCGAGTGTAGCTATGTACACCAAGCCCCAGAACTTCAGACTCCAGCCAACCCGCAAAGATCGAGTGGCACGTATTGCCCCACAAAAGGCTGATTCGACCGATTTACAGGGTTTGAACCAACACCTGGTTTTTACCGGTTTTTTTGGCTTGATACATCAGCTGGTCTGCACGGGCCAACAGGATTTCAAGACTAAGCTCCTCGAATGCCATAACCTGTAGTACACCCACGCTTGCGGACACGGGCAAATCGGGACAGGTGTAGTCAATGGCCTCGGCAATGGCCGCCCGAATGCGCTGTCCAAGATTCTCAGCCATATCCGGGCGACTGTTGCCCAAACTCAACACCACGAATTCATCACCGGAGAGGCGATACACCTTATCCTCCGCTCGCAACCGAACCGACAGCTTGGTGCTAACGCGTTTGAGCAGCTTGTCACCCGTGGCATGGCCGAGGGTGTCGTTGACCATCTTGAAATTGTCGAGATCCAGAAAAGACAACACAAAGGGTTCTTTGGCATTGAGCATGCGCCACACTGCAGCCTCAAGTGCCTTGCGATTCAAACTGCGGGTTAAAGGATCAGTCAGGTTTTCCTGTCGGAGCGATTTCGAGCTGGCCTGAATTTTTACACTGACTCCATAAAACTGAATGGGCAGCACCAGCAACAAAAACAGATTGGCATACACCAACTCAAGGTGGGCCTGCCAGTACGGAACCAACCAAGTCAGGCCCAACACAATCGCAATACCCAATCCGATGTGGCAAGCCAACATGCAAGGGCCATACCGAATACCCCGAACCAAGGCCACCACTGCAATCAAGGGGGACACAGGCGCCAGAAATTCTGCAGCAACAGCCAGACCCCAACCGATCATGGGCAGATCCAGGCAATAACTAGGCAGCTCAATTTTTTCCCAATGGCGCTCACGGTTGGAAATCAACCAGGATTGCACCAAGGCCAAGTGAAAATAAATGCCCAAGACAATCATGAAAGCCATGCGCGCGCCGTTGCCAACAATGGCACCACCAGGGGCAAAAAAGAACACCATGAGAAAAGATAGCCCGGCAAAAGCCATTCTCTGCCGGGCACGAGAGGCGCTGTCTGAAATATCGAGAACGTATTTTAGTTTTAGCATGCGGTTGAGATATCTCATGGTGCCCCACCGGGGGAATATCCCCCCAGTGGGTGTGTCAGCTCATGATCTCAGTGACGCATCAGTGCCTTGCAGTTCCAAGAAGTTGCTTAGGCCACCGCGGCAGCGGCCGCTTCTTCCAGGTCGGTGGGAATATCGAAGTCCAACAGGCGCTCAACATTCAACACCAGCACAAACTCGTCGTCCACCTTGCCAATACCGCGCAAGAAGTCGGTTTTTACGCCCGCACCAAACTGCGGTGGTGGCGCAATAAACTCGGCACCAATGTCGACCACGGCATTCACTGCGTCCACCATGAAACCAACCACTTGTGTTTCATCGGCCATTTGCGATTCAAGAATCACAATGCAGGTGCGGCGGTTGATGGTGGTTTTGCCTTGCCCAAACCGGGCACTCAAATCCACCACGGGCACCACAGAGCCGCGCAAGTTGATCACGCCGCTGATGCATTGCTGCATCATGGGCACCACGGTAATTCGTCCAAACTCGATGATCTCTTTAATCCGGAGAATTTCCACCGCCAGCTTTTGTCCATGCACCTGAAAAGTCAGATACTGGTGGCTGGCGCTGTCACTCTCCATGGCCTTGGCCAATTGCTCATTGACATTGCTCATGGTGAGTACCCCTATTAAAAGTCGTCGAAACTGTCGAAACCGTTTGCACCACCCTGGCTGCTGGCCTTGCCAGGTGCAGGCTTGCGTTCAGCATGGCTAGAACCACGTGCAGTAGATCGCCCTGTGCCGGTATCAAAGAAACTCATGGCGGTGTTCAACATGCTGGCCTGGCCACTCATTTCCTCGGCCGTGGCAGCCAGCTCTTCAGAGGCCGCTGCGTTCTGCTGGGTTTGCTGGTTCAAGCTCATCATGGCCTGGTTAATTTGCGCCACACCGTTGGTTTGCTCATTCGACGCGGCAGTAATTTCCTGCACAAGGTCGGATGTGCGGTTAATCGCTGGCACCATTTCCTGCAAGAGGCTACCGGCACGTTCGGCCTGCTTCACACTGCTGGTGGCCAAGTCACCAATTTCCTGTGCAGCCACCTGGCTACGCTCAGCCAGTTTGCGTACTTCGGCGGCCACCACTGCAAAACCTTTGCCGTGCTCACCAGCGCGAGCCGCTTCAATCGCCGCGTTCAGGGCCAGCAGGTTGGTTTGGTAGGCAATGTCATCCACAATGCCGATTTTGTCAGCAATCGCTTTCATGGCATTCACAGTTTCGGTTACAGCGCGACCACCTTCTTTTGCTTCTTCGGCCGCCTTGGTTGCAATTTGGTCTGTCACGCGGCTGTTCTCGCTGTTTTGTTTGATCGAGCCCGCCATTTCTTCAATGCTGGCTGACACTTCCTCAACACCGGCAGCCTGGCTGCTGGCACCTTGTGACAGGCTTTGTGAGGTTTTGGAAATCTCGCGTGCTGCGTTGGTCAGTGAATCTGCATTACCACGCACCTCCTGAATCACATCGCTCAAGCGATCGATCGTGGTGTTGACATCGTCTTTCACCTCGCCAAACAAACCTTTGTAATCGGCTGTAATCTTCTGGGTCATGTTGCCACTGGCCAGCAGCTTCAGCACACGGCCCACATCTTCCAGACCCACGGATGTAGTGGTCAACAGGCCGTTCACGTTTTGGGCCAGGGTTTTCAGGAAACCTTCTTTGTCGTCTTCACGAATACGGTCGCTGAAATCACCATCGGATGCTCGGCCAACAATACCGGAAATTTCATTTTCAATGGCGACTTCACCGGTTCGATCACTCCACTCCACCACAGTGCCCAAGCGTTCGCCCTCTTCGTTGATCACTGGCGATGCGATCAAGCGGAAACTCAGCTCACCCACTTTGATACCAGTCTTCAACGGAGAGTTCAATGCGGCCAACATGCCACGCTGGTGAGCTGGGTTTTTGTGGAATACATCAATGTTTGCACCAATCAGTTTGCGCACATTGAAGTTGGGCAGACTCTTGCGAATCATGTCCTCGTTACGCGTCATCATGGTGTTCAAGGAATTGTTCATGTATGTGATGTGACCCTGGTTATTCGCGATCATCACGTTGGTGGTTACTGAATCCAGTGCAATTCGGATGGCCAGGTTTTCCAGCGCAGTTTTGCGTTCCAGCTCGGCACGCTCTTCTTCGCGCCTGGCCAGTGCTACTTCTGCCGTGCGGTCTTTCCACTCCACTACAGTACCGACACGGGTACCCGAAGCGTCAAATACGGGCGTCACCAACAAGTTAAAGTGACGCTCACCGATCGTCAGGTTGGTGGTGTAGGAATCACGCAGTCGGGCCAACATGCCACGCTGGTGGCTTGGCACCTTGTGGAAGCTGTCAATGTTGGCGCCCAAAATTTTGCGGGCATCAAACTGAGGCAAATCTTTCTTGATATCGCTCTCAGCCTCTACCAACATTTTCGACAGTGAGTTGTTCACATACACAATGTTGTAGTCGGCGTCGGCAATCATCACATTGGTGGCCACGCTTTCCAGTGCCTGAACCTGCCGTTGGGCAAACATGTTTTCTGCTTCCAGTTTTTTCATCGCATCGCGAATCGCCGAAGGCAACTCATCTGCAGTGCCTTTCAAGGTTTCTTTTTTCCACAACTGGTGAACACTGCGTACCGCCGTTTCTTCCACTTTGCGGGCGCGCTCATTCACGCTGGCAATCATCTCGTTGATTTTGGTGACGACAGACAAGACATCACCGCTTAGGTCTTTGGTTGGCAAAGCCTGCAAGGGCTTCTCGAGGCTTGTTTTCAAGCCGGAAATTTCTACCTCGAGGCTATCAGCAACTGTCGCCAACTGACCGCTCTTTAAAAAATCAAATGCACCCATGTTTGTCTTCCTTTGTAAAATTACGCGTTGGCCTGCTCAAGGCTTGCTGAAATACTGCTGACTTCTGTAATCAATTTTGGTACATCAATGATCAAGGCCACATCGCCGTTGCCCATGATGGTGGCCCCGCTGATTGCCCTGTTCTGTTCAAACAAATTGCCCAACGGTTTAATCACTGTTTGTGATTCGCCGTGGAGTTGGTCGGCCACAATGCCGGCCTTCATGCCGCCAAAGCTGACCACAATGATGTTCTCGCGCTTGGGGCGCTTGGCATCGGGATGAAACACCTTGCGCAAACGCACTGCGGGCAAAAACTCCCCGCGAAGGTCGTAATGAATGTCCATGCGGTCATCAGTACCCAAGGCGTCGACAGGTAGTTCTAGGCACTCACGCACATAGGACAGCGGGATCACGTACACCGATCCGCCCACGCCGATCATGAAGCCGTCGATAATGGCCAGTGTCAGCGGCAGGCGAATCTCGAAGGTGCAACCTTGCCCCGTTCTTGAACGAACTTGAACCGAGCCTCTCAGCGCCTCGATGTTTCGCTTCACCACATCCATACCGACTCCGCGACCGGAAATGTCGGTGACCTTGTCGGCCGTGGAAAAACCAGGGGCAAAAATAAGCATGTTGACTTCTGCGTCGCTCAAGGTTTGATCGGCCGTCACAATGCCCTTCTCAATGGCCTTATTCAAAATTTTCTCGCGCGCCAGGCCTCGGCCATCGTCATTGACTTCAATCACAATGTGCCCACTGTCGTGGTAAGCATTCAGTTGAAGCCTGCCCGTTGCTGGCTTGCCAGCAGCTACACGTTCTTCTGGTGTTTCAAGACCATGGTCCAGTGCATTGCGCACCAGGTGCATCAAGGGGTCACCAATTTTTTCAACCACTGATTTATCAAGCTCGGTGTCTTCACCTGAAATTTCAAGCTGAATTTGCTTGCCCAAGCCCATGGCGGTGTCGCGCACCACGCGTTGAAAACGCTGAAAGGTCTCGCCAATTTGCACCATGCGCAGGCCCAGTGCACCGTCGCGAATTTCTTCAATCAAACCAGCCACTGCACTGGTCGATTCCAGCATGGCGGTGTGGTTCAAGTGCTTGGCTTGCTCCACTGTGCCAGCATTCGCAATCACCAGCTCTCCCACCAGGTTGATCAGTGCATCCAGCTTGTCGGAAGGCACACGAATGAATGAACTGGAGGGTGTGGCTTTGCCTGTTGGCCTGGACTTTCCTGAAGCTGTCTCAACCGCATTGCCAGTGGCCTCCATCACTTCAGGCAATAGCTCTTCTTGTGGCCTTGGAAAGCCTGCTTCCTGCAACAGTTCCGCAGCACGCCCTGCGCCTTCAGGCAGCGCATTGGCCAGCGCGTCCCACTGCTCGGGTGTGCAGTTGTGGGCTAGAATTCGTACCTTGCTTTCCTCTGTCAGAAACTCGAAAGCGTCTTCAATACTGGCTTGGCCTTTGTCAGTGACAAAGCGCAACTCAAACCCCAGGTAACACGATTCAGCATCCAGCTCTGCGAAGCTGGGCAGTGCGTCCAGCACGGGGATTACAGCTTGCAACTCGCCGTAGGTTTCCATGTATGAAAAAATGGGGGCCGGGTCAAAGCCGTCGCACAAGGTGCTGCGCCCAAGGCGAACCGACACATGCCAGACTTGCCGGGTGTTTTTCAATTCAAGCTGCTTTGCTTGCCGGGTAGCTGCAGGTGAGTCCTCTTGCAACAAGTAGGCTTTTAAACGGGCCGTCAAGCCCGCCTGTGCCGCAGCCATGTCGGGGCTGACGTGCTCAGCATCGCCACCAGCCTCAATACAGTCGACCAATTCTGAAATGTGGTCGCGGCATTCCAGCACCAGGGTGCTCATGTTCGCATCAAACCCGATTTCGGAATTGCGCACGCGGTCCAGTACGGTTTCAAGATCGTGTACAAAATGCGTAATCACCAACAAACCAAACACCCCTGCACTGCCTTTGATGGTGTGCGCTGCGCGAAAAGCGGCGTTCAGTACTTCGGTGTCGTTGGGGTTTTGCTCCAGCTGCAGTACATAGCTTTCTACTTCAGCCAGCAGTTGCCGTGCTTCGGTAAAAAATATACCGCGCGAAGCATCCAGATCCAATTCAAAGGCCATGCCTTAGTTCTCCAAAAAACCAGCGTTGATCCAGGACTGCACGCCCAGTCGTTCGGCTTTCATAGCCACAACCTCGGACGGCTTGGTCCAGTGCACGCGCAAGTTCACTGCGGGGTCGTTTTGAATGGTCACCAACATTTGCATGCCTGCCGTGTCCACTTCCTGGCAATTGCTCAAATCAAGCACCACAGAAATTCCCTGATTCAAAGACTGGCGAATCACCTCAACCAGGCCAGCACAATCAGCAATGGTCAAGGTGTCCAAAGCCACCTGCGTGTGCTTGCAGGTTGCAATGCTGTTTTCCATCTCGTGCCCAAGGTCTTCTTGCATAATCAGTTCGCTGTGCATGTGCATCCTCCCTGTGGCCTCAAGCCACCAATTTGTTCACTGCGGCAATCATTTGTTCTGGCTTGAAAGGCTTTACCATCCAGGCTTTCAGGCCCGCCGCCTGCCCTTCACTTTTTAATTTGTCGTCCGATTCTGTGGTCAGCATGATGATGGGTACAAACTTGTAAGCCGCCATTTTTTTTACTTCGCGTACAAAGGTGAGTCCATCCATGTTGGGCATGTTCAGGTCACTCACAATCAGACTGATTTTTCGGCCATCCAGCTTGGTCAATGCGTCCTTCCCATCGCAACCTTCCACCACATCAAAGCCCTGACTTTTCAAGGTCATCGATACCACTTGGCGCAGGGAGGTGGAGTCGTCCACAATCAATACGGTTTTGCTCATACAGGTTCTCGTTCTTGGGTGTTTAGAAAAAGGTCAGTTCGTCGCTGCTGCCACCAGGCTTGGTGGCTGCGTTGGTGCTGCCTTTGCCGCTGTGGTTCACGCGTTCTTCAGCCATGGTGTATTTGCGCTCCAGTTCATGCATCAGTGCAGCCACGTTCAAGGTCTCAAGGCCTGTGTTCAACTGGCCTTTCATTTGGCTCAGGCTGTCTTGCACATGCCCCAGAATCTGAGACACACGGTCTTGAAACTGAAAATGCACCACCGCATTGTTCAAACTGGAGGAAACCTGATTGGTGTTGGCAATGATCTGCTC
The DNA here is from genome assembly GCA_018812945.1 of Gammaproteobacteria bacterium. GTDB lineage: Bacteria > Pseudomonadota > Gammaproteobacteria > Burkholderiales > Burkholderiaceae_B > Limnobacter. Next base: position 24,891 of record JAHJCM010000071.1, on the reverse strand, counting down.
ACTGGCTTGGTGCAGGGGTACGGTGACTTGCTCGAATTGCTCAACTACACCACTCAAGGTCTCGCTGGCTTGGCTAAGTACCTTTTCATCACTGCTTTCCATGCGTGCAGCGCCATCACCCGCTTTTTTCGCTGCCGATGCAATCAATTGCACCCGCTCGCGAATTTTCACACCTGTTTCAGCCGACAACATCGAGAGCTTGCGCACCTCATCTGCCACAATCGAAAAACCCCGACCGTCTTCGCCTGCACGGGCGGCCTCAATGGCTGCATTCAGCGCCAGCAGGTTGGTGCGCGCGGCAAGGTTTTCTACAGAAGCCGCCATCTTGGCCAACTCTTCTGTCGAGGAAATAAAACCTTTTACCTCTTGCATGATGGTGGCCTTCTCATCGAATGAATTTCGAATGCTGCTCAGCATGCCATTAAGGCTTTGCGCCACATGATCGGCCAAGCCGTTTCCGCCACCGGAGGTATTGCCCAACACATGCGCAGCACCAGCAGCCACGCTGACGGTGTCATTCAATTTACTGTGAATTTCAGAGAAGGCCTCTGCCAGGTTCACAATGCCCATTTCCATCTGAGAATTGGCAGTGCTCAACTGGCTGTTCAGGGTGGGCACCCAGGTATCAGCCAACTGGATCAGTTCAACCTTTTCCGTATCTGTTTTACTCAACTCATTCACGGTAGAGGACAAGGCCTCTATTTCTGCCTGCAAAACAAGCTGCCGCTTCTTGCTCATTTCATGAATGGCCAGTGCACACAGCAGCAATGCTGCACTACCGAAGGCCAGCGGCCACATACTGCCCTGAACGAACGCACCCAACACCAGAATTCCGACCGATGCTGCAATCAAAACCGTGGGCACGGAGACCCATGCTTGCAGTGTGTTCTTATTGTGTTTTTTCATGAACAGACATTCCTATCAGTTGTTTGATTGGGCACACTGCGGGTTCAATGGGGGCTGGTGAATGCTCGAACGCTTCATACCAGCCATTGCAAAAAGCGCCATGAACGATGAGGTAAGCATTGGCTACCCAGTGGTGGAGAATGTGCAGAAATTCGATTGGGGTGCTGCGCATAAAGTCCTCCGATGGACCACTTTGTTAAACGCAGTGAACTTGAATATTTCACGCTTAAGGAAAGTTTGCGCCGATACCCATGAGACCAATAGGGAGAAAAGAAATGGAAAAGGGGGCCAATATTGGGTTAATGCACTTGGGGGAATGCAACAAAAGGTGAACTGTGTGAACAAATGTAAAAAACCCGCTGCAGGAGCGGGTTTTGAGGCAATTTGAAGAAAATTTTATTGGGCTTCGGTGGGCCTTAAAGTCATGCCAAGTGGCCCTTTAATGGTGCCGTCATCGTTGAGGTCATAAATGGTGGTTTCACCATCGCTGGTGATTTTCACTTTTTTGTCTTCAACAACATAAGCAGCTTCGCGGGTTACACCCATGGTAGACACATATACCGTGCCGTTACCCTGAAACTCATATTTCTGCAAACCCAGGTCATCTTTGTAAACACCATCCAGGTTGTTACCGCATGCTGTCAACAAACCGAGCAAACCCAGCATGATGCAAGCTCTATGAATGTTCATGCTCCAAATCCCCCATCAAGATCAAGCCGTCCAAAATTCCTGCAGGGCCTTGGCCGTGCGGATCGGAATTTCAACCATGGGCAAGTGGCCCACGCCGTCAAGAAGTAACACATCCGCATGGGGAATAATGGCTTGATAGGTGTAAGCGCCGGTGTAATGTACAAGTCGGTCTTCTTTGCCCCACATGATCAGGGTAGGTGCCTGTGTGGCCGACATGCCTGGGCCATTGGGGTTGGGCGCATTCACAAACATTTGATGAAAAAGGTGCCGGTTCACATGTCGACGGTTGATCAGGTCTTGCGCCATGACAGGGGCCAAAGCAAGGGCAATGGCCCGGTTGTGTATGGCCAGGCTCATCAGCGTATGCGCGCCGGCCAGGCTCTCAACAATCATCGGGTTGCGGCCCTCTTTCAAGCCCGCTTCAAAGCGGGTGTGGTCAGTGCCCTTGCCGCCCGCCGGGTTCATCAAACACAAGGTTCGAACTAAATTCGCATGCCGGCCTGCCAGCAAAGCCGACACCAAGCCTCCCACGGAGTTACCCACCACATGGGCTTTGCCAGGCACATGGTTTTCAATCCAGGCAGCAACACGGGCCACTTGGTCATCCAGCCCATAGGGCACGTTTGCATTGAACTGGCTTTCACCCCAGCCCGGCAAATCCAGCACAAACAACCGGTGCTGCTTCAAGAGGAAAGGCACCAGCGACAACCAGTTTTCCTTGTTGGACGCAAAACCGTGCAGCAGAACCACGGGTGAACCCTCTGGGTTACCGCCTTCCAGCCACACCAGTTTGTGATCGAGCACAGTGGCCTGCTGGCGCTTAAGACCAGAAAGACCTGCATGCAGTTTGTTGATCAGGGGCACCGCGCTGCGGTTTTTCCATTGCCGAATTTTCAGGCCATGAGGCGGGCGGGCCAGGCTCAAGTACTTGGGTGCCACATCGTCCAGAAATGCAAGCTCAAGATGGTGCATTCCGGCGAACTCCGTGCCAGTGCTTACATTGCCCATGAATCATAACCTCCGGTGTAAATCAAACGTTTGTTTGTTTTATCGACTGTAACATCGAGTGATGTAAAGGTATGGGCATGATGCCCTGCTGTCAACGATAAAAATAGAGGGGTTTTTACTAATTCAGGCGCTTATTCAGTCTTCGTAAGGCTGTATGCCGGTGGCGGTCAGCAAATAGGCTGCGTCGCCCAATTCACTACTGAACTTGCTTGCAGTCAGCTCGCCCCACACCCAGTAGGCTTGCATGGCGCCCACTGCAGGCTGGGGTTCACTCAGTTTGACATGAATGATCTGGTTGGCGGGCGGCGGCGGCGTGTGAATGCAGGCGCCGAAATACGGCACCAGCAAAAGCTCGTCCACACCCTTCTCGCTTTGCTCAATCGGGATTGCAAAACCAGGAATGCGCACTTTTTTGCCCGTGTAGGCGGAGTTTACGGGGGCATCGTTCCAGGCCTTGCGCATTTTCTCAAGGGCCTCTTGAGCTTTCGGATCGTTGTCCTGCAGCTCAGCGATATTCATACCGCGAAATGCTGCCATTGGGTCCCAATCGGCGGGCATCAAATTGTCCCACTGCAATTCGGGAAACGCAGGGTCAAATACAGTGGCCTTCTTGCTGCCTTTGTCGGCATTGCCAGTGAGCCGGTCGCCCACAGCGTACTCCCCATCGGTCGCAGCTGTATCGCTTGAAAGTTGGGCCAGCGTTTGCTCCAGTTGGGTAGCGCCTTCCGCGTTTTGAGCGGGTTTGCCCAGAAACCAGGAAGCAAGGCCGTAGCCCAGTGCGGTTAGTACCACCACCGCTACAACCATCACAATTACTTTGCCAATTTTCATGAAAAACACACCTGCGAATAACTTGATTTCGAATCAATTTGTTTTGGGGTTTAATCCGTCTTGCAACTGGTTTCGATAGGCCTGAAATGCGGGCACCAAACCCAGCAAGCTGCCGAACGCCGCAAAAGCAAGCACCGCCAGCAAACCCGCGCCCAGTTCCTGTAGCCCCGCCCATTGCAAACCAAATTGTGCCTGAACCCAGGGGGCAAGTGCAGCACCGCCCAGCGCAAGTACCAATGAGCCCAACGCAACCCCCACCCACATCACCAGGGCACTTTCAAGAAACAACAAACCAAACACCGTGCGGGGCCCGGCACCCGTTGAACGCAACACAGCCATTTCTCGCCTGCGTTGCCCCAAGGTTACCAACATTACACTGGTCAGGCCCAAAGCACTCACCACCGCCACCAATGCAGCCACAAACAACAACACCCGCTCAACCACACCCACGGTTTGCCACAAGGTACTTAAGGCCACACCGGGCAAAATAGCGCTGAGCGCCGCATTGGGCCTGCTTTCAAGTTCACGCTGCATGCGAAAAACACCCGCCCGGTTGTTCAAGCCAAGCAGCACAGCGGTAACCGACTTGGGCTGCAAATTAAACTTGGTCACGTATTCAGCAGGAATTTCGGCACCGGGCACAGGAACACCTGCCGCCCAATCCACGTGAATGGCTTCGATACCCGCCAAGCTAATGTGCACGCTTTGATCCACCGGGGTGCCCGTGGGTTGCAACACACCCACCACAGTAAAAGGTTTGTCCGCATGACTCGGCTCAGTCTGCTGAATTTGCATGCCATGGCTTAGTGCAATCCTGTCACCTACCTTGTGCTTTAAGCGCTTGGCTACTTCTGCGCCCAGCACAGCTTCAAACAAAACACCTGCAGGCTTGCCTACGCTGTAGTTTTCAAAGGCCCGGCCCTGTGCAAATTGCAGGTTTTGCCGTGCGCCGTACAAAAACTGATCAAAATAAACGGCCTTGGTGCCCACCACCGCAAAGCCTTGGTAAGAATCACCCAGTGCAATCGGCAAAGCAGACTTCACACGGGGGTCTTGCTCCAGACGTTCGAACTCGGCGTAAGGCACATTGCGCGTGGCTTGGCCAATTCGAAACACGCTGTACAACAAAAGCGAAACCGGGCTTGTTTGCGCCCCAACAATCAAATCTGTGCCTGCCACTGCATTTGAAAAACTGGCTTTGGCGCTTTGGCGGGCCAAATCGATGCCCAATAACAGACAAGTGGACGTGATCACACTGAGCAACAGCAACAAAAGGCTGCCTTTGCGGCTCCAGGCGCTTCGACCGGCCAATAGAAAAAGTGTTTGGATCATGCTTGCCATTGCCCCATGTGCTGGCGTTTTGCGCAGTGCTGCGCCAAACCGGGATCGTGACTGACCAACAACACAGCCGTGTTTTGTTCAGCGGCCTGTGCCAGCAACAATTGAACGAACTGGGCCTGGTGGCCGGCATCCAGTGCGGAGGTGGGTTCGTCGGCGATAATCAAATCGGGCTGACCGATCAAGGCCCTGGCAGCTGCCACACGCTGTTGCTGACCAACCGACAGGGTGGACACGGATTGATTCAGGTATTTGCCCATTCCAAGCGCGTTCAGCAAATTTTCAGCCGATTGCTGCAGGGTGCCCGTTTGCATCAAGGCATTTTGTTTGCGGCGCTTTGAGAACTTGCACGGCAAAGTCACGTTGTCCAACACACTCAAATAACTCAACAAGTTGAATTGCTGAAACAGAAAACCAATGTGATCTACCCGAAGTGAATCGCATTGGCTGGCCGACAAAGTACTTAAATTTTGGCCCATCAAGCTGACATGGCCGCTTTGAGGCAACAACACGCCAGCCATCAAATTCAGCAAGGTGCTTTTGCCACTGCCACTGTCGCCCTCCAGAAAAACTGTGTCCCCGGCTTGCATGGAAAACTCAGGGATTTTTAATTCAAACCCGCTGTTGGCGTATTTGAATACAAGGTTGTTGCAGCGAAGTACTGCCAAGGTCATTGCACCACCAATGTACTCTGCTTGGGAGTAAGGCTTGCACCAATCTGGCCTTTCGGAAACAAGGCCTGCACTTCAATTTTTTCGAAACCGGAAAACTGGCGAAACACACGCACATCGATCACCTTCAGTTTGGCGGGTTGCTCACATTCGAATTCATAGGATGCGCGAAAGTCGGAATGCCCATTGGCGTCATCGTGATGCTGATGATCATCGCCAGGGCCATGGGAGTGTGGATTCAGAATTTCAGAGTACAACTTGTAGCCCGTGCGCTTGCACTGCGCCTCAGGTGAAAAGGCAAACAGACCATTGGCTTTCAGCAACGAAACCACGCGACGCGCCTTCACGCGTTCTGCATCTGTTTTGGGTGCACGCTCAAAGCCCAACACATTTTCAAGCGGTGAATACAAGCTGATAAACAGGCCGTTGCCATCCTGCACAATTTCCATCTCGCCAAGGCCGTGCACGTGCGCGGCATCGTTGTGCCCGCTATTGGCCTTGGCCTGATCATGAGAATGTCCGTCGTTGCCGTGCGCCATGGCAGCGGTGGCGAACAGTGCCGCGATGGCGATCATGCCAAGCCGAAGGCATAAGGTTTGAACTGCGAACTTTGTCATGAATATCCCTTCGTTGTATTTCATTGTCTCGCCCGATAGACCAAACACCAAGGCAAGAGGTTCCCGAATCAAAACAAGCACCTAAACCGGACCAAACTCCCGCCAAAAGCCCTTGTAAATTGCCTGCTCCGCATCGCCACGCTTTTCAAGCGGGCAAGCCAGGCGAATAATCATTTTGTGTGCAAGTTCATTGTAGGCCTGCCAAAACACCTCGGGTTTTGCGCTGGGTAAATCCACAAATTCCGAGACCTCGATGCGGTCGAAATACTGATCGGCCTCTTCCACCCAACTGGCTGAAACGGCATTGGCCACCTGCAAGGCAACTTGCTCGGCCCTGGCAGTGTCTGCCTTGAAAGGCAAAATAATTTCAATGGTATACAGGCTGAACTTGCCCAGCATGGACAAATGCTTGATGGTTTGGGTGAGCACCATCGCATTGGGCACCGCAAGCCGTCGCCCGGTGTATTTGCCAGACATACCAATTTCAAACAGCTTGGTGCTGAGCAAATCAATGTCGATCACACGGCCATTTTGTGTGCCTATTTCAATGTAGTCGCCAATTCTGAATGGCTTGGACAGTGAAATATTCACATAACCCAACAGGCTGAGTACCACTTCCTTGCCAGTAATAATCAAGGCGCCAGCAATGGCCACCACGCTGAGAAATGCACCTGTAATTTGCGAAGCCCATACCGAAATCAACAGGAAAAATACAGCCATGCGCACCAGGTTTTTTAGAAAAACCAGTTGCGAACGTGCCTTTTCAGGGTGGTAGGGGTGAAGTTTGCGAAGCGACCAGGACAAGGCCCTGTTGACAAAGAAGCCACTGGCCATCAACCCGAAGGTGATGGCCAGTTTGAACAAGAACAAAGCGGTGGGGTCTTTGAGTAATTCCATCCCGCTATGGTAACAGGGGAAGGCCTCCAATCAAGGGCAAACCACCGCCCGAGGTGTTGCCCTCTTGGCAGGCATCGGCGTTCTCGTAGCTTGAATCAATCACCTGATCAATCCACTGGTTGATCAAGGCCACACCCTCGGTGTGCACCACACTGCGCGCCAAAGGTGGCATTTTTGCGGCCAGCTCGACAGCCTCTGGCCCCATGCGGTAAGGCATAATTGAATCGCTCGACATGGCAGGGTGAATGTCGTAAGTGCGTGTACCGCGCCCTTCCGAACCGCTGGCAGTTGGCTTTTTACAAATGCCATAAGTGCTGTCCACGGCCCGGAATACATCCACATAAAAGCCGGTGTTCGAGGCCTGCCCGTTCACGTTGTGGCAGTGCGCGCAGTTCACTTCAAGATAAGCGCGGGCACGGGCTTCAATATCGCCTTTTGAATTGGCGGGCATACCTGAATCACCAGGGTTATTGAACTTTGGAATATGGTTCACATTGGTGGCCACCTGCCGCTGATCCAGATTAAAACTGCTGGGGCAGCCGTTCATCAAGCCGGTTTCACACATGAACTTCAACTGGTTTTTGCCATTGACCGGGTGCTGGACCTGCCCGGTGAACATGGGCGACTCATTCTCATAGGCGCGGTTCAAATTGCGTGGTTTGGGGCCAATCGGTGCTGAGCCCGGGTCTACATCGTTGTTGCTGTGGCAAATGGCACACTGGCTTGCATTGGGGAACATGTAAGCATTCGTGCTGCCGGTTTGTCGCCTGCCAGAATCCACATCCACATAATCCCAGCTTGCCGCAGCACTGCCCCCAAACTGGGTCAGCACAGCCTTTCGTTTGCCATTGCCTGCATCTTGCCAAATGTACTCCAGCGCCTCCCAGTAGTTCTGGCCATCGGTGCGTTGGCGCTTGATCAGCAAACGTGTTTCATACGGAGTTTCTTTTGCACGCGGCTGATCCACGAACGAGAACGTTTTGGCAATGATGGTGCCCACCGGAAATTCAATGGTGGAATTCACGCGGCTTTCCTCGTCCTCCAGGAATCGGGCCTGCTTGCCCTCCGGAATAAACATGACCCTGTGCTTGATTGAATAATCACTGAACAGTTTGCTGTTCAACACATAAGGCATGCCCTGCCCGTTCGGTTTGCTGGCCGGGTTTTGATCATCGGCAAACAGGTTGTACTGGGCCAGGTCTGGACAATTTACGCGTGCAGCAGCCTGGTTGACCACACCGGCTTTCAACGGCACTTCGCACAGGGCCTTCACAGCCTCGGCAGCGGGTTCGGGTGCAAACTGGCCACTGGGTACGAAAGGCTCGAACTCAAAGTCGGGCAGGCGCGGCAGGTCGGCGCCAAAACGGGCCATGCAATCGTGTTTGCTGATATCAAATTCGCTGGGTAGCAAGGGGACACCCGTGGCGATCGACTGAATGTATTCCAGCGACAAATTGGCTGTGGGGTCATTGGTGTTCAGGTTGATTACCGCATCCAGACCACGGGTTCCATGAAAGTTGGCAAAAGCCAGGCTGTCTGATCCAAAATTGTTGTTGGGGTTAATACAGCTAAACCACCAAGCCGGTACCTTGCGTTGCCCATTGGACTCGAACTTGTATTTGTTGTAGCGGCAACTTGGGTTGGGGTTTTGGTTACCCTGAATTGGCTTGCCGTCGGCATCCACCGGCACCGTATTTCCATTGCGATCTTTGGGCAGATCGCAACTGCTGTTTAGCGTGTCGGTGTAGCCATCCCACACAATGTGTGCACCACGGTAACCACCCCCACCCAGCGCATTTTTCAACCCCACAACTGCGGGAAATGCGCTGGTCACTTGTCCACCTTGCGTTGCCAAAATGGTCGCAAAATCGGGTTGAGGCAAATCATTGCCGTTGTTCTTGAATGTGTTGTCGAAAATATTCACAGCTTCCGAATACACGTCCATGCGGCGGTCACCGTTCTCACCCAACAAATCGTAGCTGGTCAAAATAATGCCCGCAGTGCCGTTGTTCTCGAACACGTTGTCATAAATATCGATCTTGTCGTAAGCCAGGGTAATCAGGCCTGAACCGCGCGGCACATTAGCAACAATCGAACCTGGCACCGCAAAGTTATAAGTGTTGTTGTTGCGTGAAATATTCTTGAACACCCTTGAGCGCGAACCATATTGGGTCAGGTTGTCCAGGTCGTACACCAGAAAACCACCGGAATTACACTCAGCCAGGTTTTCGGAATATTCGCCGTCCTGAACGTTCTCAATCTCGAATCCGAACACATTGAATGCAGCGCGGCTTTTGCGAATTTTCGCAATATTGGTTTGGCCCACATAAATGCCGGCATCAGATGCGCCAATACTTTCGGTTTCCTCGACCAGAATATTGCGGCTTTCAACGGGGTAAATACCGTAACGCCCTGAAGCCGTGCTCACCGTGTAGTCGGGAGAGGTGTTGTCAGTTTCCAAAGGGTTGGGGTTGGCCGGGTTGTGACGTGCCGGGTCTGTACAGGCCACTTTGATTTCATCGCGGAAATTGGCCGCAGTAATTGGGCGTTCTTCAGGCAGTTTGCGGCCGCTACTCCAAATGGCACGCACTTTCTTCAACGTACCGTGGTTCACGCCTTTCATTTTGAACGCGTCCCCAGGGGAGTCGCCAATCGTCAGGTTGCGCACGGTAATGCCGCGCACATTCGAGGCCAGGAAGCCTTCTTGCGAAGTGCTGTCACGAAAGGACAGGAAGGTTTCATCCATGCCACATCCTTCAATAATCACATCCTCAGTGGTCGTAATCTGAATGCCGGTTTTCAAGTCGAAAAAGCCGCAGTCAAACCGAAGAATATCCTTGGGCTTGAGCTGAACCATGGCCTTGACCATTTCTTCTGTGGCGTTGGGGCCAGGCTGAATCAGGAAAACCCGACCAGTAGACTCCGCAGGATTGATCACCGAACCACCGCCAGCGGTATTTGTGGGGTCGTCCCCGCCTGACGACAAACAAGCGCCAAGCAACACGGCGGACAGGGAAAAAAGTACTGCTTGCAGTGCACGTTTGGAGTGAGCCACGTCCAACCTCGATCTTGTTATATTCGTATAAGAAAAAACTGCTTGCCTGTACCTGTTACCACGCTAGAATCAAAGTGGATTGCGCTTTGTGTCGGCTAATTGACACTGCATGCGTGATGATTCATATTCGCTCCGTACACCCTATAAAAGCGTTTACTCATATAAGAATTGGAGGCACAGCAATGACTGAGTTAAAACAACGCGCCACACGCCTGTTAATAAGCATGGCACTGGCTGGCAGCGGCCTGCTTTTGGGCACTGGCGCAATCGCCAGCGAACTGACACCCGAGAAAAAACTGCAAGCCGCCAGCCTGGCCGCGACATGTGCGAACTGCCATGGCACCAATGGCCAAGGTGTTGAAGGAAGCGCGGTGACCGGGCTGGCCAACTTGAGCGTGGAATACATCAAAACCAATATGATCTGGTTTAAAACCGGGCAGCGCCCCGCCACTGTGATGCACCAACTTGCCAAGGGCTACACCGACGAGCAAATCGACATCATCGCCAACTACCTCGGCAAGAAAGACTAAGGAGCGCACCATGCAAAGACGACAATTTTTACAAACCAGCGCACTGGCCACGGCCTTGTTGGGCGGCATGCCCTTATCAGCCACAGCAAAAAGCGCCAAAGGCAAAGTGGTGGTGATTGGTGGCGGTTACGGTGGCGCCACGGCGGCCAAATACCTTCGCATGCTTTCCGGTAACCAGCTCGATGTCACCTTGGTTGAACCCAATTCAACTTTTGTTTCTTGCCCGATGAGTAATTTGGTGGTGGGCGGTATTCGCAAGATCAACGAAATCAGCACCCCCTACACTGGCCTTACCCGCAATCACGGCGTGAAAATGGTGAAGGATTATGTGACCGCCATTGACGTTGAAAAACGCACTGTAAAACTGAGAAATGGCAAAACTCTGCCCTACGACAAACTGGTGTTGTCACCGGGTATTGATTTGCAACTGGACAAAATTGAAGGCCTTGCAGCAGCCAACGCCAGCGGCCAAATTTTGCAGGCCTGGAAAGCCGGCCCTGAAACCGTGGGTTTGCGCAAGCAACTTGAAGCCATGCCCGATGGCGGCACCTACATTCTGAACGTGCCACTCGCCCCCTACCGCTGCCCACCTGGACCCTACGAGCGCGCCAGCATGGTGGCCAACTACTTCAAACAGTACAAGCCGAAATCCAAAGTGCTGCTGCTGGATGCGAATGCCGACGTAACCTCGAAAGGCAAGTTGTTCAAGGGCGTGTGGGAAAGCGAGTACAAAGGCATTCTGGAATATCGCCCCAACATGAAGGTGACCGGTGTGGATGGAGCAACGAAAACCGTTCGTTTCGAATTTGAAGAACCCATCAAAGGCGATGTACTGAACATTTTGCCCGAGCAGCGGGCTGGCAAACTGGCAGTCGATTCCGGCATCGCCAACCTGAACAACCGTTGGGCCGAGGTCAACTACATGACATTCGAATCCACCGTTGCGCCCAATGTGCATGTGATCGGTGACTCCGTACAGGGCGCGCCAATGATGCCAAAAAGCGGCCACATGGCCAACAGCCAAGCCAAAGTGGTCGCCGCTGCCATCGTGGCTCAGCTCAGCGGTTGGGAACCCAATGCTACCCCCTTGACCAACAACACCTGCTACAGCTACGTGACCACCAGCAACGTGATTCATGTGGCCAGCGTGCATGTGTACAACGCCGAGAAGAAAACCTTCCTGACCGTGGAAGGCTCTGGCGGTGTGTCCGCAGCGCCCAATGAACTGGAAGGTACCTATGCCTGGAACTGGGCCCAGAATATTTGGGCAGACACGCTGGCCTAGTTGCCACTGTGTAATTGGTGTTAGTCCCGAAAGGCCAGCGATTTGCTGGCCTTTTTTTGGTGTTTACCCTGTGTGGTGTTCTATTTACTCAACAGAACAGTTTTTTGGCCGTTAATTCAATTGTAGTGAATGCGCATACAAGCGTAATTTAAACAAAACGAGCCAGCACACCTTAAGCATTTCAAAAGGGGACAACCAATGGCCGCTCAAACACCTGTATCCAGCCACTCCAGATTGGGCGTGGCCGAAGTCGCCAAACTCGCCGCCCGTGAAGGTTACCTGTTTGGCCTCAGTTTTCTGTTTCGCCAGCGCGTGGCGCAATTCGTACCCGAATTCAGTCCAAACTTTCACAACCGCCAGTTGCCCATTGTGTTCATGGTACCGGGGTATATGGAAAAACCCGGGTGTTTTGCCACCCTGTATGAAGAACTGCTGTGGAGCGGCGTGCGAGTGGCTTTGTATCAGCCACGTTACCTGCTGGCTTCGGTGCACGAGATGGCTCAAGATTTTGGACATTACATGGACACGGTTCTGGAACAAGCCGAATGCGAAGGGGCCAACACCTACCTGCTGGGGCATTCCATGGGGGGGCTGATCGTTCGCAAGGCCATGAGCTCCCGCTGGCACAGCCACACCCAGGTGCAACACCTGTTTACACTGGCTTCGCCCAACAATGGCACACGCATGGCCCACCTTGGCGTCGGCGACTGTGCGGTGGACATGCTACCCAACAGCGACTTTCTGAACCAGTTGAACGTGGAAGACGACGCACACCGGCAAAAAATGAGTAGCGTGATTGCCATTCCTGATGCATTGATACTGCACCACCGTTTTGCCCACCTGGAAGGTGCGGCCAACCATGTGATTGACCGCACTGGGCACATGGCTTTGCTGGATGAACCACGATTGATCGAGCTGTTGAAACGAAAAATGCAGGGACAAAACCCGCATCAATTGTTGGGCGCCTGATTGGCCAAGGCGATCAGCTGCGCTTGTTGACCGATTTGAAATACAACTCAGACTGTATTTCACGCACATGCACGCTGATTTGGGTTTGTGGGCCGTCGGTCTGAAGGCATGTTCTTTCAAGTACCTTAAGCAACACTTGCCCCAAGTGTTCCTGCACGGTGAATTCTCGACCACTGAGTAACTCAACCGTGGCTGCAACAAAAGCATGGTCACCGCTTTCAGCCGCAGCCACACCCATGCGATAAGAACGCAGACCATGAATGCGGGTCTTGATGTCGGCATCCATAAAAATACCGAGTCCCATCAAGGCTTTATTCACTTGCAGAAGCACCCAGGACTCGTCCAGATTGTGCAGATTGTCACTGTATTCAATCGTAATGTGGGGCATATAGAAGGCCTGTGTATGTGACAAAACCGTGAAAGTTCATAGTTTTGTCTAGTATAAATTACCTACAAAACCGCTTGTCGTTCCCTAACCTTAGCGCGACAATGTTCACATTGAGCGCTGTAACAGTGTTCAACCTCATGTCTCCTCTTCTCCGCAAGCGAGAAAGGTTAAGCCGGCTTCTCACGAAGTCGGCTTTTTTTTATCCTGCGTTCGTACTTTGGGCAATGTGTGACTCGATCAAGCCGGCAAGCACCTCAGGCTGATCGTGATGAACCATGTGCCCGGCATTGTCGACCACCACATGCCTCCAGTTGGGCACGCAGTTGAACCGGGTACGGAACGCATCAAAATCAACGGGCTCACCGGCGCGGCTCAACCACATGCCTGCCTCGGTCTGTTTGGCTTCGACATGCAACACCGGCGCTGCAATATTGCTCCAACAGGCTTGTGCCTCTGCCAACCTGTAACCAATCGGGTTCATGATTTTGTGCGCAGCATCGCCCAGCAAGCTGTAACCGTCATTCCCCACCCGGCTCCAGAACTGCGCCAAATACATGGCCTTCTCGTCGCTCAGCCGGTGGTTGGTTTTCTGCAAACGCCTGGCCACTGCCTCCAGGCTGCTGTAAGTGCGCAGTTCTTTGGGTGTTTTAATTTCATCGAGCCAATTGGAATAGCGCTTGGGTGCTTTTTCAGGCGGTGAATCGAGCATGCCAAAACCTTCCAGATTCACCACACTGCCAATGCGCTGTGGTCGAACACCTGCATACATCATGGCAATGTTTCCACCCATGCTATGCCCGACAAGGTTCACTGGCTGTGTGGGCGAGAGGTGATCCAGCAAAGCGTCCAGATCGGCCAGATAATCCGGAAACCAGTAAGAGCGAATGCCGGGCGAGCCGTCGGCTACCGGCCAATCACTCAAACCAAACCCCCGCCAGTCCGGAGCGACAACACGGTATTCCTGTTTCAATGCATCCACCACAAACTGGTAGCTTGCTCCCACATCCATCCAGCCGTGAACCATCACCAGCAAAGGCGCATCTTCCGGGCCCCAGCAATGCAGGTGGGTGCGCAGACCGCGCAAGTCCAGGTAGTGCGATTCGTGGGTTTTCAAGGGTATGTAGCTGTTCACTGATTATTCTCTTTTTGGTTTTTTCGATTCTGTTGATTTGCCAAGGCTTGCTCAAAAGTATTCAACACTTGGCTTGGCATTGGCACGACTTTGCTCAGGTTGTAATTGAAAAATACAAAACCCGACTTGGCCAATGCAATTAATCGACCATCCGCAGGGCGTGTGATTCTAAAAACAATATCGCAACCGTATTTGTTGAAATCCATCAACCCCACCTCAAACAAAAGCTGATCCCTTGCATGCGCTTCGCTTCTGTACATGGTGGCCAGGTCGGTCACGATGATGCCGGTTTTGTCCTCGGACAGTTCAGGCACTCCCATCTGAAACAAGAAGCGCGCACGTGCCTCCGAGATCATGGAAATCATGGAATCGTTGGCAAGGTGGTTGCCCGCATTGATGTCCGTGATTCGAACCGTCAAGGTTGTGCTGAAAACAAAGTTCTCGTCCGGGAAGTCCAGTTGAAGGCGCGCCATGAATCAACAATCAGTGTGAGGTGAGTGTTCAAAGTGTATGCGATATGCCCCCGACTTGAATTTGACACCATGCTCTAAACGGGAAAGAAAAACTGTCGAATTCGAATTTTCAACATATCATTCATCAAAACTTAATAAAACTGGAGACTTGCATGCCCAAACTGGACCCCGCATTGATCGACGCACTGGGTGAGCCCATGCCCGAGCTGGAGCAGCTCAGCGCTGCCAATCAGAAAAAGTTGGCCGCTGACCTGGCCGCTGCACACCAAGCCCACGACGCATTCTTGAAGCAAAGCATGGACAACGCGCTGGAGCACATTCCCCGCCTGCTGCGTGGCACTGTTAAAAAAATTCTGGGACTGTAAATCATGGACAGAAACACTGAACTACGCCGTTTGGCACAAGCACTGCACAAATCTGCCGATGAACTGGCCTACCTGGACAAACTGGATGCTTTGGCTTTACAAAAATTGCGAACCAATTTCCAGAACAGCCTGCTGAACAAGTTCGGCCCGGTATTCGAGCGGATTGCAGGCGCAGGCAAACTGGCACCCGACTCCATCAGTGCCACACTGTGTACCAAGGTGTTTGGCCCTGCCATCACTGCGAATATGTCGTACTTCACGCCCATGAGCAAGGCGATCAGCCTGTGCAAACTGTTTGATGCCGACTTCATGGCTGAAGTGGCACGCGAGCAGATTCCTGAGCGGGCAGTGGGTATGCTCTCGGATCTGCCGGTTGAGCAATTGAAGAAAGTTGCTGCCAAACTGGTCGAGCATGGTGACTTTCATGTACTGGGCGGTTTTACGGATTACATTCCTGAGAAGAAAGCCATCGAGATCATGGAAGTGATCAAAGACCCGGCTGCCAACCTGCACATTTCGTTTTATGCACAACGCAAGGACCGCATTGCCAAGCTGGCCAACATGCTGAACGACGAAAAATTGATTGAACTGATTGCCGCTGCGTTTTCAGATGAAAACCTGTTGGTTGAAGTCGGTTTGATTACCGCCGAAATGGACGACAAAGCACAAGTTCGAATGGCCAAGCTCACCGACAAGGTGAACAAAGCCTATCGCAACCTGGCCAGGACCAAAGCAGATGAACTGGGTTATGCGGATCGAATGAAGGCCTATTTCGCGGCCTGAGACCCAAGATCTATAACAATTGTAAACGAGGCGATTAAACCACTGTAATCAGCAGATGATCGACTGGTTGGCAAGACTACTCTGAGCGCAAAGTAATGAGCCTTGCCCTCCATGTCCCAAAACAAAACATTTGCCAACTGCAGCAACAAGCAATCCTCACTTGGGTTGTTGCCTTGGCTAATTGGTGTGGCTCTCAGCGCTTGCGTGTTGAGTCTGGTGCTGTTCAATTCCATCCAACAGCAAAGTGAGGCTCAACGCGTCAAAGCAGAGGTGCGCTATACCCTGGACCACCACGCCAACAAACTCGACAAGATTGTGGGCAAGGCCAGTGCCAACTTGCACTCCATTGAGGTATTTGTACGGCAAACTCCAGAGCTGAACCAGACCAGTTTCGAGCGCTTCTCCACGCTACTTTCGGTCGAAAACCCCGCCATTCGTAGTCTGCAATACGCACCTGACGGAATACTCACATTCCTGACGAACCCTGCGTTGAACCAAAGTGCAATTGGCCTGAATCTTTACAAAGTCCCGCTGACCGCACCGTATCTTGAAGAGGCAGCCTTGACCGGCAAAACCATCATGGAAGGGCCGCGTGAACTCGTTCAGGGCGGCAACGCCCTGATTCTTCGATACCCTGTTTACCGCCAACGCAACGCCGACAGCAATCGCGACTTGATGGGCTTTGCTGCGGTATTGATCGATTTTGAGTACGTGAAGCAAATGGTGATCGAGCCCCTGGAACAGCAAGGGCTGATTGTACGTATTCAGCAAAAAAGCCCCATGCATGCTGATTGGGTGCCTATCCATGGCAATCCTGGTCTGCGCTTAATCGATCCCATTTCATCGACCGTTTTTTTTCCGTATGGCGAATGGGTCATCGAAGTTGTGCCCAAGCAAGGATGGAGCCCCGCTGTCGGCATTCATCCTTTTCTTGTGCTGCTTGCGGCGATTACCATGGCCGTCGTCATCTGGATGTCTCTTCATGAGTACCGGTCACGCAAAGCGATGCACGCAGCCTACGAATTGGCAAAATCGGCCAACGAACTGAAGGACAAACTGATTGCCAACGTGTCGCATGAAATCCGGACACCGCTGACATCGATCAACAGCATTGCAATGATGCTGGATGCCCCAGCCTATTCCACCGAGGTGCAGGATTTGGGCAAGGCAATCAAACAATCCAGCGAAGCAGTCAATGTGATTGTCAATGATCTTCTGGATCTTTCAAAAATTCGACAGGGATACTTTCGACTCAATCACAGCAGTTTCCAGCTCGCGACCCTGGTCGACAACACCGCAAATATGCTGCAACAGCAATGGCTTCAAAAACCTGGAGTGGAACCTATTCTTCTGGAGCCACCGCCCAGTCGAACTCACTATCTGGGTGACCGAGGCCGAATCGAACAGGTGATCCAGAATCTGATTTCCAATGCATACAAGTTCACGATGTTTGGAAGCGTGAAAGTAAGAATTTATGTAGTCACCGAGAGCCGAGAACGCGATCAACTTGTTGTCGAAGTCTCTGACACGGGCGTGGGCATTCCCCAAAATGACATTGAGCGGATTTTCGATGCGTTCTACCAGGTGGACTCCTCACTTCAGAAGCGCTACAACGGCGCCGGGCTTGGCCTGGCTATCTGCCGGCAAATCATCGAGGTGATGGGAGGAACGATACAGGTTCAAAGCAAACCCAATCTAGGCACTCAATTTGAATTTCGCGTACCGCTCGAACATGGCGAACAACAGCAGGATCAACGGGATTCTCAGACCAGTCCAGGCAACCGGATATTGCTACATGTCGGGGACATGGCCTTGGACCCTCATCTTGCGACTTGCCTGGAGCCCGATTGGCAGGTCCGCTTTCTTCAACGTAACAGCAACAGCGACAAGATTTTGCCGAGACACGACAATGCCCGTGTATTGCTGGACATACCTGAACCGCTGGGTACAGACAAATTGGACTGGCTGGACCAGTTTCTGGACACGCAACAGCATTTGACCCAACACATGGTGTGGCTTGGCAAGGATTTGCCCGCAGTTGCGGAAAAACACCACATTCGTCTGCTCATGAAACCTCTGACACGGCAACGCTTAAGCCGTGCCTATGAACAGGCCCACAGGGAACGACTTTCTTCGGTTGAATCAGCAGGCCTTGACCCCATGCACTTGCTGCTGGCTGAAGACAACTCACTGAATGCCAAGGTATTCAAAAAGTTACTGGAGAATCGGGGCATTTCGGTGACCTGTGTCAGTAACGGGGCGGATGCCCTGGCCCTGCTCACCAGTGGAAGTGCCAGGTTTGATGCCGTGCTGATGGATCTGCAGATGCCCGTCATGGACGGCCTGGAGGCAACCCGACTAATCCGCCGACACCCGGAGCTACAAGGGCTGCCAGTGTATGCGGTCTCTGGCCATGTCAGCAACAGCATGAAAGAGGAATGTCTACACATTGGTTTCACGAATTTCATCACCAAGCCGTTTGATCCAGACGTGTTGATCGACGACATTCGCGCCCGACTCCAACAACAATCAGATTCACCAGATTGAGATACGCGTGATGAAACAATTATCCGGAAACTGGATGTATGCAGTTGTGCTGTGTTTGCTTGGCACGGGCCTGAGCCTCGCGATCGGAATCACACTGCAAAACAAAGCCATCGAACACCAGCGCCTTGCATTTGAACACCTGCTGGACAGGCGCACCGACGAACTCCAGCAAACCGTGGATGAGTACAAGTTGAGCCTTTTGAATACAGCAACTTTCATCTCGGCATTTGGTTTGCAAGAACTGACTCCATCGCGATTTCGCGACTATGTTGCAGGCCTGAATTTGGCAGAGAATTTTCCGGGCGCACTTGGTCTGGGTTTTGCGCGAAAGGTCCCCTTGAAAGAGGAGTCCAGATTTCTTCAGGAAATGAACGCACTAGGACTGAAAGATTTTCAAATCCGGTTGATCAGTCCCTCTTCACAGGACCGCTTCGTGATGCAGTACATCGAACCCGCCAAGGAAAATCACTCTGCGCAGGGTCTCGATTTGGGCTCCGAAAAAATTCGTCGCGAGAACTGCCTCAGCTCCTTTTCAAGAGCAGGATTGGCGGTCTCAAAACCCATCACCATGATTCAGAACGCCGATGTCGGACGCATGGGATTCACGATGCTGATGCCCGTGTTCGACAAACCAGTACCCTCCGGTGATCTAGGTATTCGCTATGAGGAATTGCTGGGTTGGGTGTCTTTTCCTGTTTCAATTGATCGCTTTCTGAAACCCTGGATCGCTCAGGAGCCGGGATTGCAGGTGAGGATTTTCATTCTTGAAGAGGCCAACAAACCAATCCTTTTTTTTGACAATGTTGAACCCAAAAATGTCACCCTGTTTCCGCACCTGGCGACAACACGCGACGTACAACTTGGCAACCGCAGTTGGCGACTGGAGTATTGGCCTAGCGAACCGAGTAGTGGGAGTGAGTACAACCCGATTTATCTGGCCTGGATGATATTTGGTATTGCGTTGAGCGTTTTTGCCGCATTCAGGCTGAAAAAGGCGATGGACACCCGCGATTCACTCAATTTGCATGAACAGATGGTCAACAACGCCTCAGAGGCGCTCATTGCCGAAGATTCACAGGGAAGGATTCAGCTTTGGAACCGGGCTGCAGAAGAGCTGTTCGGACTCGACCGGGCTAGCGTTCTCAATGATCAAGAGCACAACCTGACAGTGCCTGAAGAACTTCAATCCTCCGAAAAACGACTTCATCAACGTGCAGCTCAGGGAGAGTCGTTAAAAAACATCCAGACAGTACGAACGAATGACTCGGCCCAACGGATTCACCTGCGGATGAATTTGTCCCCGGTCTACGGCCACGACAGGAAATTGATCGGGTACACCAAATCATACCGAGATGAGACCGAGGCCCGCATGCTCTGGAAAGACATGCATTCATTGGAAGAACTGATTGCCCACGCCCCCGATGGAGTCATTACCCTCGATGAATCGCGCAGGATAAAACTGGCCAACCCGGCGGCCCTGTTGTTGTTACAAGGAGCGAACCTTAAATCCACGCTCAACGGACAAAAAATGACTGATTTGCTGGCACCTGAAGTGTTGACCGAGTTTGAACAGGAAGTGCTGAACCCTCTGTACCGAAACAGAAAGGTCGAGGTATTGTTCAACTGGCCAGTGCCTGGGCACATGGAGCAAACCCCCTTGCTTTTCAGGGGATTCGTGTTGAACTACCCGGATCTGGGTGAATCAGTTTGGGCTCTTCGCTTTGAAAAAAAGAAACAGGTCGTACACAATTGACAATTAACTTTCTTTCATTAAATCAATCTCATACGATTATAGAAAGACAACTCTAACTTCACATATTGATTTTTAGTGCACAACTGTACACAATACAAACCATGCAAACACAACACAGTTTGCAGGGTTAAAGCGAAAGCCCTGATTTCGCATCCAAAGTAAAAGGGATACCAAAATGAAAAACTTTATCGACTCCGTAGTTCGCACACCTGGCATGTTGTTCATGGCCATGTTGACCACTGGCTTCACAATCAACGCTGGTGTTCAGTACCTCAACGGCACCAACCTGGAAGGCCCGAATTTGTTGGCTGCTGGTTGCTTGGTGGTTGGTCAGGTTGCCTTGGCAGTGGTTCACCAAATGCGCCGCTTCGGCCAGGACAACAAACTGACTTTGCAATAATGCGGTTGGTGGAAAGGCGGTAACCCTACCGCCTTCGCCACAATATTAGTTCACTAGCAGTTCCCCTCCCCGCGCTGTCACAATCCAGTCTTAAATCTGTCAAACGCAGGCAACACTGCCGCAACACACTGCTCGCATTGATCACTCATCAAAGCAAAGCACATGCGCGTCTCTATCATTGGCAGTGGATATGTTGGTTTGGTTACAGCCGCCTGTTTGGCCGAAGTGGGCAACAAAATTTTGTGTTGCGACATCGACGCCGCCAAGATCACTCAGCTTCAGAATGGGCAAAGCCCGATTTACGAACCTGGTCTGGATGAATTGCTCGAACGCAACATTCGCGAGCAACGCCTGGATTTCACCACCCGAATTGAAGACGCGGTAAACCACGCCGAACTGATTTTTATTTGCGTGGGCACGCCGCCTCGCGAGGATGGCAGCGCTGATTTGCGCCATGTGGTTAAAGTGGCCCAGCAAATTGCCACACACATGAACGGCTTTAAGGTCATCATCAACAAATCGACTGTGCCTGTGGGCACCGGCGAGCGAGTGGCCGATGAAGTGCGCCGCATGCTGGTGCAACGCAATGCCCTGCATGCCTTCACAGTGGTGTCGAACCCTGAGTTTTTGAAAGAAGGTGCAGCGATTGACGATTTTCTGCGCCCGGACCGCATTGTGCTGGGCACCGACAGCACCCCTGCAGGTCAGCGCGCCCTGCGAATGATGAAATCGCTGTACGCCCCATTTCAGCGCCACCATGAGCGACTGATGTGCATGGATGTTCGCTCTGCTGAATTGACCAAATACGCCGCCAACGCAATGCTGGCTACCCGCATCAGCTTCATGAACGAGCTGGCCAACCTTGCTGAAAAAATCGGTGCTGACATTGAACAGGTGCGCGCGGGCATTGGCTCGGATCCCCGCATTGGCTTTTCCTTTTTGTACGCAGGTTGTGGTTACGGTGGGTCCTGCTTCCCCAAGGATGTCCGCGCACTGATACAGACAGGCGAGGAAGCGGGCGAGAACCTGTCCATTTTGCGAGCTGTCAACCACAGCAACCAGCGTCAAAAACGTGTGCTGGTTGAAAAAATCATTCAACGCTTCGGCGAAGACCTCAGCAACATGACTTTTGCCATGTGGGGGCTGGCCTTCAAGCCGGAAACCGATGACATGCGTGAGGCCAGCAGCCGCACCATTGCCGCAGAACTGGTGCTGCGTGGCGCCAAAGTTCAGGCCTTTGACCCGGTGGCCAATGAAACTGCGCGCCGCGCCATGGAAGAAGACCTGGCCGCATTCCGGCAAGATGGCCCCTTGCTGGGCGAATTCGAAATTGCAAAAACCCAGGAAGAAACCTTGTTCAATGCGGATGCCCTGATAGTGTGTACCGAGTGGCGCATGTTCAAGAGCCCAGACTTTTTAATGTTGAGCCGCACGCTTCGCCAAAAGGCAGTTTTCGACGGTAGAAACCTGTATGACCCCGCACTGCTGGCGGATTATGGTCTGATTTACGAAGGCATTGGTCGCAGGGCTGAACCAGCGGATCAGGGTTTATCGGTAGAACAAATGCGCTTGGCGTCTTAAAATTTAACGCCTTTGCCTTTATCATTGCGCAAGAGACAAAACACACCATCATCCACCCAGGACGAGCGCAATGATCAAGGTAGCCATCAGCGGCACGGGACTTTTCGTGCCCAGCCAAACCATCACCAACGATGAATTGGTGGAGTCATTCAATGCCTACGTGGCGAAGTTCAACGAAGAGCATGCGGCTGAAATTGCCAGCGGAGAACTTCAGCCACTTCAGCCTTCCAACTCGGCCTTCATTGAAAGCGCATCGGGCATCAAGCAACGCTACGTGATGGAAAAGGAAGGCATTCTGAACCCGGACCGCCTGCACCCTTACTTCAAAGAGCGGCCGAATTCCGAACTGTCGATGATGGCAGAAATTGCCGTGGACGCTGGCCGCAAAGCGATGGACGACGCGGGGCTTACCGCCGCTGACATTGATGCCGTGATTTGTTCAGCTTCGAACATGCAACGCGCCTACCCGGCCATGGCCATTGAAATTCAGGAAGCCTTGGGCATTGAAGGTTTCGGCTACGACATGAATGTGGCCTGTTCTTCTGCCACTTTCGGGATTGAGCAGGCGGTGAACGCAGTGCGTAGCGGCACAGCCCGCGCCGTGTTGATGGTGAACCCGGAAATTACCTCGGGCCACCAGGCTTGGCTGGATCGCGACTGTCACTTTATCTTTGGTGATGTGTGCACCGCTGTAATGGTGCAGCGCCTTGAGGATGCCAAACCGGGCAGCTGGGAGGTTTTGGGCACCAAATTGGCCACCAAATTCTCGAACAACATTCGCAACAACTTTGGTTTTCTGAACCGCTCGGAAGACGCTAATCCGAATGCGCGTGACAAGCTGTTCATTCAGGAAGGCCGCAAAGTGTTCAAGGAAGTCTGCCCCATGGCTGCCGAGCACATGAGCACCCATTTGCAAAGTCTGGGTTTGAGTTCGGCCACTGATGTGCGCCGCTATTGGCTGCACCAGGCCAACCTGGCCATGAACCAACTGATTGCCAAAAAACTGCTGGGCAGCAGTGAATTCACGGCCGACAAAGCACCTGTCATTCTCGATGAATTCGCCAATACCGCCTCGGCGGGTTCTGTGATCGCGTTTCACCGCCACAAAAATGACTTGGGCAGCGGCGATGTGGGCGTGATCTGCTCGTTCGGCGCGGGTTATTCGATTGGCAGCGTGGTGGTTCGAAAGACCTGAACGCTGCATGCCCTGGCCCATGCGCGGCCAAGCTTCGGTGTGGGTGCCCACATCACCTTGCCTAAGCAAGGCTTCAGATCCGGCTTGATGCCTCTGGCTTGGGGCATGCGAAACGCGTAAGCGTCTTCGCATCGACTCCTTTCGGAGTCGCCCCGCGCTGCGAGGCCGCCGGGAAGCCTTGCAAAGCCGGCAAGGCGGTGAAGCACCCAAACCTTGCTTTACGCCACGCTTGTGCGCCGCGCTGCAAGTCACCTGCCTATTTGCGAAGCTAGCTCAGGTTGCAATGCCCTCGCAACGCCGATCAAGAAAACCTGCCCGTTTGAATTCACCCGCCACGGTCGGCCGAGGGCCGACACCGAGACTCGGCCCGCCCTTTTGCCGAGCGAGGTGAGTCAGGGTGAATATCAAAAAGGGAAAATCAGGTTTTCTGGCGAGAGAGGGTATGCACCTGAGATAGCGTAGCGACTGCAAGCAGACTCTCGCCAGCGCAACAAACTGTTCAAGCGCCGTAAGTTTTGTCCAAATACCGCAGAATATCGTTGGACTCGTACATGGCCACACCCGTGTTCGGATCGATCAGATAAGGCACTTGCACCTTGCCAGTATTCTCCGACAACCAAGCCCGGTTGCGCGTGGTACCTTGTGGCGCCTTAAACAGCTTGTCGCGGAAAACCGGCGGGCCCATGTCCGTCATGGCGCCCTTGGGCGTGTTCTTCAGCAGATATGGAATTTCCAGTTCGCACAAACGCGCGCGTACAGGCTTGGAGTATGGGCTACTCTCAAAGCTGTAAAGCACCAAGGGTTCAGCAGGTGCTTTTGATGGTCGGGCTTTCATGCCCTGAAACCCGCCGATCCGGTACTGGAAGGTGCTGGCCAAAGCCGAAGTCCCCACCGCCACTTTGCGTCCAAAGCCCTGCTGGCTTTTCAATTTGCTCTCGTAGGTTTTGGCCAGGTAATCGATGATGTCGGCTGATTCATTCATGACCACGCCGGTGTTGTCATCCACCAGCATTGGAAACTTGGTGCCGGGCAACAATTGGCGAGCCTCGTCGCGAAAACGCTTGCCACCTGCGGGGCAAGGCAAAATCATCACATCCAGGTCCATTTCGCAAAGCGCTTCCCGCACCAACCGGCAAAACGGACTGATTTCGATGTCGTACAGTTTCAATGGCTTTTCGGGCGTTTTTCGGGCTCGGGCAGTGATGCCGGTGCCGCGCCAGCCGCGTGCTGTGCCTGCCAGTAAGTTGAAAATTGCGTCGATGTTGGTGTTCATGGCTTGCCTCTGTCCTGTAATTATTCGAAATTGTCGTTATTTTGTGCGCGAACGTGTCCGCAGTGTAGACGAATCCCCCTAGCCCGCCGCATTGCTTGTTACTATTTTTTCAAACACACCCGCACCGGAGAAGAAACTTGAAAAAACTGCTGCTGATCAACGGTCCCAACCTGAACCTGTTGGGCACGCGCGAGCCCGGCATCT
>JAHJCM010000070.1 GCA_018812945.1 Gammaproteobacteria bacterium | reverse complement strand
GTAGCAAATAATCGCAGAAAACACCAAAGCTTCATGTATTAAGCCGCCATATTGGTGGTTAGCCGCCTCGCCTATGAACGCTTTAGCTTTTTCAAAATCTTGTAGAGAAATAGAGAAACGGTTGAACTTTGCTTCGTCGATCATAGCGCCTCCTAACGCTCAGCCTAAGGTGCACGGCTTTACCGCGTCACTCTTGAGGCTGTTGTTAGCGGGTGACATCTGCAGAAAAAACATGTGTGTCCGTCCGTACTTCTGGCTTAAGCTTGCAGATGATAATGAAATACTGCATCTGACTATCCACGGCATATTTTGGATCATACGAGCCAACCTGCACAGCAACGAGATCGCCTTCTGCAATTGGTGATAGTTTCAAATTCACATCCGATGCTAATTGCTCCGCTATCGATCCGCAATGGTCAGTCTGAAGGACCCCATGCTCTGTAGCTAGTCGCACGCGCCACATTGGTTCTTGTTTCAGAAGCCCTCCCAACTGCGGAGGTACCCTCGCCAGGACTTGGCCAAAGATCGTGGCATCCTTCAAAAGCGGACGCTGCATATATTCTGACGCATACTCGAAGGCGGCATCGTTGGACTTGAAGTACAGCACTTCGGGTAGCTTCGACTTTCCCTTCAACCATCCAAACATACTTCTCCCCGCTAACGTTCGAGCTAAGCGGGCGACAGCGGCAGGCCACCAGGCCCGCGCGGAGCATTATGAACCATAGCGCCGCGCGGGCCTGGTGGCCTGCCGTTGGCGCTCCGCTTGAGCGAGGGGTTAGGCCTCACACGCGCTCGCTGCCTTCAAGTGCTTTAAGAAAGTGCGGCGGCGTAATCGCTGAATCTTCAAGTTTTCGTAGCAGCATATGTACCCTAAGCAGATACGCAAAGTTCTCAATGTCTGTGGCCACATCTGTCGACGCAGACAAGTCGACTTCGAAAACCTTCTTGTATCCGGAAGGGTTGTGTTCAAGCGTCAAGCGCAGTCTCGGCTGCTCGCGCGAGAAGTCAGACTCAACACCGCCCCCGCACACAAGGCCATTGCTTAGGTTCGATTGAAACCCCGCCAGAGGAATCACAGATTCAAGCACGCTCACAAATGCAGCTACCAGATCGTAGTAGACCTCCACATCCTCGATCTTTGGCTTTTCGTAGTGATGTTCAAGTCGATTGCGTAGTGCGTTGAGCTTCTCAATTGAGCGTGATCGAAAGATTCCAGCGCGCTTCAGTAGACCTAGCTTTCGATCGATGCCGAGGCGCTTGTTTCGGTAGAACTCATCTAAGTTCAGCGTGCAAAGAAGATAGTCGAGTTGGCAATCGACCGCTCTCTTGAGGTTTGAAGTTGCGTTTACAAGCGTGTGTGTTGATCTTGGCGCCTCCAGGTCCTTCTCCGCAAAGTCCAAGAAATCCCTCGGAAGCAATTCAAAGTCAGGCACCTGCGGCCAACCGCCACCGCCACTATCAACGTCAAGTTCGTCGATGTACTTGGTGAAGAATTCGGTGATCTCTTGTTCCATGGGCGGTGATTGTGAGGCCTAACGTTTGACATGAGGGGCGGCCGAGGGCGCTAGCCCTTGGACGTCCCTCTCGATGGAAGGGTTAGGCGGCACTTGAGGCTGGGCCCAGGACTTGGGCTGTGAAGAGAGCGACCTGCTGTTTGAATGACTGTTCATCTTTTTCCCACTTGCCAAAGAAGAATTCTTGACCCAGCCCCAGAATGCTATCCGACAGGCAAAGCAATACAAATTGATTTGCGTACCACAGAGTTGATAGCTTATCCAGAAGTCTGAATTGCTCGCTGGTAGCATCCAAGTTTTGGCTGTATTCAGCGCTTTGCCAATTGATTCGGCGCTCGAGGGGCAAACCCTCAACCGCACGAAGCAAAATTCGCGATGTCAAAGAAGAGAGTGCGTATCTAGATGCATCTTCATCTCCCTTCTCTATTGCGCGGATGAGGTAGCGAATTCTGTCTGTGCCTATGCAACGTATATCGTCATCAGGGTTTTGCAAGTATTGATTTAAAGCATTCGAATCACGATTTCGGGCCGTATCATACAAGCGAATTAAGAAAGGTTTGCCGTTTAGCATGCGATCGATTTCTGCCTGAGCTAGCTTTTTCCCCTCATTTTTGAGAGCGTTGTAATAGTCAACGGCGGCTTGCTCTACAGGTCCAAGATTTTGCTCTAACAAGAATCTTTCGACTTTCCAAGCATCGATAGCTCTCTGCCAAACCACCGCCTTCAAGAAATCAAAAAGACCAGTAAGTCGCCAACCAGCAATACTTGGAGATCCAGGCTCCGAATAAGGGCGATACCAGTAAATCATTTGACCCTCGAAGAAGGTGACTACATTCGCATTAGAAGCATAATCTTCCTCTGTGCACGTTCCTTTGTTGGTGACGATCGGGACAAAACCAGCTCGATTAACAGGAAATCGCGAGTAGTGATTCTGGATTATCCATTCAAGAGCAGACGGAACGTCTCGAATTTCAGAAGTCAACATATGCGTGCTTTCCATGAAGCCTAACGTCGGAGTTAAGGGGCGCCGTCAGGCGTCCCCTTGAACGATTGGTTAGGCTCCTTCTTTTGGAGATCGCGCTGAAGAACCAACCAGAAAAGGAGCCCTGCCGCCGACCCCAGAAGCGGGCCCACCGCTAACCAAGCGATTTTCCCATTTGAGGCCAATGCACCGCCAATTAGCAATCCGTAAGCGGTGCCCCCTGCCGTGATATTGACCTTTGAAACACCCCATAGCCGATGCATGAGAAGAAGGATGGGCACGATCAGCAATAGGCTGGGAATGTAAATGGCATAAATCATAGCGATGAGGCCGGCCGACGCCTCAAAGAAGCCTTGAAACTGAAACTTTGGCCTTGTAATGGACTCTGCCGCGAAGAGCAGTATTGCCAGGCCGGCAGCACCTAGAGGGGCGATCAGAAGAGGCTTAATGTAGTGATAGAACTTCATTGAGCGGCCTAACGCGGAGCGAAGCGGCGGCTGAAAGCTGTCCGTCTTGCGCGGTTGGTTATAGATGCTTCATGGCAGTACAGCAGCATGAAGTACCTCAGCTCCTTTAGTTTCTCTAGTTTCGACGGGAAACCTGAAGCGACTACATAAATTAACAATATGAAAGAAATGATTGCACCGGCGACGAGAGCGAGCTCCGTGTACTCCATCCTGTTCCAGACCGATCCAACTAAACCGGCGAGCAAACCCAAAGAGAAAGTTATAATCTTTTTCGTAGCAGCAGACTCTGTGGCAACAATATCTATCTGCGAGTCTAAGAGCTCGAAACATTCCCTAATAGTTGGTTCACCAATAGAGGACTCTTTTAGCTTTTTCTTGAACATCAGGTATCGAGTATCTTGATGGTTCTGTGAGTTTAGAGGCTGTTTCGCTTCCTGATCGCCGAACTCCGCGTACACCATTTTCTCATTCAGTGATGTGAACTTCACAATCAAAGCGGCTTCAGCAAGCAAAACTGGGACAAGCAGCCAACCTTGTAGGATGAAAAATAAGATGAGAGAAAAAAGAAAAATTACCACTAAGGCTATGGTGTAAAACCTTTCCCAGAGTGACGTTAAATCCCATATTCCCAAAAAAATTTTAAGGCGCGTAGCTTCAGCATGATAGGTATCCCATACAACTTTCCAATAACTCATCGGTTTAAATTCCCGTCCTTCCTATAACTAGTTTTATCGAACAATAACGGCGATATCCATTTATCCGAACATCACCCCTGAGAGCCCCTCAACTAAGTGGGGCCTTTTTACAGCATAGCGATTGAGAAATAAACTGTACAAATAAACAGTATAACCAAAACCCAAAATCCACCATGGCTACCGCAGGCCGGTACCAAAGCCAAGAAACGTGCTCGAAATGCAATTTCAACAGGTTCAAAATGTAAATGGATCAGTATGCAACAGCAAGCAAGTTGATCCGGGCACCCTATTGCTTGGGAAGTAAGCAATTGCCAAAGGGCCGCCCAGCCTTGTTGTACGCAACAAGGCAACATGCGCCACCCTGCATTTGCGGGGTAACCATGCAAAACTGCACCAGGCAAGTCCAGTAAAATTTAATAATTTTATTACGCAGAAATACGCGTTTAAAAATACAATATGGATCTAATACGCGTTTATACGCGATTTAAAACATAACTTTACTTGAAATATTCAAATTATTGCAATACGCTTAATAACGCGCATAAAATACAAAAAAATAATTAAAACGTATAAAAACACATTTTAGGAACAACATAAATTGCCTCAAAAAACGCTTGCGGAACTGGAAACCACTTTGGGCGCAAACCTGAAACAGCTTCGCCTGAGCCGAAACACCGACCAACGCACACTGGCTGAGCAAGCCGGTGTAAGTACCCGTGCGCTGCAAAGCTTGGAAAACGGGGAAGGTTCATCATTGCAAACACTGATAAAAGTTGTTCGCGCCTTGGGGCGGGAAAGCTGGTTCGACACAATTGCACCAGTTGCCACCATCAACCCCATGACCATGGTGGCCAAAGCAGCACCCCGTCAGCGCGCAAGGCGCAAACCGAGCAAGTCATGAATAACAAAAAGAAAATCACACGCACAAAAAGCACAGCCTATCAACCCGTGGACCGTGTTGAGGTGTTTCTCTGGGGAAAACAAGTAGGTGCAGTAGCGCGAGACCCTGTGTACGGCTATTACGCCTTCGCCTACGCACCCGCCTTTCTAAAAACCGGCATTGAACCTGCTCCACTACAAATGCCTTTGAACAACGGCGATCCATATTTGTTCACAGATCTGCCAGTTGAAACTTACAAACGGTTACCGGCCATGCTGGCCGATGCCCTGCCCGATGATTTTGGCAATGCATTGATTGACCGTTACATGGCCGAGCGGGGTTTGTCTAAAAGTGACATTACTGCACTCGATCGCCTGGCCTACATGAGTAACCGCGCCATGGGTGCTCTCACGTTCAAACCAAGCCGCGGGCCTTCGAAGCGAGTGGCCACCTCAATTGAATTGGGTGGCTTGGTAGAACAGGCCAGAAAAGCGGTTACTGGTCAGTTTGACGACGATGAAGATGAATACACAAATGCAGCCTTGCGCAGCATTATTGATGTGGGTACCTCCGCTGGTGGGGCCCGTGCCAAAGCGGTTGTTGCATGGAACCGCCAGACGCAAGAAATTCGTTCCGGACAAGTGGATACACCGCCAGGGTTCGAACACTGGCTACTAAAATTCGACGGCATTGGCAAAGACAACGAACTGGGCGCATCAGGAGGCTATGGTCGAATTGAATACGCCTATTATTTGATGGCCAGGGCGGCGAAAATTTCCATGTCAGAATGTCGATTACTGGAGGAAAACGGCCGCGCGCACTTTATGACACGCCGTTTTGACCGGGCTGCAAACAATGTGCGTCATCACATACAAACGCTGTGCGCATTCAACCATCTGGACTATAAAAAGAAAGGCACGAATGCTTATGCTCAATTATTCGACTGCATTGTGAAACTGCAACTTCCTTATGAACAAAAAGAAGAAGCGTTTCGACGCATGGTATTCAATGTGATGGGAAGAAACTGCGACGATCACACCAAGAACTTTTCGTTTTTGCTAAAGGAAGGATCAAGCTGGGAACTGGCACCAGCCTACGACATCACCTTTGCACACAACCCTGAGGGTGAATGGACTCACCAACATTTGATGTCGGTGCATGGAAAATTCAAGAATTTCGCTGAGCTTGATTTGCTGGAAGAGGCGGAGCGCTTTGCAATAGGTTCCGCACCCAAAGTTATTCGAGAAGTTCGCCAAGCCATTAAACGTTGGCCTGAATTCGCATCCCTGGCGGGGGTACCGCCTGAGCAGGCAAAAAAAATTAACGAGCAGCTGCTGGTTCTGTAACCGCCGCATCAATCAGCTGTCTTTTTTGTTTTTTGTTTGGGTGTACAAGTTTTCTGCCCATTGTGCGCTTGCTTCAGCGGTAGGTGCGCTGGCCTTGCTCTTCCCCACTTTGCGCGCCAGCACCACGGCAATCAGCAACACCACAAAAGGCCCCAACCACAGCACCGCATTTTCCATGCTGTAAGCGGGCTTGTAGATCACAAACTCGCCATAGCGATCTTGCATGTAGCTTTTAATTTCCTCGTTGGTTTTGCCAGCACGAATTTGCTCGGCAATTTTGTCTTTCAAATCGACTGCCAAGGAAGCATGAGAATCAGCCAGCGACTGGTTCTGGCACACCAAGCAACGCAACTCACTGGCCACTTCCTTGTACTGTTCTTTCTCAGCTGCATTTAGATCATTCACATTCATCGGGAAGCCTCTATTGCGGGCAGTGCCATGCTGTCGAAATAATCAACGGGAATTGGCCCCACTTGTTTGTGAATAATGGTGTTGTTGGCGCTCATTAAAAAAGTTTCGGGCACGCCATACACACCCAACTCAATGCCGTACTGGCCTTGCGGGTCTACCAAAATCAAATCATAAGGATTACCGTATTGCTCCAGCCAACGGCGGGTGTTGGCCAGGTCGTCTTTGTAGGCCAAACCCACCAACTTGATTTTCTTCTGTTTTGCCAAAGCAATGAAATGCGGGTGCTCCACCAAACACGCTTGGCACCACGATGCAAACACATTCAGTACCCAAGGCTGGCCTTTCAAGGCATCAATACTTTGCAGTGTTTGAATGTCGGCAATTTGCACTGCACCCGCCTCAGGCCCATTGAAGCTGAGCAAGGGAAGCACTACCGCAGGCGCGGGCTTACCAATCAATGCGGAGGGTAATTTCTTGGGGTCAAGCCACAAACCACGGAGCAAAAACACACCCAAAAACAACAAAACCAAAATTGGCAAATACAGGCGCAAGCGTTTCTTGATCATGCCGCCACCGCATTCTTTCTGGGCCGGTAACGGCGATCAAACACGGTAAGCAAACCACCCAGTGCCATCAAGGCACAACCCCACCAAATCAGGTTGATCAATGGCTTGTAATACAGGCGCACGCCCCACGCCCCGGAGTTTGCGCTGCTTTGAACTGCATCGCCAAGGCCGATGTACACGTCGGAGAACCAATCACTGTGAATGGCCGCCTCAGTCATGATTTGCTCTGAACTTTGATAGCGACGTTTCTCAGGTTCCAGCAAGTGGATCACCGTGCCGTCGCCACGCGTTAACTCGAACACGCCCAGAGCAGCCACATGGTTTTGCCGTTGCACGGAATCAACACCAATGAATGTGACTCGCCAAGGGCCTATTTCCGAAGTTTCTCCCGGCTTGAGCACGGCATCGGTTTCAGTCTCGAAGGTTTTTACCCAACTGACGCCCACCACAAACACAGCCACTCCCAAATGCGCAAGCACCATACCCCAATAAGAAAGGGACAAACGGCGAATGCGATACAGCAAACCGCTTTCAGGAATGCTTGCCCCTGCTTTGCGCGTGGCCACCGCAGCATGGGCCAGCGTGGCCACCGCCATGAACACTGCACACACCACACCCACAGCCCACAACACGCTGAAATAACCATTGAACAAGGCTGCTCCCAACAACACCAGCGCGGCAACAGCGAGCGCTACTGCCCCGGGCTTGATGTATTGCGCCAGACGTGTTTCGCGCCAGCGAGAATCGGGGCCCAAGGCCATGAGCAACACCGCGGGCAATAGAATGGGTGCAAACATGGCTTCAAAATAAGGCTGCCCCACCGACATTTTCCGCCCGCCGATCACCTCGACCACCAAGGGGTAAAGCGTACCCAACATCACGGCCACCAAGGCAGCGCTCATGAGCACATTGTTGGACAGCAACAGCGACTCACGACCAGTGGCCTTGAAATTGCCACCCTGCCCCACTTCACCTGTTTTAAGCGCATACAGAATGTAGGAAGCGCCCACCACAATAAACAACAAGGCGAGAATGAAAACGCCACGTTCAGGGTCTGTTGCGAAAGCATGCACCGAGGTAAGCACACCCGAGCGAACCAGGAATGTACCCAGCAGGGACAAGGCAAAGGTGGTGAGTGCCAGCAACAAGGTCCAACTGCGCAAGGCACCCCTTTTTTCAGACACGGCCAGTGAATGAATGAGCGCTGTACCTGCCAACCAAGGCAT
This sequence comes from Gammaproteobacteria bacterium, assembly GCA_018812945.1. Classification (GTDB taxonomy): domain Bacteria; phylum Pseudomonadota; class Gammaproteobacteria; order Burkholderiales; family Burkholderiaceae_B; genus Limnobacter. The sequence continues at coordinate 45,020 of JAHJCM010000070.1, read as the reverse complement.
CAAAGATGCATTTTCGACCGGGTCCCAAAACCACCAACCGCCCCAACCCAGTTCCCGGTAAGCCCACCAGCTTCCCAAGGCAATGCCCATGGTTAGAAACGCCCACGCCACATTGGTCCAGGGGCGGCTCCAGCGCGCCCAGGTCATGTCGAACCGGCCCTCCAGCAAGCCAGCCACTGCGAAGGCAAAGGTTACTGCGAAGCCCACATACCCCATGTACAACAGGGGCGGATGAATGATCATGCCGAAGTCTTGCAACAGCGGGTTCAGGTCTCGCCCGTCGACGGGTGTGGGGTACAGGTATTCAAAGGGATTGCTGGCAATTAACAAATAAAGCAGAAAACCCACCAGCACCAATTGCAAGGTGGCCAGTACGCGCACTTTGAAACAAGCCGACACTTCAAATTTGGCCCAGGCCACGGCTTGGGTCCAACCCGCAAACATAAGCACCCACAGCAAAAACGAGCCTTCATGAGAGCCCCAACTTGCGGCCACCTTGTAAAAAACCGGCAGCGCCAGGTTGGAATTTTCAGCCACATTGCGAACTGAAAAGTCGCTGATCACAAAGGAACAGACCAAACCAACGAAGGCAATGCTGACGAGCCCAGAGACCAGCAGCACATTGCGTTGAATCGAGTTCAACAAAGGGACTGCCGGAGCATGGCTATACACTCCGCGCACTGCGGCAAAACCAGCGACTGCGCCAAACAAGGCCAACACGGTGGCCAGTGCCAAACTGAACTGGGATATCAACGCGATCACTGCTTAACTCCGGGTGGCATATAGTCTTCATCGTGTTTGGCCAATACCTCAGAGGCTTTGAATTTGGTGCCATCCCATTGGCCATCTGCGACAACGCCTGTGCCTTCCTTGAATAAATCCGGAACAATGCCATTGAACTCAACCGGCACTTTGTTGTTCAGGTCGCTGACCACGAAACGAACTTTTAATGAGTCGGCCTCGCGTTGAACGCTGCCCACCTCGACCATGCCCCCCAGGCGATAGGTTTTTTCACCCTTGGGCACTTCGCCACCCAGTATTTGTGTAGGGGTGTAGAAGAAAACAAGGTTCTCGTTAAACACTTTGACCAAGGCAATACCAAAACCCAAAGCCACTACAACAATGGCTGCCAGCCAGGCCGCGCGATGCGCGCGCGCATTACTCATGGCTTACCCCTTTCCCAAGCCCGACCATTCGATTGTCTCGCTTTTTTTGACGAACCAAATCGGTTTTGCTGGGGCCCGCTCGACCGGCCAGCACACCATCCACAACCAGAATCAAGAGGCTTAAACCCACGCAAGCCCAAATTGTTTGCCATGCATCAAGAATCATTGTTTTGCCTTCTGCCCTTTACAACCAACGCCTTTGTACCAACAAACGCCGCGCACGGTTCAACACCGTGCTGGCACAAATCAACCAGAACCCCAACACGCTGAGCCACATGCCCATGGCAATGTCAGGGTGAATTCGGCTGCCACTCATCGACACGCTGTAACCCTGATGAAGCGTATTCCAGAAAACCACCGACAGGTAAATCAAGGGAATATTGACAGCACCAATCAACAGCCCAACAGCCAATACACGATCGGCCTTGGCCGGGTTGGTGGTCAGTTGGCCCAAAGCAATGAGACCCAGATAAATGAACAACAGCAAAAGCTCGGAAGTCATTCTTGCATCCCACACCCAGTAGGTGCCCCAAGTGGGCTTTCCCCACAGCGCACCGGTGACCAGGGCCAATACGGTCATCCATGCACCGGTGGGCAGCAGCGCACGCATCATGACTGCCGATACATCGCTGCGATACACCCAATTCAAACCCGCGTAGCCACAGGCCACCAAGTACAGGAACATCGACATCCAGGCGGCGGGCACATGCACATAAATAGCCCGATACACTTCGCCTTGCTGAATATCAACAGGTGCCAGAAACAAACCCGTGTACAAACCAAACCCCAGCAGCAGCATACCCGCTGCGAGTAGCCACACCCACAGCCAACTGGCCAGGGAATGGAACTTGGGGGGTGAAGCCAACTGTGCAAACATTGCTATTCCTGTATTAAACCAACAAGGCGCTTGGCCACAAAGGGACCAAGCAAACAACCCAACATTCCCAAGCTCGCAAGCACCGCAAGCGGCGCAATTGGACTGCGACCCAAGCCATTGGCCTGACTGGCCTCAAGCCCGAAAATTAGAACGGGGACCAACAGTGGCAAAGCCAACAAATAGACCAGTACCGCACCACCACGAGTCAGCATCACCAGCAGCGCGATCAAGCCCAACAGCGGCGCCACAGCCCAAATGCCCACGCTCAACGCCAAGGCCAAGTCAAAGGTTTGCGTGGTGTGCAGACCCAGTTGCAAAGCCACCAAGCCAGTGACAGGTACCAGCACCAGTATTTGGCAAAACGCCAGAAAAACGACCCGTACCAACCAATACAAAGCAATGTTGTCAGGATTAAGGCCCACCACAAAGCCCAGCCACCCCGTGCGGTGATCTTCCGCAAACCAGTCTTTGGCCCCCAGCATCAAAGCGAGTAACAAACTGACCCACACGGCCACTTGTGCAAATTCGGTGCTTGGCTTGCCCAGTCCGATTCCGAAAAAACTCAGCACCATCCAGTGAAACAAAGCACCCCACAGCAGTACTTGTGGATTGCCCAAAGTCACCGCCCCGTCGCGTTTAAGGAAGGCGGAAAAATTCACTTTTGCAGCATGCCCAGCCTCCCGTGCAGGGGAATTATCCACGCGGGCATCGGATACAAAACCGCCAAGCAACTTGCCCTGTTCCAGCCTGCCCTCTTTCACGGGTACACCAGCCAAGTGCTGCGTTAATACCGATGCGTCCACGTGGGTGGCCATGAACACAATGCCACCCTGATGAAAATGCGTGGCCACTGCCCCGGCCAATGTTGCAATACCTTCGTGATCCAGCGCATTCAAGGGCTCATCAAGCAACCAGACTTTGAATTGCCCCGCCAACAAGCTGCACAAACCCAAACGTGCACGCTGCCCGGATGACAGGGTGCCGATGCGCTCGTATTGCCAGTTTGCAAGCCCTACCCGTTCAAGCAAAGATTCAACGCTATGAGCATTGGTACCAAGATGACTCAATACAATTTGCAAGTGTGTGTGGACCAACAATTCATCACGCAGGCCAAACTCAGGTTTGAATAAAACACACTGGCCCGGCAATGAATTGCTCATCAATCTCAACAGGGTTGATTTTCCAACACCATTTCCACCGCGAATTACATTGATTTCGCCCGGTTTTAATTCAAATCCGATTGGGCCTGACAACACAACACCCGCCGCTTCCAGAGACGGCGTTTTAACTCGCAGGCAAGTGGCCGAGAGTGAAATATGCATCGTCAATTCGCCGGGGCTTCCGGCAAACTTAAATCAACGCCCGAGGCGAGCCGATTGCGAGGAAGCGTTTGCCATGCTGACTCGATATCTCCTGCACCTGTTTGGGCCATGCCTTGAATCGACAAGCGCGCTTGAATGTGCACGCTATCGGGCAAATTTCCAACACCACCTTCCTGAATAAAGTCCCCAGGCCCAATTCGCACGGCCTGTTCACCCGCAGCCAGCTGAGATGCGGGCACACGAACCACCGCCAATGGCATACCAGGGCCAGGCTGTGCCTTTAAAAAAACAAACAGTGCCGAGGCATCCCGCAAATTTTTTAACGCTGCTTCAGGAATTGTGACATTCACGGAGGTGAGCACTTCTTCGGGGGTGGGGTTTGTATTCTTCAAGCTCGCTTGCTGAACCTGGCTGAGCAGTTGCCAGTACACCTGCGCTTTGTCTTGATCACCCGCTTGCTCGGCAGCACTGGCTGCCAGTGCAAGGGCCTTTTCATGTCGTGGGTCGCTTTGTAGTGCAGCAGCGATGTAAGTTTCCGGCTCACCAGCCAGTTGGCGGCCCTGTGCCATGGCGGTCATGTCAGCCAAATCGGCCAGAATATCTGGATGCCCTGGCGTAAGTTCCAGCGCTTTTTTCAAGGCATTGGCACTATCAAGGTAATTGGACATGGAGGCATGCGTGCGCGCCAGCAGCACCCACCCGCGCAAATCGTCTGGCTGCGCTGCAAGCCTCGCCTGCAAGCCCGCCAGCCTGTCCTGCAAATTGGCACCGTCACCGGGATGCCCGGCTGAAGCGGCAACAGCTTGATCAACACTTGGTGCAAGCGCATCTACAGAATTCGCTTCAGGCCACTTCAATGCACCGGGGTGCATCGCGCCAATCAAATAGGTGAATAGCACCGCGAAGCCCAGGCTGCCTGCAATCAGCCAAGGCATGGCCGCGGGCCTGGCCCAGATCAGACGCCTTGGGGAACCGCCAGCCGTGGCCATACGTGGCTTGCTCTCGCTGGCCATGGTCAGCCAGTTGTCAATCAAAACCTGTTTGCTCGCAGCGTCGAGTGTTGGGTCGGTTTCAATTTCCTGGCGTCGGTTCAAAAAAGCACGCCACTCGGGGCTATCCTCCAGAGACCCTACCCCATTCGTGGTTTTTTGATCACCGGAGAAAAAAAATCCGTTCCACGCAAAATATAGGCAAAATACTAGAAAAAACAGGAAGATAAAACCCACAAAAGCCACACCAAGACTCAATTGTTAACCCCCAGACATGAAGTAGGGATACTAACATCACGAATGATCACGTAACATTAATGGATATACAGAAATTAGCGTAAACCCTGAGCAGCATTACCTCTGACTATTCGCCTAGGCGCTGAACACATGATTCAGGACAACCTGTTCAACTACAAACGATTTGTTTTCCTGAAATGGGCCTTGCTGCTGACGCTCATTTCATCGTTTGCATACCTTTTCGACCAACCCAGAATCAATGCCAATGGCGGAACCTGGTTGGGCTACACCTTGGGAACGATTGGTGCCCTACTCATTCTGTGGCTGATGTGGTTTGGTGTACGCAAACGCCAGTATGCCAACGAAGCAGGCAACTTACGGGGTTGGGTATCTGCGCATATCTATTTGGGGCTGGCCTTATCGGTAATAGCCACATTGCACACAGGTTTCCAGATTGGCTGGAACGTGCATTCATTGGCCTACGTGCTAACGATGGCGACCATTGGCACCGGCGTGTGGGGGCTTAGCTTTTATTTGCGGTATCCCGCAGAAATGTCAAACGCACTGAATCGCCAAAGTCCTGAACAAATTGTGGAACAAATTCAAGCGCTCGACCGCGAAGCACAAAAGCAGATTAAAAATGCAAGCGGCTTGGTTGGGCGAGTCATCGCTGCGTCACAAAAACAAAGTATTTATCCCAATCGCAAAAGCCAGCGCCAAGGTGTGGTGAAAGACTGCGCCACCGAGAAAGCAGTCAATGACCTGCAACAGGAAATGACACGGGTTGACAGTCTCTCCGACATATACAGAAACCAGGTGCAGCGACTACGCGCCTTGAAACAATTGCGCCGTTATTACCACTTGCGATATTGGCTTGAGCTGTGGTTATCCATCCACGTGCCTTTGTCGTTTGGTTTGCTGGCTGCGTTGATTGCGCATGTGTTGTCTGTTTTTATTTACTGGTAAGCGAACATGGCCGAACAAGAAAAAAGCCCGCTTCAACGTGAGCAACAGGCCTTGCAAAAGCCCCTGGGGCTGAAACGCCCACTTTCCTGGTTACTTTTTGTACCCACTCTTTTCGCGTTTCTTGTGTTGCCTTTGTTGGCCATGCAGGCACCCGAGCTTTTTGGTTTTGAACCCAAAAGCCCGGATGAAAAACCACAAACAGTGCTTGCCGCAAAACTGCCGGTGAATGCACACCCCAGCCTTCAAAGTACCCCGATTTCAAACACGCGCGACACCACAGCACTGGCCCTGGATTCAATCTGGAACCCGGGACCATTGGCCTCCGCCCACGCCAATCTTGAAGGCGATTGCCAGGCTTGCCACGCCGGTAACTTCTCGCGTGTCAAAGATGAAAGCTGCCTGGTATGCCACGGCAATATGGGCTTACATGTAACCGAGCAAACACTGCCCGACACTTCATTTGAAGAAGGCCGTTGCGCAAGCTGTCACCGCGATCACAAAGGGCGCGAGAGCCTTTCGGAACAAAACAAACATTTTGTAGGTGCCGACTGTGCTGCTTGCCACACCGACATCAAAACCGTGGCCCCAAAAACCGAAACACTTGCGGTCAGCGACTTCGCCGGCGACAAACACCCTGCATTTCGAATTACCGTGGCCACCGGCCCTGAACCCAGTGATTTACGCAGAATTCGCATGGCGGCCAACACACCGATTGTTGAAAAAACCAACCTGAAGTTTCCACACGACGTTCACCTTGACCCCAAAGGCATCGACAGCCCAAGCAAGAAAGTGGTGATGGAATGTGCCAACTGCCACGAACCAGCAGACACCGCAACCGGGTTTAAAACACTCAGCATGGAAAGCCACTGCCAGGAGTGCCACAAGCTGAGTTTTGAGCCAGCCCTGCCTGATCGGCAAGTTCCCCACGGCCCAGTCGATGCGGTGCTCAGTACGGTCGAAGAGTTCTACAGTTATTTGGCTTTGCACCCCGAGGAACGCAACAAAGTGAATGCACAGCGCGCGGTGTTGCGCGCGCGCCCCGGTGAGAAAAACCCAAACCGCTCCAACTTGCGAAACTTGAGCGGAAACCCGCGTGCACAAGCTGCATTTGCAACAGTGGAACTGTTTGAAAACACGGCCTGCTCCGTGTGCCACGAGGTAAAGGCGGTGGATGGTTTGGGTAACACCAAGACTTCTGGCGCCAGAATGCCGCAGTACAAGATTGCAGAGATCAATCCTGCCCATCCGTGGATGCCCATGGCCAAGTTCGACCACAAAGCACACGCCTTTGAAAGTTGTGAAAGTTGCCACAAAGCAAGCAAATCAGAGGAAGCCAGCGATGTGCTGATGCCAGCCATTGAGGGATGCCAAACTTGCCATGCAGGCAGCAAACCCGTGTTAAACAAAGTTCAGTCCAACTGTGGCGTGTGCCACGAATACCATATACACAACAAAGAAGTGGCAGCGAAGTAATCGCCATTCGACGCAGTAACTTGAGTAGACAGACCAGCAGTGAACTGGGGACTTGCAGGCAAGCAAGTCCATTGAAAAACAAAGATGAGCGAGTTAGAAGTCGATGCGCAAACGCACAGATGCAGCAACCGGCACATACGCCGTAAAAGGCTCGGTAGCACAATTAAAACGGATTGCCATGGGAGTGGCAGTCTGCCTTGCAACGCCATTGGTTTTGGTCTCTTGTGGTGGCGGGGGTGGCGGTGGAAGCTCGTCTGAACCCAATTTCAATGTTGAACCTTTGGGCACGCAAAGCTTGTCCATCCCGGAGGTCAACGACATAGTGGCCCGCGCGGTACAAGCGTCGATTTCCCGAAATGTGCAATCAACCATTGCGGTTACCGACCGTGTGGGCAATGTATTGGCTGTTTATCGCATGACCAACTCCAGCCCATCTGTAATCATCACAAGTGGACTGAGTGGTGCCAATGGCCGGGGCCTGGACGGATTCACACCCGTACCCAGCGAATTGGCGGCCATTGCCAAAGCAATTACCGGAGCCTACCTGTCTTCAACCGGGAACGCATTCAGCACCCGCACAGCCAGCCAAATTGTTCAGGAGTTTTTCCAACCCGGGGAAACAGGCCAACCCAGCGGTCCACTGTACGGCGTGCAGTTCAGCCAACTTCCGTGCTCTGATCTGAATGTGTGGCTTTCACAAAATGCGACCATTGGCCCGAAACGATCACCGCTTGGTTTGTCAGCAGATCCTGGTGGCTTTCCGATCTATCAGGAAGGTCGGGTAGTTGGCGGTATCGGTGTGATTGCATCAACCGATGCGGGCACCCAAGGCGTGTACGGGCTGGACCGTGACATTCTCACCAATGAAGTGGATCTTGAGGAAGAAATCGCATTTGCCGCACTGCCTGAGGCTTTCCGTGCGCCCGCTCAAATTCGTGCAAATCGTATTACTGCTAACGGCCAAACCTTTCAGTTTTCCAACACCACACCCGCAGTAGCTGGTGCAGCGGCGCTGGCTGGGAATGGAAACTTCGTGGCAGTTACAGGCTACAAAACAGCTGCGGGTGTCATTGCTGGTACATCTTATGGCACCAGTCAATCCGGTTACGTAGCAACCACCGCACCGGCCTTCAATGGCCTGGACACCTTTACCCTGATTACCAACCCCGCTGACAACACCTCGGTGCGTTTCCCGCCGACGGCTGGAGCGAACCTGACGCAAGCCGAGGTGCAGAATATTCTGGTCGAGGGTATGAAGATTGCCAACCGGGCCCGAGCTCAAATTCGCATACCGCTTGGCGCCGCGGCACAAGTAACGGTCAGCGTAGTAGACACCACGGGCCAGGTTTTGGGATTGGTTCGGTCATCGGATGCGCCTATTTTTGGCACTGATGTCGCAGTTCAAAAAGCGCGCTCGGCACTTTCATTCAGTTCAGCAGAGGCATTGACTGACTTTACTGCAATTGATGCGGGTAACCATGCATCATTCGCGAATGCAATGGACACGTTTTTTACCGGGCAAGCCAGTTCCCTGAACGGCAGCAAGGCATTCTCGGCGCGAGCAATCGGCAACGTTCACCGCCCTTACTTTCCAGACGGCGAGGTGGGGACCCCAGCTGGCCCACTTTCATCACCTATCTCTCAGTGGAGCCCCTTCAACATTGGCTTTCAGCTGAACATTGTGACCAACAAGGTATTGGGTACGCTGACAGCGACCACGCGCGCAGCAAATCAGTTCTCACCCCCAGCGGCACTCACTTGTGTTGACGACGTGAACATTCCGGCAAGCCGACAAAGTCGCTTTGCGAATGGCATGCAGATTTTCCCGGGAGGTTTCCCGATTTACAAAGGCGACACACTGGTAGGTGCAATTGGTGTGTCCGGTGACGGCGTGGACCAAGACGACATGGTGAGTTATCTGGGCGTGATCAACGGTGCCACAGCCGTGGGCAGCAACATGCGCCCATTCCCCTCCACCTTGCTGACTGCCAATGAATTGTCCAATTCCGGCGAATTTTTGAAGTATGTGCAGTGCCCGCAAACTCCGTTCAACAACAGCAGTGAACAAAACGTATGCCCAGCGCCATGAAGAAAAACAACTACATCATGCGTTTGAAACCCTTGGCCGTCGGGCTGATTTTGGCTGGTTTGCTGCCCCTGCCAGCAATGGCACAAATTCGGGCAGACATTCGCGGGGAGTCCAAGCCACACCTTGTTGCGCAACTAACTGAGACTGTTGAAAAGGTCAGCCGTAAAGTGGCGGGCATTCCGGAAGTTGCGGAACTTGAAAACGCAGAACGCCCGCTGGTGTTGTTGCAAGTGTTTGACAACCGAAGCGTGGTGTACACAAAACCCAACAAGGAATCTCGCGCGATTGGCGAGTTTTTCAAGGGCCAATTGGTCGATGCCTATGAAGAGAAAGACGGCTGGTACCGGGTTCGTATTCAGGACAGCCTATTGGGTGGCTTCCTGGGCAGCACCGACGGCTGGGTGCAACAAGGCACCGGCCAGTACGGTGAACAATCGCTGGGCGTGTTTGCGCCCCGCGCATTTTCAGCCGATGTGCTGCAAGACAAAGCAGGCACTGGCATACGCCCCTCAAGCACTGCCACACCGGGCATAGTCCCCAACACAATTCCACAAACACCGCAGGTACAACGCGCCATTCCTGGCCGCGACACACCCATTGTGCCGCGTGACATTGCCATACCCGTGATCGACCCGAGCCAGGTGCCCCCACCCTTGCCCAACCTGCCACGCGAAACAGTGGCAGTGCCTGATCGCTGGCGAATTATGCAATCGCTGGGTTTCAAGTTTCCGCTGTTCGACCCCTACAACCAGAACGTGATCAAGGGCGACCTGCCCGTGTTGCAAAACACACTGGGCCCCGACTGGTTTTTTAACTTGGGTATTATTGCCGACACGCTGTACGAACAACGCAACTTCCCGGTGCCTGTACCGCCAGCCACATCCTCCACTGGTGGGCAGGCCAATATTTTTGGTGATGGTGAACAATCGATTTTTGCCCACAACCTGATCGTGAGTTTGTCGTTGACCAAAGGCAACACCACTTTCAAACCACCCGATTATGAGTTCCGCTTGACTCCGGTGTTCAACTACACCGATGTTCGCGTCAATGAAGACCGCCTGCTGAAAATTGCCTCGTCTTCAGGCGATGTTCGCCGTGAAGGGTTTGTGGGTATTCAGGAAGCATTTGTCGACGTGCACCTTCGCAACGTGTCAGATCGCTATGATTTCGACAGCTTGCGTGTAGGTATTCAGCCATTCATCAGCGACTTCCGGGGCTTTCTGTTCCAAGACCTGCCCATGGGGATTCGCCTTTTTGGCAACCGCAACAACAATATTTACCAATACAACATTGGCTATTTCAAACGGGTTGAGAAAGACACCAATAGTGGACTGAACGACATTCGCCAAGACCTGCGCGACGATGATTTTTTCGTGGCCAATCTGTATCGGCAAGACTTCCCGTTCTTGGGTTTCACCAGCCAGGTTTCCTACATTCACAACCGCAACGATGAAGACGGTGAACGTTACTTTGACGCGAACGGATTTCTCGCTCGACCCTCCTCGCTGGGCGATCAAAAGCCGTTTGGCTACCATGTGGACTATTTTGGTTTCAGCGGTGATGGTCACTACGGCCGCATGAACATTACCACTTCAACCTACTACGCCACGGGTAAAACAGACAGGCACCCGCTTGCCCAGCGCGAGCAAGACATTGATGCATTCTTTCACGCCACAGAATTGTCGCGCGACTTTGACTGGTTCCGTTTGCGAGGCAGCTTTCTGTATGCGTCGGGCGACGAAGATCCCTTTGATGGAAAAGCCGAGGGCTTCGATGCCATATTCGAGAACCCCCAGTTTGCAGGGGCCGACACAAGCTTTTTCATCCGTCAGAATATTCCTTTAATTGGCGGTGGTGGTGTGGCTTTGTCAGGCCGAAACGGCGTGTTGCCTTCCCTGCGTTCAAGTAAAGAACAGGGGCAATCTAATTTCATCAACCCGGGCCTGTTGCTGCTGGGTATTGGTGCCGACATTGATGTATTGCCCGAGCTTCGTTTGGTGGCCAACGTCAACAAGCTTGAGTTCGACAACACCAATGTGTTGGGCACCTTGCGCCAGCAACGCCCACCTTCCACAGATTTGGGTATTGATGCGTCGGTGGGTTTTCAATACCGCCCCTTCTTCTCGCAAAACATTGTGGTGAACGGGTCGTTTGCCAAACTGTTACCGGGCAAGGGCTACAAAGAATTGTTTCCGGAAGACAAAGACCCTTACTCGTTTTTGTTCAAGTGATTTTGAGTTTTTAAGGCAGGTTGTTTGTTGATGAATTTGAATAACGCCATTGCTCCTCCAACAAAACCCGCCAGCAACGATCGCTGGCAGGGCTGGCTGCTTGCCTTGGGTTTCGCGGTGGTGACTGTTTCCACATTGCTTATCAACGATGTAGCCCATGCAGCCAGTGAAAAGCTGCCTGAAAAAAGCTACACCATGGCACCTCATGCGCCTGAACGGCAAACTGCGCAGGAGGCCTTTGCTAAAACCGAAGGCTGCATGAGCTGCCACACACAAACAGATGAACACACCATGCACGCCAACCCCGGTGTGGTGTTGGGTTGCACCGATTGCCATGGTGGTGACGCCACCGTGAAATGGAATGGCAAAGAGCAAAAGCAAGGCACGCTGGCCTACGACCACACCCGCGCCGCGCGTGAAAAAGGCTTTGCACCTGAGTACCGGGCCGCGCTGGACAAAGCGCACATTGCGCCACGCAATGAAAAATTCTGGAACTACCCGTCGTCGGCAAACCCAAAACGTTCGTACGCCAAGCTGAACAAGGAACACCCTGCCTACATCCGTTTCGTCAACCCCGGCGACCTGCGTGTGGCACGCGAAGCCTGCGGTGCATGCCACTTGCCCATTATTCAGGCCCAAGAGCGCAGCTTGATGAGTACATCGGCCATGCTGTGGGGTGGAGCCTCGTACAACAACGGAATTTTGCCTTACAAGCGCTACATTCTGGGTGAGGCCTACACGCAAGACGGAAAACCTGGTTTGCTGAAAAACCCGGTGGAGGCCAACAACGAACTGTTCGTGCACAAGGGTATTCTGAATGAACTGGCGCCCCTGCCCGCTTGGGAAACTGCGCCCCCTGGTGACATTTTCCGCGTGTTCGAACGGGGCGGCAAAGTGATCAACAGCATATTCCCGGAAGTGGGTTTACCCAACGTTTTGGGTCAAATTCAGCGACTGGACGAACCGGGGCGGCCCGACATCAAGCAATCCAACCGGGGCCCTGGCACTGGCCAGCGTATTGCCGTGCCCTTGATCAACGTGACCAAGACTCGTTTGAACGATCCGCATCTTTGGTTCCTGGGCACCAATGAGCAACCAGGCGACTACCGTTCATCGGGCTGTACTGGTTGCCACACCATTTACACCAACGACCGCGACCCAAAGCATGCAGGGCCCTATGCCAAGTTGGGTCACGATGGCACCACGCAAACCATTGACCCGACCATTGCAAAAAATGAAAGTGGTCACCCGGTGAAGCATGAATTCACACGCGCCATTCCAAGCTCGCAGTGCATGGTGTGCCACATGCACCAGCCCAACGTGTTTGTGAACAGCTATTACGGCTACATCATGTGGGACTACGAAAGCGATGCGCCGCACATGTGGCCAGAAAAGCAACGTTACCCCACCGATTCTGAAATGCGTGAAATTCTGGACCGCAACCCCGAAGAGGCCGCGGTGCGTGGCAAGTGGAGCGACCCTGAGTTTCTGAAGAATGTATCAACGCTGAACAGCAAACTGAAAGACACGCAATTTGCCGATTACCACGGCCACGGCTGGAACTTCCGTGCGGTTTTCAAGCGCAACCGCAAAGGTGCCTTGCTGGATGCGCAGGGCAATGTGGTTGCCGACGATGATCCCAAGAAATTCGACAAGGCCGTTCACCTGAGTTCGATTCACCTGGACATAGGGATGCACTGCGTCGACTGCCACTTTGCGCAAGACATGCACGGCAATGGCCACATTTACGGTGAAGTGGCCGCCGCCGTTGAAGTGGATTGTGCCGATTGCCATGGCACCGCAACCAAATACCCCACGCTGCGCACCAGCGGCCCAGCGTCACCACCTGGCGGCACCGACCTTACCCAACTGCGCACGCAAGACGGCCGCAAACGATTTGAATGGCGAGACGGCAAGCTTTACCAGCGCGCTGCGCTTGACCCCAACAAAGAATGGGAAATGAGCTTGGTCAAAGACAACATGAACCCGGCTCACCCCCAGTACAACGCCAAAGCCGCACGCGCGAAACTGATGGGTGCCGGCGCGGAAGGGCAAGACGGCAAATGGGGCCCCGGCGTGAAAGAACTGGCGCACGACAACGACAAGATGACTTGCTTTACCTGCCACTTAAGCTGGACCACCAGCTGTGCAGGCTGCCACCTTCCTATTCAAGCCAACTGGAAAACCCCGCGCCTGCACTACGAGGGCGGAGAAACCCGAAACTACGCCACCTACAACCCGCAAGTGGCGCGCGACGACATGTTCCAGCTGGGCGTGCATGGCCCGGTGAAAGGCAATCGGATTGCGCCAATTCGTTCAAGTTCGGCCTTGATTCTTTCATCGATGAATGCGAACCGGGAGCGCATTTACATTCAGCAACCACCGATTGCCGCCAGTGGTTTTTCTTCGCAGGCGTTTGCACCACACTACCCGCACACCGAGCGCAAAGAGGAAACAAAAACCTGCACCGATTGCCATCTGTCACGCGAGGATGACAACAACGCCATCATGGCGCAGCTGTTGTTACAGGGCACCAACTTCGTGAATTTTGTTGGGTTTAATGCATGGCTGGGCGGCACGGAGCACATTGCAGCGGTTACCGTGACTGAATGGGATGAACCCCAGGCTGTGTTGGGCAGCTACCTGCACAAATACGCCTACCCGGACTATTATCAAAATCACCTGAACCGCAACCGCGAACTGGCCGATACTGTGGTGCCCGCGTTGATGGACCACACCACCAAAGGCGTGGCCAGTTGTATTCAATTGCGAGGCGAGTATGTGTTTGTGGCAGAAGGAAAAGGCGGTTTCCGCGCCTATGACGCAGCCAGTGTAGCCAACAAGGGCTATGGACAACGCGTGATCACCGCACCGTTCAGCCCGCTTGGCCACGACACCCATGTGGCTTCCAAAAATGCGACTTGCATGGCCTTGCCCACCAACCAGCCCATCAATCCCGACCGAAACCAGGGCGATTTGATGCGCATTACAAACATGGAACAGCCCTTCCACCCCATCTACAACTACGCCTTCATCACCGACAGCGAAGAAGGCCTGATTGCCGTGAATGTCAACACGCTGGCAGACGGTGAACCCCGCAACAACTTCTTCGAACGTGCTGTAACCTGGAATGAGAATGGTGTGTTGAATGGCGCAAGCCACATCACCTTGGGTGGGCACTATGCCTATATCACTACGCCCAAAGGGCTGGTGTTTGTCGACATCAACAACCCCTTAAAACCACGCCACATCACCACCCTGCCCCTGCAGAACGCACGAGCGACAGCGGTGCAGTTCCGCTACCTGTTTGCCACCACAGCCAAAGGTTTGGAGGTAATCGACATTACGCACCCTGAGAAGCCTGAACACACCGGTGCGGTAGTGCCCATGGCGGATGCGCAACGGGTTTATTTGGCACGCACCTACGCCTATGTGGCGGCCAAAAAACAGGGCTTGGTAATCGTAGACATTGAACGCCCGCGCAAGCCCGTGGTGTACCAACAATTTACTGCGGACGGGCAACTGAATGACGCGCATGATGTGGTGGTGGGCTCCACCAATGCATCCCTGTTTGCCTATGTGGCTGACGGTGTCAATGGTTTGAAGGTTTTGCAACTGACATCGCCTGACACGCAGCCAAAATTCTATGGTTTCTCGCCTGCACCCAAGCCTGAACTGATTGCATGGCGTAAAACGCCAAGCCCGGCCATGTCGATTTCGAAAGGTTTGGACAGGGACCGCGCCGTGGATGAAACGGGCGGGCAAATTGCGGTGTTTGGTCGCATTGGTTCGCGCCCCTTCACGCGCAAGGAAATGGAGGCGTTTTACCTTCGCCCCGATGGCCGCTTGTGGACCGTGACCGACAAGGTTGAAAAAGAAAACTACCTGCCCAAGCCCAAAGTCAATTCAGTGGCTTTCAGAAAGGATTAAGCCATGAAAGCAAATGCCTTGAACCGATACTTCAATCGCCTGTTGCTAGCGCTAGGCACAAGCTTGTTGTTGGCTGCGCCCACAGCTGGCATGGCCCAAACCATGCCGCACCAATCGCCCCATCAATCGGTGGGCACAGTGAACTGTGCCAGCAGCACCTGCCATGGCAGCATTGCTGAACGCACAGCAACTCCTGTTTTGCAAAATGAATACACCACCTGGCTGCGCGAAGACCCACACACCCAGGCCTATGCCGTATTAAAGAATGCACAATCGCAACGCATCGCAAAAAACCTGGGGCTTGCCCAACCAGCCCATGAAGCCAAAGTTTGCCTGGATTGCCACAGCCACAATGTACCAGCCTCCAAGCAGGGGCTGCGCTTTGACAAAAGCGATGGCGTGAACTGCGAAGCCTGCCACGGCCCTGCAGAAAAATGGATTAAAACCCACGTAGAACCCAAGGCAAGCCATGCAAAGAATATTGATAATGGCTTATACCCCACAAGCGACCCCTATGCCGTCGCCAAGCTGTGTACCAGTTGCCATGTGGGCGATTCAAGCCGCCCGATTACCCATCAAATCATGGGTGCGGGCCACCCACGCATTTCCATTGAAGTGGAAACTTTCATGGCCCTTGAACCACCGCACTACCGAATCGACGACGATTGGGTTAAACGCAAAGGCGCTTACGATACTGGAAAAATCTGGGCGATGGGACAATTTGCCAGCAGTGCCAATTTGCTGGAGTTGATCGCAGACACCAAGCGCAATCGCCAAGGCATCATGCCCGAACTCATGATGTTCGACTGCCACGCCTGCCACTCACCCATGAGCAAAAAAGACTGGTCCAAAGACTTGGCGCGCAGCCCAGGGCAAGCACGCATCAACAACTCCAGCCTCATCATGGTTCAGGCCATTGTTCGCGCAGCGGCACCGCAACACAGCAGCGACATTGCCAAACTGGTGAACCAGTTGCACATTGTAAGCACTTCACCTGCCACCAACTTCGCTGAAGTTGAACGCGCCGCAAACGTGCTTCATGCGCAACTGAACACCGTGCGAAAAGTGGTGGCCACGGTTCCATTCAACGAGCAGGTGTTGGAGAAAATCCTGAAAGACCTGGTGAATATGGCGGCCAACAACCAATACGCTGATTTCGCCGGTGCGGAACAAGCCTACATGTCGATCAGCAGCGTGGCCAATGGCCTGGCCCGAAAAGGCAATTCGCGCATTGCTCAAACCGTGAATTCAAAAATGGGCCGTTTGCTGAAATTACTCAGCAATGATGAGGCCTACGACCGCGAAGCATTTCAATCCGAACTGCTGGCCCTGAAAGCAGCAGTGGGAGCGTAAACCATGCAAAACAATCTCAAACCCATGTTTGCCGATGTACCCGCTGAACTGGATATCGCCATCGTTGGCTCTGGCCCGGCAGGTTTGTCGGCTGCAGCGCGAGCGCAGCAACTGGGTTGCAAGTACGTGTTGTTCGAATCAGAGAACCACGCGTCGGACACCATTTACAAGTACCAAAAGGGCAAGCATGTCATGGCGGAGCCAGGCTTTTTGCCCCTTCGCAGCGGAATGTCATTTGAAGCCGGAAAGCGGGAGAATATTTTAGGCACCTGGGATTCTCAGCTGCTTAATCAAAAAATCAATATTCAATACAAGAAAACAGTCAGCAAGATCAGCAAACTCAATGATGGCGCTGGACCGTTCGAGCTGACCTGCGAGGACGGAACCACAACCACCGCCCGCACAGTGATTTTGGGGATTGGTTTACAGGGCAATATCCGAAAAATTGGAACTGCGGGTGATGATCTTCCCAATGTTCAATACACCTTGGCTGACCCTGACGAGTTCAACAATGAAACCATCATCGTGATTGGTGCAGGTGATGCCGCCATTGAAAACGCTCTGGCTTTGATGAAGAACAACAAGGTGGTGCTGATCAACCGCAAAGATGAATTTGCCCGCTGTAAAGAAGGCAACCTGAACCAGATTCTTGCGGCAGACAGGAACGAAGATTTGCGTATCTTCTACAACACCAGCACAAGTGCAGTCGAGGAGATACCCGAGGCCAAGGAAGGAGAACCCACACTCAACTACCGCTACAAAGGCCCAGAAGGTGAGCAGGCCATGCCTGTGCACCGAATTATTGCGCGTTTGGGCGCGACACCGCCTCGTGGTCTGGTTGAAAGCTTCGGGGTGACATTCCCCAACAGCGATCCCAATGCAGTGCCTGCGCTTAGCGAAACTTATGAATCCAACGTACCCGGCCTGTTCATTGTCGGTGCGCTGGGTGGATACCCTCTGATCAAGCAGGCCATGAACCAAGGTCATGAGGTGGTGGATTCCATCATGGGCCTGCCGGTAGTACCCGCTGACGAGCCACTGTTGGCTGAGAAGTTCAAACCCCTCGGTGATGTTTCTGTATCGGCCGTGCTGGACATGATTCTGGAAAATGTTCCACTGTTCAACCAGATGACACGCCTTCAACTGCGCGAATTCATGTTGGAATCAACGCTACACCAACCCAAGAAAGGTTCAGTCATTTTCCACAAAGGTGACTACACCAGTACTTTCTTTGCCATCGTGCGGGGTGGTGTTGGCATTGAATTGGTGAACAAGGAAGGCAAGCCATTTATTCTTAACCTCGACAAAGGCAATTATTTTGGCGAGATGGGCCTGATCTCCGGGCGACGCCGCACGGCGACAGTGTACGCAGGTGAAAACTGCGTATTGATCGAAACGCCCCGCAAGGCCATGCTGAAGCTGATCGCCTCAGTGGATGCGGTACGCCGAACCCTTGATGAAACGTTCGTGCGTCGAGCCCTGTCTACACACCTTGCGCCGCAACTTGAAGCGCATGAAATTGAACAACTGATTGCGTCAGGCATCAGTGTGACCCGCTATGTGCGGGGTGAAAAACTGTTCAGTGAAGGCGATAAAACCGACGGCTTGCATTTGATTCGGCGCGGATCTGTTTCAGTGTCCAAGTTGATCGATGACCAAGACTCGGTGCTTTCCTATGTGTCCGCAGGCAGCTATGTTGGAGAAATAGACTTAGTGGATGGGACAGATCGACAAACCACATGCACAGCCACAGTATTGACTGAAGTACTCTTGATTCAAGCCGATGCGGTCATCGACGTGTTGAGCAAAAACAGCAATTGGAAAAAGGCTCTTCAGGCCAAAATTGGCAAACGCGTTCACGACGCCATTTTCCGGGAAAGCACTGCAAAACGTGAAAGTGATTTGATTCACTTTCTGATGAAACAAGGTTTAGGCGATGCCACCAACGCTCTGGTTATTGATGAGAACCTGTGCGTGCACTGTGACAATTGTGAACGTGCCTGCGCAGAAACCCACGATGGAATACCCCGCCTGGATCGCGATGCTGGCCCTACTTTCCAGAATATTCACTTGGCGCATTCTTGCCGACATTGTGAACAGCCGCATTGCATGAAAGACTGCCCACCCGATGCCATTCGCCGCAATGAAAAAGGTGAGGTCATGATTGCAGATACCTGCATTGGTTGCGGTAACTGTGCCAAAAACTGCCCTTACAACGCGATTGAATTGCGCGTTAAACCGCCTCCCAGAAAAACCGGTTTGCTGTCTTGGCTGCTGTTTGGCGCGGGCGGCCCTCTGGGAGAACGCCCGGCGAAGTACGACGCCAATTCCGTCAAGAAAGCCTACAAGTGTGACTTGTGCCATGGCAAAGATGGCGGCCCGGCTTGCGTTCGTGCCTGCCCTACTGGCGCGGCATTCCGAATTTCACCCGAGGTGTATTTGAACCAGCAAAACGAACTGATCTAATCCGACCAAGTTGGGTTAAATCGGTTCGTTTTACTTCGTGTCGAACTGGGTGACACCATCCCAGTTTTCAGGTGGGGGATTCAGTTCAAAGTACGCGATACGGTTTTCGTAGAGGGCATGCAAAACAGGATTCGTCACCACACTGCCCTGCAAACCAGCCAATTGTTCACGCGCCAACTGCCATTTCTGGGCACGAAACGCGGCCAAAAACTCATCCCATTGTTCCAACCGGCTCAAGCTTGCTTCAGGCAAAGTGGCGTGCTCACCCACGGGTGCATAAATTGAAACAGGCTCGTTCTTGCCCTTCACCTTCACCGCATCCAGCTCTTGAAACACCATACGGGGCACAGCCGCTTTGGTTTGCGGTCCAACAATTACGCCCACGCCATAAGTTTTGGTAATCCCTTCCAGTCGCGAACCCAGGTTCACAGCATCACCCATCACGGTGTAGGCACGTCGAATTTTTGAGCCCATGTCGCCCACGCGCATTTGCCCGGTGTTCACGCCCACACCAATGGCCAGGGTGGGCCAATTGCGTGCCAACAACCGCTCATTCAAACGTACAGCTTCTTCCTGCATGGCAATGGCCGCTTTAGTGGCCAATTCAGCATGTTCAGCATCGGCAATAGGTGCGCCCCAAAAGGCCATGATTGCATCACCAATGTATTTGTCCAGCGTGCCACGGTGGGAGCGAATAATCTCGGACATCACGGTAAGGTATTCATTGATGTACTCGCGCAGTTCATTGGGCTTGAGTGACTCTGAAATCGTGGTGAAACCTCGAACATCCGAAAACAACACTGTGAGTTCGCGGCTTTCACCTTCCATGGAATAGCGCTTGGGGTCCGCGGCCATTTCAGAGACCAATTCTGGCGCTACATACTCCCCAAACAAATCCACCATTTGCCGCTTGCTGCGCGATTCCGCCAAATATCCATAGGCCACATCGAACATGAATATGGCAAGCACCAGCAACAACACCACCGCCACCGGCAATACCAGGCCTGCCTGAAAATACAGCAAGGAATTGACCGCCACGCTGGCCACCAACACCGCCAGTGCAACCAACAGCGACCAGGTGGCACTAAGAATCGGCATCATCACACTCAGCACGAAACCCACGGCAAGTACGGTAATGAACAACAAACCCTGCGAATATTCGGGACGAAGTTTGTAAATGCTGTCGAGCATGCCACTGATCACATTGGCATGCACTTCTACCCCCGGGTAGGCCGGGTTAACGGGTGTGCTTCGCAAATCGAGCAGACCAGGTGCTGTAGTACCGATCAATACAATTCGACCTTCAATGTCTTCGGGCTTCAATGTGCCAGCAAGTACATCGGCCGCTGACACATAGCGATAGCCGCCAGCATTCGGACCACCCTTGGCCCGGAAATGAACGCGGGTCAACAAACCACGTTCAACAGGAATGTCCAACTCAACTTCCGGAGACCTCAGTGCAATCAGCTCCACTGCACCATAGTCATCGGGAACACCTTCAGGAAACACAGGTATCACCTGCGGATTACCTAAGGCCCGCCGCAGTGTGCCCAAAGCAAAACTTTGATAATAAGCATCATTAAATTGAGCAAGCAGCGGAATGGAGCGAACGGTGCCATCCTCATCTACAATCGGATTGAAATAGCCGCCCTCCGCATTTTTCTGTAGCACGGGGATGTTGCCGCCATAGCCCTGCCAACTTGTACTGTCGAGGGTCAACTCGCCCAACTGGCTTCTTTTGAACAATGCTGGCGGAAGCGCGCCAGACAAGGCTGTTGGATCCTGATTCAGGTAGTACCCCAACACCACTGGCCGATCGGCCAGAACCTGGGCCAACTGTGCATCTCGATCGAACTGCGCTTGAATTCCGGTTCGCAACTCCTGAAGCTCACTACCCAGAGCAGGCTTGTTTTCAATGATGGTATCTAGGGCCAAAAGCGCATCACTTTGCTGAGGCTCGGCAAACACAATGTCGAAACCAACCGCGGCGGCGCCCAGCCGATCGGTTAGCTCCACAACCAGCTTGGCCACTACATCTCTAGACCATGGCCAACGCCCCACCTCGCTCAGGCTTTGTTCATCAATATCGACAATCACAATGCGAGGATCAAGCTCGGGCAATTGCGCCTCTGCCCGCAGCCGCACGTCATAAATGAGGTAGTCGAGACGCTTCACCACTTCGCTGGGGGCGAAACCCAACACATGCAGCAAAGCCACTGCCGTGAACGAAAATCCCACACCGATTCGAAACGCCTTGCCTGCAATTTTTCGCCAGGACTTGATCAATTTGCTCATGCATCAACTACCATCAAGGCGCACACTGCGGTGCCGAAAATGGCGGAGCAGACAAGGTGTTATCTTGAACAATCACATCGGGCGGTGCAGTCAGCAATTGCGGAGGCAGATTGCTCAGTGTCTGTACAAAGGCACCCTCACCCCGATTGACTTCAAGCGGAGTCTGATTGGAGTTGGTAATGACGATGGTGCCGTCGTTCACAGCAACAAACAATTGCGAGCCCCCTTCTGAAGAACCACTTTCCTGCGTCAAAGACTGCACAGGCGTAGACGACAGGGTTTCAAAGTTTGCAGGCGTGGTTTCAGGCAGCGGACCCGCATTCGGAACGTTACCCAACACATTGACCAGGGAATTGATGACCTGAATGTTCGTATTGCCCGCTGGAATCACCGCCGATTGCCCTGCATTGATCACTGAATTCAAATTGCCGGATGTGACGATAATTTGCCCGTTGCGAAGCTCCACTGTGAAATTCGCACTACCGGAGCAGACCACCAAACCACCGGAAACTGAGGTACAAGCGATATCCACTGCGGTACCCCGAATACCCACTGTAGCGGTTTCAGTGAAAAACTTCACATTGTTGGGTTCAGCTTTGGCGATGGCACCGGTTACCGCACGTACAGCGCCCTTCAACAACTTGAATGATGCCACTGAGGTTTGTGGTGAAGCTGGCGCGTATCGATAGGCGGCCACTTGCATGGAACTGCCGCCTGGCAGAGTGAGGCGTGTGGAGTCGGCCATGCTGAGCACGGCAAACCCACCTTCCGACACATCGATGGTTTCTCCCGCAAATACAGCGGATCCTTTTTGCAATGCGCGTCGCTTGCCCTCAACCGACACCGCAAATAATTCGCCAGTCAGTTGGGAAATACGCCCCGCCACATCAGCCATAGAAGTATTTGTGGCTGTGGCTTTGTCAGACTCGCCCTTGGCCAGGCGAGTACATTCATTGCCTTTGCAAATTCGGGCCGTGAAGTCAGTTCCCCGAATACCAATCGTGGCTGTTTCGCTTTTCATTGAAAAGGCGTCAGCACTGCCACGTTTGCCAATCAACCCAGTGAGTGTGCGCAACCCCCCTTTGACGAGTTTGAATTCGGCTTTGTCGGCTATGGGTTGCTCGGGTTGATATTCATAGTTTTCAACCACAAAGCGCGTATTTGGGCGCAATGCCACCTGCGTGGTGTCCACAAACTCCAGCACCGTGGTGCTTTTTGCCTGTGTGTTGATGACATCGCCCACATTCAACTTGGTACCAGCGCTGGCAAATTTGTTTTTGCCTTCCGCAGTTTGTAAATTGACCAAGCCAGTGACTACTTTGATAGTACCCACCACCGGTTTGGCTGGCTGGCTGGCCGATTGTGCTCCTGCCGGCGCAGCAAGGTCTTTCGGTTGAATGTTTTGAGCCAACGCCGTGTTGGTGCCAACAAAGCTCAAAGCGAGAAAACCCAAGGCAAATAGTTTCTGCATGTTGTTGGTCCTCATTTGCACACCGCCGACGCCCGCTGAGGATCACTTTGTGTGGTCTTCAACTCAATGTCATTGGACTGCTGTGAAATGGTTGTACCCGCAGTGCTTTGATTGGCCACCTCGATAGCCTGTTCCTCCTGCTGAGTGGAAGTGCTTTGCGTGCTGCTGGTACCAGAAGAAGTTGTTGATGTCGATGAGGTCGACGTGGGTGTAAATGCCTGATTGAGATTTTGACCTACCGCAGTGCTATTTGTACCCGTGCTTTGTGTCAACGAGGTTGGACTTGTCGGCGATGTGGGCTGAGGTGTAACAGGTGGCGGTGAACTTATGGCCACTGTTGAAGTACTCATTTGTTGAATGGGCAACTGCTGACCATTCGTGGTGTTCGCAATCACTGGTGAAGAGAATGTGTATGCTGAACTGGCAGGAGAACTGGAAATGCCACCGAAGGTTCCATTGATGGTGTTGGCCTCCAGGAAAGCATACTGACTGCCTGCAACCAGCGTACCGCCTGAAATATCAATCAAATTCAATTGACCGGCCAGGTTGGCGTTGCCTTGCACAATGATGCAGTCAAAATCAGTACCCTGCACGCCTCCATTACCTGCAATCTCAATGTCGACAATGCTGTTCGCATCCAGGTTCAAGTCACCACTCACGGTCATTAGGCCGGGCGATGCGCCCGGGACAATTCGACCGCCCTGGGCATTCAAATTACCAGTGATATTTGCAAAACCACGCAAAGCGCCGCCGTTGATGTTTACGTTGCCGACCAACTGTGTACCTGGTTGAACGGTGAGGCTACCGGCAGTTTGGCTGTAACCGGTATCGAATGTAAATAACCCACCATTAAAAAATATGTTCGCAGCATTCTGAAAGGAGCCACCAAAATAAATGTCTTGTGCGGATCCGCCAGAGAAGTTCAATGTACCAGTGCCACCATTCACAAAGTTATTTCCAAATAAGCCCGAACCTGTCAGGTTCAACGTTCCTGTGTTGGAAAACAGACCAGTACCTGAAACGATATTTGAAAAAGTGTAAGTACCGGTGTTGTTAATCGTGCCGCTGTTAACGATCGAATTTTGAACAACACTTCCAGTGGCGTTAGCAAGGTTCAGCACACCACTGTTGTTCAACATACCCGTACCGGTCAGCAGGCCACTGAGTGTGTAATTGCCCTGAAATTCAAGCGTGCCGTTGTTTTCCAGATTATTGGAAATGTTTTCATTGGATATATTATTCACGAATCGGGCAGTGGCTGTGTTTCCAATAAGCAGCCTCCTTCCGCTCATCAAATCTGATGCTGCAATCGTGGTCACACCACCCATCAACATGATGTCAGTGGGGGTTTGAATCTGAGAAAAATTCAATGTCAAATCGGGGGAAAATTCAGCGCCGCTGCCGGTTACCCCGACTGAGTTAAGATTTGTAATTACTGAGCCAGCAAAGTTGCCCACCTGAGCTACATCAAACTTCACGCAGAAGTCAGAAACTGAACAGGTCAGGCCGTTGATTGCAGAGGAATCCGGAGTACCGTCAATCACGAAGGAAGGGTTCGCAAACCCGCTCAACACAGTGGTGACTGGCGTAGAGAATCCATCAAAATCTTCATATTCGGCCAAAGCCACCGCTTCAGGCGTTAGTTGGCCCACCAGAAACACGGGGCGCGCTGGCGGCGTTGATGCACCATAAAACAACTGCAAAGCCGGGGGCAAACTGGCTGCATTACCAGTTACATTCAGACGAATACCACTGCCCACGTTCAAGGTCATTGAATCAGGAATGGAGCCAACTGCCATTGGGTCATAAGCTCGTCGGCCAGCAATGATCAAGTTACCTTGTGCACCTGAGCTGATCGTTGCAGCACCGTTCAAATTGGCCACACCCTGAGCATCTGTTTCCACAATCAGGAATGCATCGCCGCCCATATTGATAGTGGCTCCACTCAATACAGCGGGCGTGACTGGTCCGCCATTTCCATCTTGGGTGGCCAACAAGACTACACCGGTTGGCGATACATTGATGGTTGTAGTCACTTCGGTGTTGCGCAGTTCCAGAAAGCTGTCTGGCGCAATATTGATTGAATTTGCAGTGCCCGCGCTGGTCAGCAAACCGCCGGTTACCACCAAATCGTCGCCAACTAGAATATTGCCTTTACTCAGTGGCGCTGAGGTTGCAGCGTTGCCGGCGTTAACCAGGCTGTTGTCCCACACGCCTTCTGCAGCCAAGCGACCACCACTGGTGCGGTTTACCTTGTACAAATCTGCAGAAGTGAAATTACCAGACAAAACCAGAGCGGAATTTGTTCCGTTTACATTCAGGGTGCCGTCTACGGTGGACAGGTTCTTGCCCTCAAGACGAACGCGACCACTGTTCACGGTCAGCAAGCCATTGAAATCCAGGTCTACAATGGGTTCAAAATTGGTGTTGATGGATTGTGAGGACTGCACCTCACCAATTCTGAGAGAGCGTCCATCGCCTCCGGCATTGACCTGAATATTTGCAGATTGAATCACCATGGTGTTGATGGGAGTCGACATGCTGATCTCTGAGTTGAGGTCGAAGTTCTCGGTGCTGGTTTGGATGGAATTCAAGTAACCGTTAACTTCAATGGTTACCGGTGCGTCCAGGCGCCCATCAAGACCTGTGATGTCAAGAATTGCACCACCTGAAGGAGAACTGGGAAGCTCGGCACTCTGCAAAGGCGGCATTGAAAAAACAAAATCATCAGTGGCAGCACCGTTCATCACAATGCGCGCACCCTGTTGGGCCACAAACTGTCCTTGTGTACTGGAAATATAGGCGCCAGGCTGCTTTTCCGGAACCATGGGAGTAGCAGTTGGTCCGGAAGAAGAGGAATTGAAAGCACGCCCTAATTCAAGAAAAGAACCTGCTGACAGATTAATTCTCGAATTGGCGCCCATGCCCAAGGCCTGGAAACTGGCGTTGTTGAAACCCGGGCCAAAGTTGAAACTTCCGTTTAAATCAGTATCAATCGCACTCAGGAAAGAGGATGAGCCGAACTCATTGGACATCATGTTGAATGTGCCGTTGAGAGTCGCTTTCTGATAGTACAAACTGGAGCCCACCAGGTTGATGGTGCTACCCGTGCCTGCGGCAATATCACCAATTTGATAAAAACCGAACGGTGAGCTGCTGCTGCCAGCGCTGCTTGAAAAATTCAATGTCCCCGCATTGGTATCAATCTCGAAAATATCGTTAAAACCACCGTTGAAATTCACTGTACCGCTGGACACCAGTCGGTTCAAACTGGTACTGGGATTTATATCAAACAACAATTGCGGGTCAAATTGTGTGAAAGTTGACACCGTGCTGCCCGCCTCCACTGTCAGGCTATTCGCATCCAGAAAGTTGTATTGCAAATTGCCTTGAATGGGTGCGGGCAAATCAAAATTGTCTACGCCAACACGAATGTCGGTGGCCGGAGTTGTTTCAATACCAAACAGGCTTAATTGATTCACCTGAAGGTTTGCTCCCAGCACATTGAGTTTTACTGTTTTCTCCGGACTGACCACGTAGCTTAGCTGAGTCATCGGATCAGTGGCCACCGCACTGGTAACAGTAATTCGATTAAGCGCCAATGGACCACTTGAACCAGTATTCATGCCCGACAACAAATTCACGCCGTCCAGTGGCAACTGACCTTGCGTGTTAGTGGGCAGTACAGTGCCGACATCGTAGGGCGACAAAATCAGATTACCGCTGTTACCCAAGTACAGTGGCGCGTCTATGTACACGGGTTTGGCAATGTCGTAACTCAAGAACAGATCGAAGCCATCGAAAACTTGCTGCCCAGGCATCAAACCCACGGCGGCATCAATATTGATTTCACCTTTGGCCTCCAGAAACAGTTCTGGATTGATACCGGTCAATTGAGAGTTGTTCTGGTCAATCAGGACAGGAGCCGCAATGGTCAAATTACCGTCCCCCGGCTGTGAGCCAGTGGTGTAAATTTGCACAAAACCGTTGTTTTCAAGGCCAGCCACAACAGTGCTGTTTAGCAAATACGACTCGGTTGGCGATAAGGTTGAAGAAATATCATCCGTAGAAAAAAACGGTCCTGGCTGTTGTGTCTCCAGATTGAAACTTCCCGCGGGTGCGTCACTGGCCTGCGCTACGATCGTCAGATTAGCCGGGTCGATCAACCACTGCCCTGCCTCACCCTTGGCAGCCGAGGTATTCGCCGCCACATTCACAGCCAGGCTTTGTTTGCCCGAGGTTTCTACGCGACCACCATTGCCACCCAGTGCGCCACCCTTGGCTTGCACTTCAGAATCAACGGCCGTGTGCCCATCGGCCCACACCACCACCTCACCACCGTTGCCGTTGGCTGTGGCATTCGCAGAAATTTGGGTATTGGCCTGCACCACGGTTTGCTGGGCATTGGCAAGGGTTGCATCTTGCCCTTTCCAGCCACCGCCCACATGTACTGTACCGCCGCCTGTGGCGCCATCCGCAGAAACACGAGCACCACTCAGCACCGCCACGCGTTCGCCTGTGATGTCAATTTCACCACCTTGGCCCTGGGTACTTTCGGCAAGAACCTGCCCACCAACCAGCGCATCACCTTGCGCGATGAACCGAATAACACCGCCTTCGCTCAGCTGTGCGCCTGTGGCCTCAACCACACCACTGTTTTTCACCAAATGCGAAAACAGGGATACGTTTTTACTGATGATTTGACCCAAGTTCACTGCTTTGTCGCCGTTCTTGGAAGCAACAGTAAGGCCGATAGTAGGGTGCCTCATGTCCACAATGGTTACACTGTGACCAGCAGCCAACAGAACCTCGCCATCGGCATGAATAATGCCGCTGTTTTCGATACTGGGGGCCAACAGAACAATAGAGCCACCCGAGTGTGTGGTCAGTGAGCCCTGATTGACGATGTTGCCTGCTGTGCCAGTTGAATCATTGAAACGCAAATGCCCGTTCAGCAAATCGGTGTCAGAAGCTGCCAGAGTACTGGCTAGAAAGCCGGCGGTATCCACGACAGCACCCTGACCAAAAAACACACCTGCCGGGTTGATCAAAAACACCTGCCCATTGCTTTGCAGGGTTCCCAAAATTTGAGACACATCACCACCAGTAACGCGGTTAAACACCTGGCTGGCCGCATTTTGTTGAATAAACTGCGTGGTTTGCCCCACATCAATATTGAACTGTTGCCAATTCAAAATGGCACCTGGCGTATTGGTAATTTGCATCAAGTTACCCATAGTTTGCGCGGTGGCCTGCCCAGCGACCACCGACATTCCTGTGGGGTTGGCGTAAGCTGAACTGGCAATGGCCATGGCCACACCCAAAGCCACCGCTTTTCGCTGAAACTGGGTGCCTGAACTGCGAACTGAACTGCGGGTTGAAAGACGATTGGATTTCATGGTGTCTTTCCTTACAGGGAAGTGGCAAATGTGACGTGCAACATCACGTCACCATGCGGTTGAATAGGCACACCTGACACAACCTTGGCCAGGTCAACCCGAAACTGGTGTTTGGGAGAAAAAGCAAAACGCGCGCCCAAACCGTAAGACATCAAATGCGGCTCCACTGGCGACCCAAATACAGGGTTGTTGAACTTCAACTGCGCAGCATCCACAAAACCAACAAACTGCAAACGTTCAAACAAGTTGCCGAAACTTTTGCTGACATTCGGGCCCATCAGTTCGAGTGATTGTCGGGTTCCACGGTCTGCGGAAATCACCCGTTCCTCGAAACCGCGCACCGAATACACACCCCCCGCACCAAATTGTTCGCCGGGAATCAGTGAATAATCGGTGTGTTGTGCATCCAGCTGTGCAGTCAGGCGCCAGCCGGGCATCACTTGTTCGGACCAACTGGCATTGGCTCGAATCACGTCGAAATTGGCCTCGGCGGCCGGGTTTGTCATGCGGTACTGGGCGGTGGAATTGTTGCCACCCGTGACGTAATTTTTGAAATACCCAATTTGAAAAGCACGCTGCCGCGAATCAAGTGCCTCGGAGAGTGAATAAGACACCCCCACCGGCCTGCTTTCCAGTTCTGGCACCAGGCTGGGACCGAAACCGTTCAGTTGAACCTGACTCACAAATTCCTTGATTTCGTGAGAAAAGGTAAGCCGTGCATCGAACCCAGCCAGGCGGTTCAACAGCTTCACCCAACGAATGGCAGCAGTGGTACCGGCGCCGGCTACCGACACGGTACTGGCTCCGACGCTGAGGTTGCCTGCATCTACATTCGAATCGCTGTAGGCCATTTCAAGCATGGAACTCACGCTGTAGAACGGTACTTTGTAATTCAGTGCAAACACTTCAACATCTGACCACCGCCCCGGCGAGGTCACGTATTGAAAGGAGGCCATGTGGCCTCTGTTAAAAGCATTGTTGTGTTGCAGGGCAAGGCCCATGCGGAAATCACCTGTGGCGTTGGTGCCTGAGTTGTCCAGTGTGAGGTACGCTGCCAAGGGGTTTTGATCCGACACCTGCACTTTGGCATCCACCAGGCCCGGCTTATCGCTAGGCTCCAGGCGTACGCGTACAATTTTCGCTGGGTTGTCATTGATCAAGCGCAGGTTTTTGTCCATGTCCACTGTGTTGATCAAGGCAGCGGGCTGCAACACCACCAGGCTTTCCTGAATCGACTCCGCGGTGAAATAGTCGTTACCCGCGACAGTAATCACATCTAGCCGCGCATCAACAATTTGCAATTTAAGCCGTTCGCCAGGCTTGATTTCCTGTTCAGGAATCAGCACGCGAACCACTTCGTAACCCGCCTCGGCGTGCAATTGTTCCACGGCTGAGGTGGCAGTTCGCAAATCGGAAAAAGTGATTTCACGGCCTGAAAAGCCACCAAGCACAGCCATAACCTGATCACGAGGCACCAGTTCGGGGCCTAACACCTCAAAACCCGACACTGTGAAACGTGGCTCCTGGTACTCGTCGTTGCTTGACTGGGAACCTGGTGTGCTCTCAGGCGGGGTTTGCGCGTGTGCAAACTGCAAATGCGAGTTGACCAACAGCACCACTGCACAGGCGACTGCGGAAAATTTGAATTTCATAGAATTGTGGTGTAACCGTTAAATGTTAAAAATCATTCCGGCCGATAGGATGCGCAGCGGCTGGCTTCCAGGATACTGCTGTAACTCTTTTTGAATCTCGTCGTGTTCTCTGGGTTTTAGATGGCTAATCCAGATTTCACATGCTGCGTTTAACTTCTGAAGCTCACCAAACAACAAACTTGGGCACAAATGTTTAGCCAAATCTGCAAG
The DNA here is from genome assembly GCA_018812945.1 of Gammaproteobacteria bacterium. Taxonomy (GTDB): domain Bacteria; phylum Pseudomonadota; class Gammaproteobacteria; order Burkholderiales; family Burkholderiaceae_B; genus Limnobacter. Next base: position 14,894 of record JAHJCM010000070.1, on the reverse strand, counting down.
CCATTTCTCCTTGTCAGGAAAAGCGGCCTCGATAAAGAAATAATCTACCTTTTTTGCCTGGTTGATAAGGGTGAACAACCGGTCTGTTTGGTGGGTATCCCCCGAGAAGCACCAACCTCCAGTTGGCGTACCCAGAAAAACACCCACCGCTGGTACCGTGTGGTCTACCTCTACCGTTGTAATTCGTCGTTCACCAAACACCAGTTCTTCTTCAGGCTGTATCTCAACATACTCCAGAACCGGGTTTTCTGTAGTGGGAATTTTCGAGAAATCAGGCCATATTTCCTCATTGAAAATATGTTGGCGCAAGGCCCTGATTGTGGGGAGGGTGGCATACACGCGCAGGGGACTTTTGCGGCCCACGCCCACCGTGTCGATTAGGAAGGGCAGGCCACAGATGTGGTCCAGGTGGGAATGGGTAATGAATACATGCTCAATTTGCTCGAGACGGGCAAAATCGAGCTCGCACAGGCCTGTGCCGGCATCGATCAAAATATCATTGTCTATCAGGAAGCTTGTTGTTCCTTGTCCGGGAATACCGATACTGCCGCTGCAACCCAACACCTCTACCGTAGAGTGTTTTTGCATCAAAGCCTCGTAAGAATGACGACTGCGTTGTTATGTAGTTTTGTGAAGCAAGTCCAGTATATCTGGAATTGCTTTACGCCCAGCCTCGTAACCCAAGGCAACGATCTCTTCTCTTCGCTCAAACTCCATCAATCCGATTTTTTCAATGGAGGGCTGAACATACAGGTCACTGTTGACTTTGGCCTGTCGTGATTTCTCAATGCCGCCAAGTTCAATTACACGCATCAGCGACTTCATCATGGTCGGCATTTGTACATTACTGTCGTCTACCATGTGCGCGGTGATGTCTTCCTCAAGGCCCACGTCCACGGTGAGAATTTTTCGTGCACCGCGGGCACGCATGCAATCAACAGGCACATTGTTGACCAGCGCGCCATCCACCATCACGTGCCTGCCCGCCATGAAAGGCTCAAAAAACACTGGAATAGAGGTACTTGCGCGCACCGCCTTCCACAAAGGGCCTTGTTCAAACAGAAACTGGTTGCCTGTAGTCAAATTGCAACTGATAGCGAAAAAAGGAATGGGCTGATCTTCAATCAACGAATTGCCAAATGCATTTTGATACACCTCGTCGACGGCCTTGCTTTTCACAAAGCCATGTTTGGGTATCCAGTAGTCGGTCAGTTTGAATGGCAAACCTTTCTTGAAACTGATGGCAAGGGCTTTGTTCACATCGGCTGCCGAGCGCCCTGAGGAAATAAGCGCACCCACCAACGCGCCCATTGAGGTTCCCCCTACCGAATCCACGACCACGCCAGCCTCCTCAAGTGCCTGAAAGAAACCGGCATGGGCGAACCCGCGGGCACCGCCACCGCCCAGTACCAAGCCCAAAGTGAGCCCTAGAATGTGCCGCGCAGCGCGTGCGTTGTCGGAATGGTGGCCACGCCGAACATGCAACAGCTTGAACCCACTGCCAAAATTGGCGCGTATGCGCTGTACAACCGACTGCTCAACCCAGGCAGCTTCGTGCACCAGCACAAACCACACCGGCAAGTCGTCGTCGGCGCTTTTCAACTGGGCTTTCAACAAGTCGCAACTGCGCGAATCATTCAAGGTGCTTGCACACAGCATCACCACCATGCAATCAAGCTCTTCAATCAGGCGATCGTCCAACGCCTCCAAGGGCTCCGTCTCGATCATCTCAACTACCCAGTCTTTGCCACTGACGGAACGCGGCGGGGTTACATCACCAAGCTGTTTCCAGCGCCGCAACTCACAATGCCGTGCCATGGCAGACTGAAAGCCTTCAACGGCCTGCATGCCAAAACCCTCGGGGCGCACAAAAGACTGAAACAACATGAACTGGTGTTGCTTCAAGGGGCCGCTATAGCCAAGTTCACGCTTGAAACGGGAAACAAGCATTCGGATGAGATGGTGATACACCGAGCGACTGAACTCACCAAACAGCTCCAGGGCGGTTTGATCAATTTCAAGCAGAACACTGTCTCGGCGGGCAGAGATGGTGAGTGTGCGCGGCGCTTGGTCGAAAAAACCGAGCTCGCCTATCATTTCGCCCGGGAAAAAAGAAAGGGTCAGGTCTTGAAAGCCGTCCGGGCGAAAACGCTGCCCTTTCAACTGACCTTGCAACAAGAGATAAAAATGATGACTGGGCTGACCTTGCTCAAACAAAGTGTCGCCGCGCGGTAAACAAACCAGCTTTGCAAGTCGAATTAACTGCTCAGCTTCAGTGGACTGAATTTCGAGCTTTTTGGACAAAAGCTCAATGGCATAACTTAGCTCAATGACCGGCAAGCCAGCGGGTTCGGACACAGGGACACCGTTGTAAGAATAATTTGCCTTGATGGTAGCAAACTATTGCCCCACAAAACACCTACCCCCACGGGGCCCCTGGGGTTGTTGCTACCTATTGGAACTCAGCGATTCAGAAAACCTTTCAGGGCGTCCCTTACCTTTTCCTCGGCCTTGCCTTTCAACTCCTCTTTTTTCTCATCAATTTTCGGTTGCAGCTTGGCCTTGGCCGCCTCTTTGGCCAATTCTTTGAACTGAAGTTCCCATTGAACGCCGGTGAACGGGCCATACAGGCGAACAGGCACAGTCACACCGTTCAAACCAGAATCAAGCGTTTTACCGCCCTGCCCTGTGCTTGTGGCCACCACCGAGGCCTTGGCCAGGTAGTCTAGCGAGTTGCTGATCAAATTCACCTGCCCTGCACCACCAATTCGAAACAAGGGGGCCATCACATTCAAGTCATTCGAGGTAGCCACCCCATTGGCAATGTCAAAACTGACGGCCAATGAACTGAAATCTGTTTTCTGGGTGATGTCGGTTTTTTGAGTAGCGTTGCTGCCGGTCGTCAGCAAGGATTTTGCATTTCTGAATTTCTCGGCAAGATTAATGCCTTTGATCGCACCATCCTGAAGACTCACCGAAACCTTTCCATCCAGGGCAGCTTTCATCTGGTTCACTGTGTTGCCCGTGGTGCGAATATTGATGCCCACATTGCCCTTGCCCTCGACCATGTCTTTGTCCAGCAACGCCTTGATTACAGGTTGAACTTGAACACCGGTCATGTTCTGGTTCACGGTCACTGTTTGGGTATTCGCATCCGCGGTAATCACACCCGTGGTTGAACCACCGTAAAGCTTTGCATCCAGCGGCGAAATGGTCAGTTTGCCCCCTCGCGCCACAGCCTTTGTTTTCAATTGCTGGGCCTGAATGTTCGACACTTTCAAGTCACCTATGTTGGCGGTGATGTCCAGATTCAGATTGCGCAGCGGGCTCAGGTCAACAGGGGTGTCTTTGGATTTTTCACCCGAGCTTGCTGCAGTCTCGGTATTGGCGTTTTTCTTGGGTGGCAACAACGCGTCAATGTCCAGCTTGTCTGCATTCAGCACTGCGGTGATCGCCGGTTTGGCGAAATTCTTCACGGCCGCTTTCAAATCAAAACTGGTGGCCTCAAACTTCGAATTCAAATCCAGCTCGGCAGTTTTTTCTGTGTTATTCACCACCAAACGGCCTGCCAAAGGCATGCTGGCCTGTTTTTTTGGTAATGCCGGGTCTTTCACATCCAGTTGACCCGTCAAGGCTGCCAACTCAATCAACTGGCTTTTCAAGTTCAGGCTCATGGGGCTGGCCAGCTTCAAATTCACAGTGCGCTCGCCTTCCACCATGTTCACGGTGGTGTTCAAGGCTGCAGACACCGCCTGCTTCAAGTTGCCCTGCAAACCGGTTAAATCGAGTGTGGCATTGATACTGCGGGTGGGCTGCTTCAAATCAGCCTTGAGGTTAAATGCCTCACCACGCGCCACAGTGTCACTGAGTTCCAGTGAAGGCGAGCTTAGGCTAACGTCGAATGCCCCCACGTTGGGAAGTTGGCCTTTGGCCTTGGCATCCAGCGACTGCGCTTTAACCTCCAAGGTATTCGGGTTCACATTCAGGGTACTGGCCTGCACATTCACATCGGCTTGCTGCTGATCCAGTTGGCCCAACACGGCAAACTTCAGGTTTTCAAAATTCGCATACAGATTTTCACCCAAACCAAACTCAAGACGGGTGTTCAGGTCGATGTTCAAATCCGCCTGTGGCTTGTTGGCCTTCACATTGCCCTTCAATGCAAGGTCTGTGGGCACCCCCTGCTCAATGCGACCGCTTTGCAGGGCGAAGTTGTTCAGCGAGGCCTCTAACCCGGTCTGCTTGTCAGCATACGTCACATTCAGATTTTCAAGTGCAATCGAGTCCACTGAAAAATTCACGGCCTGTCCACCCTCTGCTGGGGCATCTTCCATTTCTTGCTCAAGCTGATCGCTTGTTTCAGGATTGCTCAAATCATCGAAGTTGAACTTGCCATCGGCATTTTTAACGACATTCACAGTGACACCGCTTGCTTGTACCGCGTCTACTACCACCTCTGAACTTAACAGCGGCAATAAAGCCAGTGAAATACTGACCTTGTCAGCCTTCAAGAATTGATCATTGCTTTGGAATTCAGAAAGAGTGACGCCGTTCAAATCGGCGCCAATGGAAGGGAACCACTTGAGCTTCACGGGACCGGTGAACGCCAAATCGCGTTGCTGCTTTTCTTTAACAACCGCACTGGCTTTGTTCAGCAAGGCCTGCTGGTCAATTGTGTTCACCAAGATTGCTGCGGTAGCCGCCAATACCACTGGCACGCCCACCAAAATGCCCACACCCCATGCAATTGCCTTTTTCATGGCAAACCTCCTTAAACTGCTTGTTGGTCAGCTGGCTGGCTGATTTTGCTCCATACGCTAGGGGCTTTCGCCGCTTTCTCGATATCTGCCAGATAAGCCTCATGCAAGGCCAACTCTTCCTCACTGGGCTCAGGTTCTGGCAGATCCAAGGCGCCCAGTTTGATGCGTTCAACACCATCATCCTCATGATGCGCATTCAGATCAATCACCAGGCTGTCTTGTCCACGGGTCATCGCCAAATAGACTTCAGCCAGAATTTGCGAGTCCAGCAACGCCGCGTGCAACTGGCGGTGTGCGTTATTCACCCCAAGGCGGTCACACAGCGCATCCAGGTTGTTGCGTTTGCCCGGAAACATTTCACGCGCCATCCCCAGTGAATCGATTACGCCGTCCACATAGTCGGCCATCTTGCCCAAGCCCAGGCGTTCAAGCTCACCATCCAGAAAACCGATGTCGAATGATGCGTTGTGAATGATCAGGGTACTGCCCTGCACAAAATCAAGAAAATCTTTGGCGATTTGCTTGAATTTCGGCTTGTCGGCCAGCATTTCATCAGAAATACCGTGCACCTGGAATGCACCCTCATCAACCTCACGCTCGGGGTTGATGTATTGGTGAAAATGGTGGTCAGTCACCTGCCGACCATTCACTTCAATACACCCAATTTCGATGATGCGGTGGCCCTGTCTAACTTCCAGGCCGGTTGTTTCTGTATCCAGTACTACATATCTCATTGTTTCATCGCCTTATCTACGCCAAGGTTTGCCAAGGCATCAGCCTTCTCGTTGCCAGGGTTGCCGGAATGGCCCTTCACCCAGTGCCAGCGTACCAAATGACGAACACTGGCCTCATCGAGTATTTGCCACAAGTCGGCGTTTTTCACCGGCTTTTTGTCCGAGGTTTTCCACCCGTTCATCTTCCACTTTGGCATCCACTCCAGTACACCTTTACGCACATACTGCGAATCGGTGTACACGTCGATACTGCAACGCTTCTTTAAAGCATTCAATCCTTCAATAACAGCAGTCAATCCCATGCGGTTGTTAGTGGTGTTCAATTCCCCACCACACAATTCTTTGGCATGCTCACCCGATTGCAAATACACACCCCACCCGCCTGGCCCCGGGTTGCCCTTGCAAGCCCCGTCGGCATACATCACGACGCTGGCAATTCTTTGTTCAGTCACAATTCAATCCTGTTGGCCTTATCCACGGTCGCCTATTGTAGGTGTTTTATTCAGCGCCTTATTGGCAACAGGTTTTAGTTGGCGTGCTGATACTTTTTTGTCTTTAAAAGCCGGGCCAATCAAACGCATGCCACGCACCCTTTTGACTGCACATACAAAATAGACAGCGCCACACACCGGCCACCAGCGGTCACCTGCATGTTCCATGAAACCCATTCGGCTCAAACCCTTGTCAGTAAACGACGGAAAACGGTAGCAACCAAAACGGCCAAACTCGGGTTCACAGGACAACAGTTTCAACCAGTCCTTCAGGCGGCTTAAATGAATCGGCTCGCACCCATCGGGCCAAACCGGTGCCCAGCGTTTCAAGGCCGCATGGCGAAGGCCCCACAGCGACATCGGGTTGAAACCGGTGATGACTACCCTGCCCTCGGGCATCAACACGCGCTCAACCTCCCGCAACAGCTGGTGCGGATCCGCAGAGAATTCAAGCACATGGGGCAACACAATCATGTCCAGCGACTGGCTCTCGAAAGGCAATTCTTCAAACTCGGCAAAGCAATCGGGCGTGATCATTTCCACCCCATCGGGTTTGCTGGCCACCAAGCCCTGCTGCACGTAGGCCTTGTGGGGAATACGGCTTTCTTTCAGACCATCCACTAGCCGAGTACCCAATTGCACGGCCCGGAAACCAAACAGGTCGGGCACCACAGAATCAATCCACGCCTGTTCACGACTTGTGAAGTACCGGCCCGCTGGCGTGTTCAACCAGGCATCGAGTGCTAACATTTGTGCTTGTTGTGTACTCAAGTCGTTCAGGGGTTCAGATGGAATCATTCAAGTCTTCTCAAGTGTCGAATTGGTCGGTCTATGGCATCCCGGCCTTTCAGGACAACTACCTGTGGGCGATTGTTCATGAACCCAGCAAGGCTTGCATGGTGGTAGACCCGGGTTGCAGCAAGTCAGTTCAAGATTTTCTGGATTCTCGTGGTTACCATCTTAGCGGTATTTTGGTCACCCATCACCACATGGACCACATAGGGGGAATTGATGCGCTCCTGAGCAAAGCCGCAAAAGACTTGCCCGTGTACGGCCCGGCCAGTGGACGGATTGCACAGATCAACCGCCCCGTACGCGAAGGTGACACGGTGGATGTGCACTGCCTGATAGCTCGGGTATTTGAGGTACCCGGTCACACGGTAGACCACCTGGCTTATGTGATTGAGTTGAAAGACACCATGAACAGTGAAGAGGTGTGGATGTTTCCAGGTGACACCTTGTTCTCGGGCGGTTGTGGGCGCCTGTTTGAAGGCAGCGCTGAACAAATGTTTGAATCCCTTCAAAAACTCAATCAATTTCCGGCAAACACCCGTGTTTTCTGCGCGCACGAGTACACCGAATCGAATCTGCGATTCGCCAGGGCCTATTCACCCGACTCCAAAAATATTGAAGCACGAGAAATTGAAGTCCGAAGAATTCGGGAGCAAGGCTTAAGCACTATTCCGACAACGCTGGGTGTTGAGCGGCTCAGCAATTTGTTCATCAATGCTACAAATCCCATTGAATTCAAACAAATACGCACAGCAAAAGACAATTTCTGATTGCGATAACCAGTTAACAGTTTTTTACAAAAACTCTCATTTGAAATAATTCAAGAGGTATCACTCGGGCTGGGGCATGGGTCAACTCTCGATTGACCTACACAAAAGTTCAACATAGGATGCATTTTCGTTTCGCTCTTTGCCCTGCCCGGCACACCTGCCCTTTGAAATTCGATTCATTTAAAAATGGAATCAAGAGATTCGCCCAAGTGGCCACCAGCGGTGGTTTCCGGGCGATGATGGGTGTATTTGTCGGGTTCAGCGTCTCCCCTAGCCTGACTTGGGCCAATACCCAACAAGCCGAAATAGCGTTGAATGCGGACAACGAAGAGGTTCAACTATTTGGATTGATTGCGCCCAACCCCGGTCTAGAGTTGAAAATGTCCGGGCCCTACGACTTGATTACGCTGGACTTTGCCGAAGAAGCTGGCGATGTGTGGGCAGACATCCGAAAGGGGTTCTCGGTGCCTGACCTGGAAACGCAGGCAGTGCAAGTTCGCGAACGCGCTTTGCTGAAAAACAAGCGCATGGTGAACACCATGTTGCAGCGTTCCGAACCCTACATTTACTTCATCGCCCAGGAATGTGCAAAACGTGGAATGCCGTCTGAGCTGGCCTTGCTGCCATTTATCGAAAGTCAGTTCAACCCGCTTGCACGCTCACCTTCAGCCGCCGAGGGTTTGTGGCAGTTTATTCCCAGTACGGGACGTCAGTTTGACTTGAAACAAAACAAATGGGTTGATGAACGACGGGACCTGGTCGCCTCGACCCGCGCAGCACTGGACTACCTGACCTACCTTTACGACATGCATGGCGATTGGCACCTGGCTTTGCTTTCTTACAACTGGGGCGAAGGCTCGGTACTCAGAGCCGTTAGAAAGGCACAGGAAGCAGGGCTTGAACCCACACTGGACAACCTTGAGTTGCCCCTTGAAACGAAACATTACATACCAAAACTACAAGCGTTAAAAAACCTGATTCAAAGCCCGGAACGTTTTGGCCTGACTTTGCCCAAGTTTCCAAACAAGCCTTACTTTGCTGAAATCAAACGCAGCGCCGATGTTGACCTTCGCGAAATTGCCCGCTTGGCGGGCGTTGAACTGGAGTTGATTCGCAAACTGAATCCTGGTTTGAATCAACCGGTTTTGTACGCCGCTCACAGCAATACCCTGCTGGTGCCTGTTGAATACAGCGCAAAAATTCAGGCCAGCCTGAAACAGTACAAGCCCCCAAAAACCCAACGCAGTTACACGGTACAAAAAGGGGATACCTTGGGAGAAATCGCCCAACGCTTTGATGTGAGTGTGAAATCCTTACAAAGGCTCAATGGCCTGAGCAAGAAAAAACTCATCAAACCTGGCATGAAGTTGAACATTCCACACGCCCCAAAGCCCGGCAACTGGGAATCCTGACGAGCTACAACACCGGCGCCGCATCAATCAATTGACGGGTGTACGAATGTTGGGGGTTGGCAAACAACTGCTCGGCAGAACCACGCTCGACTACATCCCCATGCCTTAACACGACCACTTCATCGGCCAGATACTGCACCACGGCCAGGTTATGAGTAATGAACAACATGGCTACGCCGGTTTCTGTTTGCAGGCGTTTCAGCAAGTTCAAGATTTGAGCCTGGACCGACACGTCCAGCGCTGAAGTGGGTTCATCGCAAATCAATATCTTGGGCTCTGAAACCAAGGCACGAGCAATCGCAATTCTCTGGCGTTGACCTCCCGAGAATTCATGAGGAAAACGGGCCAGGGCCTCCTCGGGCATGCTGACTTGGTCAATCACTTTCAGCACACGAGCCTTGCGGGCAGTCGCATCCAGATCGGGGCGCAAACTCAGCAATGGCTCTTCCAGGATTTCAGCAATTCGATGGCGTGGATTGAGCGAAGCGAAGGGATCCTGGAATACAAATTGAATTTTTGAACGCCAGCCGTTCGGTCCACGCTCTGCCCATTGGCGAAGCGGTCTGCTGTCCATCAGCACATCGCCGTCTACTTTCGCATTGCTGCCCAACAGTCCCAGCAAGGCGCGGGCTGCCGTGGTTTTACCAGAACCCGATTCGCCCACCAAAGCCACGGTGCGGCCTTGTAGCAAGGTGATGTCGAGTTTGTTCAATACAGGTTTGAAATGCTTTCGCAGAAAACCACCCTTTTCAGGATAAGCCACCGACAAAGACACTGTTTGCAATACCACCCTCGAAGTTGCGCCTGAAAAACTGCCGCCCACCGAGTTCACACCACCTTCGCCAGGCTTTGTGAACGACAAATCGGCATGGTAAAAACAACGCACGGTATGGGTTTGTGTGGCCGCAAGCAATTGTGGTGTGCTTTGGCTGCAATTTTCTTGCGCGTGCAGGCAACGGGCCGCAAACCGGCAACCAGGTTTGGGATTCACCAGCGATGGAACACGCCCTTCAAGCGCATACAAAGCTTGCCCACGCTGGGCTTGACTGGGCAAAGACTTCACAAGTGCATGCGCATAAGGGTGGCGTGGTGCAGCAAAAAACTCTGCGGTGCTGGCTTTCTCAACCAGTTGGCCAGCGTACATCAGCCCCACCGTGTCCGCCATTTGTTTAACAATCGCCAAGTCGTGCGTAATCAGCAACATGGCCATGCCCTGCTCTCGCTGCAGAGTTTTCAACAAATCCAGTACTTGCGCCTGAATGGACACATCCAGTGCGGTGGTGGGTTCGTCCGCAATCAGCAAGTCAGGCTTGACACTCAGGGCCATGGCAATCATGACTCGCTGTTTTTGCCCACCCGACATTTCGAAGGGGTACTGCTGCAAGCGCTTTTTGGGCTCTGGAATACCCACCCTGCCCAGCCACTCTTCAGCTTCATTCAAGGCCTGAGACCTGCTGGCACCCGTGTGCAAACAGATGATCTCGCAGAGCTGATCGCCCACAGTCATCACCGGGTTCAGGCTTGTACCGGGCTCCTGAAAAATCATGGCGATGCGCTTTCCGCGCAAGGTACGCATGGCCGTTTCGCTGATGCGCAACACATCGGTGCTGTTTGAATTTGCACCTGCACTACTCTCGTTTAACCTCACTTGCCCCGCAACAATTGCGCCACTGTCTGGCAGCAGGCGGGCAATGCTGAGCGCGGTCATGGACTTGCCACAACCCGATTCACCCACCAAGGCAAAAGTTTGGCCCTTTTCAATGGCCAGTGAAATATCGTCGAGCGCATGCACCCAACCCGCCTCACTGGCCAAGCGGGTGGTAAGTCCGTGGATGTTGAGCAAACTCATACGCTTACACCCTTACCAAAGATTGTTTTAACTGGCGCGCGCGCGGATCAAATGCATCGCGCACGGCGTCGGCAAACAGGTTGGCTGATAGCACCAGCAGCAGCATAAATACAAACGCAGCCACCAGGCTCCACCACACAATCGGTTCCCGGCTTAGCTCAAGCCGCGCTGCATTGATCATGGTGCCGTAACTGAAAGTGCTGGGATCTACACCCACGCCGACATAACTGAGCACCGCCTCGGCCAACACCAGGCCTGAAAAATCCATCACCATGGCAATCAAAATAAGGTGCATCAAATTGGGCAGCAAATGCGAGAACAGAATTTTTGCGCTGGAAACGCCACTGGCACGTGCGGCCAGAATGTAATCTTGCTCGCGCATTTTCAACACTTCGCCGCGAATCAACCTGGCAAGGCCGGTCCAGCTGGTCAAACCCAAAATGGCACACAGGAAAAACAGGCGCAGGTCGGCTTTCTCAATCGACGACGCAAAGGCATCCGGGTTTGCATCCAATGCCACCTGCAACATCAACACCGTGGCAGCAATCAACAACACCGAGGGAATTGAATTCAGCGTGGTGTAGATGTATTGAATGACATCATCGACCCAACCACGGAAATAACCCGCAGCCAAGCCCAAGGCAATACCCACAGGCAGGGTAAGCAAGGTGGTCAGCAAACCAATCAGCATTGCAGTACGCAGGCCTTTCAACGCGATGTAAAACACATCCGCGCCCACTTTGTCGGTACCCAGCACGTGGTAAGCCTCAGCCCACTTCCACACCACGCCGCCCACAACGCAAAGTACAAACAAGGTCCATACCACTGCCTGATAAGCGCCATTACCTGTGAACACGGTAATGCTGTTTTGCTGCTCACCGTGCGCCATGGCCCTGCGAATGATCCACAACGCCACCAGAAAAAATGCCCATAACACTGCACCACCCAAGGCGCCCTGATAAGCGCGCTCGAGCAGGTCTTGCTCCTTCATGCTTTCATCAATTAAATGTGCACCGCCAAACTGCAAACGGGCGTAATCACGCACAGGTTTGCCGTCTACCTCCATGGTTTCCTTGCTCAAGGAACGGGTGGCCAGTGGTGCTGAATACGATTTCTCGCGCTGGTAGGCCAAGGGGCCCAAGGCCACATCGAGCACAGAAATAATGGGGCTGGCGTAACGGCTTTGCTGTTCTGCATTCAAGCGCAGGTGAACACTGTCAAGCAGTGTAATGACCACAGCCAACAGCAGCACCACGAGGCTGGCACTGGCAATTTTCGATTGGAACACCAAGCCCCACGAGGCACGTGAAAGCGGATTTTTAACAACGCTGCGGGCATACGCAAGCACGCCAAATACCAGCAGCCAGATGAGCGCATCGGTGAGTAGTAGAGTGGGTATCATCGATCTTTGCCCCTTATGCCAATCGAACCCGAGGGTCCGCGATGGTGTAGGCAATGTCAGTCAAAATCAAACCCACCAAATAAAGCACCGAACCAATGAATACCATGGCACGCACAATTGCAAAATCCTGGGACTGAATGGCCTCGATGGTGTAGCTGCCTAGGCCTGGGATGCCGAAGAAGGATTCAGAAATCAGTGAACCCATGAACAGCAGGGGAATGACTGTGACTGAACCTGTCAGAATTGGAATAAGACCATTGCGCAACACATGCCGGCCGAGCACCTGTACTTCCGACAAACCCTTGGCACGCGCTGTGCGAACATAGTCTTTGTTGATTTCTTCAAGGAAAATGGTGCGGTACCAGCGAGTGCCGCCACCCAAACCACTGACCACGCCGATAATGACCGGCAGTATCAAAAAGCGCCATGCATCCACACCGGAGTCGTAGCCCGAAATCGGAACCAGTGCCAATGTTTTCGAGAACAGGTACTGCCCGCCAATGATGTAAAAAAGACCTGAAATGGACATGGCCAACACACACAGAACCACACCGGTTAAATCTAGGTAAGTGCCACGGAAAAAGGTCAGCAACAGCGACAGCACAATATTCAGAAAGAGACCCAGCACAAACACGGGCACAGCCAAGGCAAGACTGGGCCCCGCGCGTTTCACAATTTCATTGGCAATGTTGCGGCCATCGTCGGAACTGCCAAATTCGCCCACAAACATGGGCACCGACTTCTGGAAGAAAATGGTCTCGGTCAGTGCGTCTGTGCCTTGCGCTTCGCTGTTGATCAGCAAAGGCAAGTCGTACCCTTTTTCACGCTTCCATTGATCAACCGATTCTTGCGCAACCCGCTTGCCACCCAAAGCCAAACGGGCCATGTCATCGGGGCTGTTCACCTGAAAAAACAGCACAAAGGTGATCAGGTTCACGCCCAACAATACCAGCAGACCATACAGCACACGGCGCAGCAAATAGTTACCCATCAGCGCTTGCCCCCCGTGAGGTTTTCCACAGTCGCAACCAAATCTTCGCGAATACCCATGGCTTGCTCGCGGCGCTTCCAGGCTGCCCAGGCGGGCCAAATGAACAGGGCCAGTGCAATCAGCAATACAGGAATGGGCCACCATTCAGGCTGGTTCCATTCCTTTCGGGCCGCATCGCGTTTGGCAGTGTCGATGGTTTTGTATTTGATGTTGTTGCGAGCAAGGTCGTTGGGTTTTACATTGCCGTACCATTCGTGAATCAAGCCAAACTGTTGGGGCACAAAAGCAAACAGCCAGGGCACATCGTCTTGAACCAGGTCGGTCATCTGGGAAATAATTTGTGCGCGCTCATCATTGTTCGGCATGGTTTTCATGCGCTCAAACATGGCGTCATACTGTGCGTTGGAATAGTTCGATGCATTTTCACCTGCAGTTTTTGCACGGCTGTTGGGGCCATAAAGCAAAAACAAAAAGTTTTCCGGATCGGGGTAATCGGCATTCCAGCCCAGGAAGAAAATCTGTGCATTTCCCTTTCGGATTTTTTCCTGAAAACGGTTCCAGTCGGTGGCGCGAATATCCAATTGAATATTCAGTTTGGCAAACTGCTTGCGGTACCAATCGAAGCGGGCTTTGTCACCGGGGCCTCCGCCTGTTGTATCGAGCGCCAGAGTTAAGGGTTGCCCTGTTTTTGGGTCAATTCCATTGTCGTAACCTGCTTGTTTCAACAAGGCCAAGGCGTCTTCAACTGGCTTGCGTACCGGCTTGCCATCTACCAAGTTGTATACCTGCGTGTTGTAGCCAGCCTCACCTTCCTCGTAGCCAAACAAGCCAGGCGGCACCGGGCCGTGGGCTGGCACTGCTCGACCATTGGTGAAAATTTGCGAGAATTCCTCCCAATCCATGGCAATTGCAATGGCTTGGCGCAGTAACTTGGCTCTGCGGGCATCTTCAGCGGTGTTGCCAGGGCCCACCACTGGGTCCATCCAGTTAAAGCCCAAATAGAAGATGCTAGTGGCCAGCGATGTTTCAAGGCGTATGCCTTTTTCTTCCATTTCAGGCGTCAAGGCTGCATCGCCATCTGCACTGGCGCGAATTGCCTGATCGAAAGTGTCCGCACTGACACCAGAGGTGTCGTAATAGCCTTGCAAAAACTTGTTCCAATACGGTATGCCCTCCTTCTCGCGTGTAAACACCACACGATCAATAAAAGGCATGGTCTTGCCGGCATCGGCCAGCAGACCTTTAGCCTCATCACCCGGCTCGCCCTCGCTTGGATACGGCTCACCGCGATAATTTGGGTTGCGCGACAACACCATTCTGGAATTCGGGTCGTTTTCGGTCAGCATGTACGCGCCAGTGCCCACGGGCCACCAATCCCGCACCAGGTTGTTTTCTATGAATCCTTTTTGACTGTAAAAAGCATCTGCTTCCCAAGGGATGGGTGCAAAAAACGGCATGGCCAGCCAGTAAATAAACTGGGGGTATTTGCCGTTCACCCGAATTTCGAGCGTGTGGTCATCAATCGCTTTGGCGCCAGGCAAATCGAATTGGCGCAAATCGAGCCAGGGCAAATCAGCGGTGGCGGCTGGAAAAGCACTGCCGGTTTCTTTCTGGATCTTCTCTTTCAGCGCTTTGTCGTGTTCTTGCAGGGTTTTTGACAATTCGCCCAGGCCGACCACGTAATCGCCCATGT
>JAHJCM010000069.1 GCA_018812945.1 Gammaproteobacteria bacterium | reverse complement strand
GGTGCCAACCGGCTGAAGGTGATTGTTCACGATGGTTTCGGTGTGTGGTTGTGCAGCCGCAGGCTGCACAAGGGTAGTTTTAATTGGGGCAAAGGTGCTGACTTGGGCGCGTCGGTCACACTGTCGACTGAACAATTCAACGCACTGATCGTGGGGCTGCCTTGGCAGCGGCTTGACGAATATTCCAGCATCAAATATCTCTGAATTTCAATTGGCAAGATTGCCAATAGTTGGTGATGTAGGGCTGTGGCAATATCTGCGTCATGACTTCGAACCCCACACCAGACCAGATTGCCAACATGGACGCAGACCAATTGCGCGCCATGCTCTTGAATCAAATCGAAGTGAATTCAGCATTGCAAACTGTGAACGCTGAACTCCAGGTGGTGGTGAAGTACAAGGATGCGGTCATCTCTAAGATCACGCTCGAGTTGGCCCTTCACAAGCGGTTCCGGTTCAGCAAAAAGGCAGAATCGCTGACCGTTGAGCAACGCCACCTGTTTGATGAAACGGTGGACGGTGACACCGCACAGATCGAGCAGGAAGAACTGGACAAACTGCCCGAGCAGGACAAGGTGATTGTGACCAAGGCCCTTCAGCCCAAACGCAAACCCCTGCCGCCTGAGCTGCCCCGCACCGAGATTCGCCATGAACCGGATTCCACGCTGTGCAAATGCGGCTGCCAGCTAAAGCGTATTGGTGAGGATGTGGCTGAGAAGCTGGACTACCAGCCTGGCACCTTCAGTGTTGAACGCCACATCCGTGGCAAGTGGGTATGCGACGAATGCGAGACATTGATTCAAGCACCAGTACCAGCGCATGTCATCGACAAGGGCATGGCCACGACCAACTTGTTGGCCCAAGTGCTGGTGAATAAATTTGCTGATCACCTGCCGCTGTATCGCCAAGAGCAGATGTTTGACCGCACAGGCTACAAATTATCTGCCAGCACCATGGGTTCCTGGGTGGGTCAGTGTGGCGCAGCCTTGCAGCCTTTGGTGGATGCACTTCGAAGTGAGATTCTCAAGCAAGACGTACTGCATGCCGATGAAACACCGATCACCATGCTGTGCGCCAAACAGGCGCTGAAGACAGGTTCAGCCAGCAAGAAAGCTTACCTGTGGGCCTACGCCACCACGCAACACGCCGACATCAAAGCCGTGGTGTTTGACTTCGCTGAAGGCAGAAGTGGGCAGCACGCCAAGGCCTTTCTGGATGGTTGGGGTGGCACGCTGGTTTGTGACGATTACCAAGGCTACAAATCCTTGATCAAGGACAACCAGATTACGGAGGCTGCCTGCATGGCCCACGCACGGCGCAAGTTCTTCGAACTCTATGTCGCCAACAAGAGCCACATTGCCCAAGCTGCCCTGGAACAGTTCAACGCCATTTACGCCATTGAGGCGCAGTTCCAAGACATAGCGCCTGAAGAACGACGACACCGACGCCAGGCTGAAATAAAACCGCTGATGGACAAATTTCGACAATGGTTGCTCGGCCACAAGATCAAGGTGCCCGATGGGTCGGGCACGATGAAGGCCATTGATTACAGCTTGAAACGCTGGGATGCACTGAGCATATTCCTCAATGATCCACACACGCCTATTGATAACAATTGGGTGGAAAACCAGATTCGCCCTATCGCAGTGGGACGCAAGAACTGGCTGTTTGCCGGAAGTCTGCGCTCAGGCCAACGCAACGCAGCCACCATGAGCCTGGTGCAATCAGCCAAACTCAATGGACTGAACCCGCTGGAATATTTGAAGGACGTGATGGATCGACTGCCCACGCACCCATACAGCAGGATCAACGATCTGCTGCCGCACAACTGGAAACACACCAACTAATCAAGACGGGTTTGCTGGGGGCTTACAAAGTAATCTGACAACAACGCTTAATTACACATCTAAGTCAACTTGTATCCGGCAGCTTTCAGGTCTTTGATGATGCTATAGGCCACCTCTTCAATTGAAGAAGTGTAGGCTTTATAAATTATCCCACTTACATCACTTGGCAGACTTACGGATCCTTTATGGAGACAACATACTTTCTTTCGCCCTAACTTTCCGACAAAGTAACCGAATTCGAATATAACGTTCGGCCTTGCTCTAAATTCAATTTTCCTTTCGGATTCTGGAAGCGTTTCTTGTGATGAAAGGTAAGCACGTTCGTCAGGAGTCAAAAGTATAAACGCATAACCCACGTCGCTATGCTTTTCAAACTTTTCAATAATAGTTTGTCCCTCATCGGCTTGGCGATGCAAAACTATTGGCTCAAGTCCTATTTCTTTAAGAAACATTTCCAGACTGGTCTTAGACACCTCGTCATGGCCATGCACAACAAAAACTTTGTTACTTAATAATCCTGGGGCCTTCGCATCCGTACTCTTGAGCTCGTTGAATACGTCGTCCTCAAGTATCTCAATCGCATTATTGAGAGTTCCGAAAATGTAATTTCTCTTTGTCTCGAACCTATCTCTATCCCAGCCTATAACCTCCGTATTAATGGCTGTTTGCATCGCATTGCACTGGGCGCTTCCTTTTCCAAAAAGGGCTTCGATGATCCCCCGACAGCGAGTCTCCCAGGCAATCCACTCCGGTACTAGTGCGTTGGGGTAGCCATGGGATGATTTCTGCGAGAAATTGTCATAGGTGAAACCTTTGCCAATCTCAATTAGCTTTTCAAGCTGTTGCTTAGCCTTCTCCATGACTTTCCTTTATGTGTAACGCCCACGGTCAATAGCACCGCGGAGCTGTGACCACTGCACCGACTAGTTAGCTATTATCACTATCGAACTCTCTTTTAATCGTGGCAAGCACATCACCGAAAGTTTCACGGATAGAATTCCTGCCAAAACGAATTTGCTGGATCCCATGCAAGTTAGAGAACTCTTCCGTTCCTTCTTCTAACAATACAATTCCCCGAGGAAACCCTAGCCGACCTTGAAATAGCCCGATTTCATGCACAACATTCTGTCGCGAACGAACCGCGCCATCTTCTTGAATGTCTTCACCCGTCATAATAAGAAACGCAATTGACGATTGCCCTAGCATCTCTTCAAGTATGTCCCGAATAGTATGGCCCGCACGTGCCCCAATCTCGTATGCCACAACTTTGATCCCATGCTGATCTTGAAGGTGGTCTTTCAGGTCGCGCCAGGCTGCGGATCTACCGTGGCCGATGAAGACTGAGGGCTGATGCCGTTCCACATTGCGTTCCTCTATCGGAACTATACATCGGCTTACGCTACCCTCCAGAGAAGTGAATACACGCTCTATCTGTGCTCTTGTCTTTAGCGAGACAACGGCATATGACTCTCTGACTATGAGGTCATAACCGTTTCCTAGAATTCTGTACGAGTAGCTATTTACACCTCTTCTTATGTCTGCGAACAATTCATCTTCATTATCATATTCCCATCTTTCATCACCAATCTCTGCACTCAAAATCCTGGAAAGACCTTGACGCTTAGTCTCGTCCACCTCTGCCAAAAAGGCGTCTCTGCACTGGCGAATAGCCAGATCATCGAAGTGCACTTGTTCGAATGCTTTAGATTTCTGCATGACTTCCTCTTGATAGCTAACCGTTTGAGTTAACCGGCAGGCAACGAGGCCGAAAATGGGCGAATCCGCCGGCCTTGTTGACTGTACGAGTTGAACGAGGGGTTATGTGTTTTTAGGTACACGAAACGCCTCAAATAATACATTAGCAACAAAAAGGGTTGGCTCAATTTGAACCACGCCAAGTTTTTCGAACTCATAAGCATAGCGCCATTCAACGAACGCGTTATTTAGGGAATTGAGGTAGTTCTCAATGTTAGGGGCGATTAGATTTCGTTGTGAGGCACAAGCCGGAATAACGACTTGTATGTCTGATAGAGCCGCCTCAGGTAATGCTTGGTAAAGTTTGACCAGTTCATGGCCACGCAGAGGTACGTTATGCTTTTGGGCGAGCGCCTTTAAATATAGCTCGATACTAAATGTGCAATTGACTACAAATGGTGCAATTGTTGAACCATTGCGCGGGCTACGCATAAGATCTTTTTTGTAAATGTAGGCAGCTGCTGTGGCAAATGATTGTGCTTGATTAAAGATGTATTGAGCTACCGAGATTTCTTCATCTAAGCCTTTTTCTTTCAGAAGACGCCGCGCAGCGGCGGCGTCCTGTTCGAAATCGCCGGTCGTTGCAACTTTTCCGACGATAACGCCATTGAATTTTATGCTCTTAAAGCCTGGCGCTGATTTTCCCACAGGATTTTCCATGACACATAACTTGATTTATCGAACAATAACGGCGATATCCACTTATCCGCAAATAGCTAATGATTTTTTAAGTTAACTATTTCAGACATTTGCAAAGCATTGCATGAACGGGATGAAAAATAAACTCTGGTTATTCGTCATAAAATGGTGAGCCTAGAACTCGATTCCGAAGGTCAGCGTCACCATCAACTACCACCAAAGTTTCGAAGTCTGCATTCACCAATAACTCAGACGTTTTGACCTGTCAGTCCTAATGTCCACTTTGGCCGATAAGCAGTCACACCGCCAAATTTAGGCTGACTCCCGAAGCAGTATGTTAAAACCGCTCAAAGGTTATCTTTGCAGTGGTTTCTTGAATGGCTTGGCCAATGCAACACAAGTAACTAAACCCAGAACAATCAAAAACACAGGCAAAAGCAAACGCAATGCAGCGATTGGTAACCAATCCAATAGAAGCTCAGGGATCTCAGAATAAAAAATCTCTAGACGGAAGGTTAAGATCAAGTAGTCAAACGATAGCTTGCCAAGTGTGAAAGTGAATAGGAACAGAGCCGATCACCCTAAATACTGCGCAACGGCACCAGCCAAGAAGGGGGCAGTAATCACCAACGCTTCCAGAAGAATCAAACCGCGTGACTCAGTGTTTTGAATCTGCAAAAAGTCCATGCAGTACAGAAGGGCCAACAGCAAAAATGTGAGCCCTAAAGCTAGACCTTGTTGCGTACTAAGTGAGTTTTCAGCGGACATAAAAAATGCTCTCGGCTTCTTCAAGAATAATTGACTTGATCATGTCAGTGGATTTGTCGCTCACCGAATTTTAAAATTATTTGTATAACAACTAATTGCAATTTACCTGAAAATCAAATAAATTCAATTTATCTGTATTTCAGGTAACTTGTAATGCCAACACACAACCATGTTCTCACCACCACTGCTCAGCTAGGGCAAATTTTACAAGCCTCACGAAAGGCCAAAAAATGGTCACAGGCCCAGTTGGCAGGTAAGTTAGGCCTTAGCCAATCACGTGTGTCGCATTTGGAGTTACATGCCGAGGAACTCAGCTTTGCCCAGTTAATAACATGGTGCGCTGTATTGGGCCTCGAGCTTTCGGTCGGGCTGCGTGAGACCCGTACCGAACGGACTTCGACGGATTGGTAACATGGGCCGTAAATCACACAGTCAAAGTTTGTCGATATGGTCGAACGGTCAGCGTGTGGGGCTATGGACCATACCTGCGCGGGGCGACATGCAGCTTCAGTATGACCCCGCATGGCAGGCTTCCGAACTTGGACGTCCATTGTCATTGTCTCTACCGTTCAATATTGGGAATCTGCCAATCAAGGGCGACAAAGTTCTGAATTATTTCGACAACCTGCTTCCCGACAGCGAAGCAATTCGTAAGCGTGTTGCCGAGCGATTCAAAACAGGTTCAACCGGTACCTTTGACTTGCTTAAGGCAATTGGTCGCGATTGCGTGGGTGCTGTGCAGCTATTGGGAGAGCATGAAGAGCCCGAAAACATCGAGAGTGTGCAAGGCCAGGCCGTGAGCAAAAAAGACATTGAAAGTCTTTTGATTGATACGGTTTCGCCAGCCGGTTTCGGTAGAAATACGAGTGCCCACACCGACTTGCGTATTTCAATCGCAGGGGCTCAAGAAAAAACGGCCCTGTTGCGCTGGAAGGGCAAGTGGTGCGTACCGCAAGGTTCAACCCCCACAACGCACATCATTAAACTACATATGGGTTTAATGGGCGGGCAAAAGGCGGATTTCACAACGTCAGTCGACAATGAATGGCTTTGCATGACATTGCTGAAGGCATATGGTTTACCCGTCGCGAATGTAGACATTGACACTTTTGGTAAGCAGCGGGTACTCGTGGTTGAGCGATTTGACAGGAAGATTGCACCGAATGGTGAGTGGATTATGCGTCTACCCCAGGAGGACTTTTGCCAGGTAACTGGTGTCCCCTCAATTCTAAAATACGAAAGTGACGGTGGCCCAGGTCTGAAAACCTTGTTTAGTACCCTGCAACAGTCCGAGAATTCGACTGCCGACCTTCGGACACTGATGGCTACCCAAATTCTGTTTTGGCTTTTGCGCGCACCCGATGGGCATGCAAAAAACTTCAGTATCCAACTGTTGCCTCGCGGGCGATTCAAACTGGCACCTTTGTACGACGTCATGTCTGCTTATCCAGTGTTAGGTAATGGACCCAATCAGTGGTCGCCTAGACAGATCAAACTCTCAATGGCCTTGCTTGGTAAAAACAGGCACTACAGCATGGATTCAATTGCCCGGCGGCATTTCAATAGCACTGCGCAAAACCTGGGTTATAACGAGTACATCGAGCCACTCATCGAAGACTTGCTGGCGCGTACGCCTGCGGTCATAAACAATGTTGGTGCGAAGCTGCCCGATGGGTTTTCCAACCATGTGGCTGAAACTGTATTAGGGGGATTAGGGAAAGCAGCCAACAAACTAAGTGGCAAATCAAGCTTATGAAAACCCTGCTCATCATCTACCACTCCATCACTGGCGGGTCCAAAGCCATGGCCCAGGCGGTGGCTGAAGGGGCGGGCACTGAACCCAATACCCGTACTGTGCTTTTACACGCCAGTGAAACAAACGCCGAACATGTTTTGAATGCGCACGGCTATGTGTTTGTCACCCCCGAAACTTTGGGCAGCATGGCGGGTTTGATGAAAGATTTTTTCGACCGCACCTACTACGCAGCGCTCGATCAAATCAATGGGCGGCCCTACACCGTGTTGGTGTGTGCCGGCAGCGACGGGCAGGGTGCAGTCAAGCAAATTCAGCGCATTGCCACGGGTTGGCGTTTAACGGAAATGGCGCCGCCACACATTGTGTGCACCCACGCACAAACGCCTGAAAAAATTCTGGCACCCAAAACCATTGCCCCCGCGGATTTGCAACATTGCCGCGATTTGGGCGAAGCATTCGCAGGTGGTTTGGCTTTGGGTTTGTTTTAAATCACCAATTCAGCTTCTCCACTCCGGAAGCCGCACGTCTTTCCACACTGCAAATGCCCGCAGGCCCACGGTAACCAGTACACAGCCCAGCATGTTCACATACGCCGGGTTGTCCAGTTCACGCAGGCCAATGTAAGCCCAGCCGCCGAAGAAGGCGCAAATGGCGTAGGGGCGGTGGTCTTTGAAGGCTTGCGGAATTTCATTGCACACAATGTCGCGCAGCACACCGCCAAACACGCCAGTAATTACACCCATGAACACGGCCACCAGGCTGGGCATGCCTGCCATGATGGATGCAAAAACTCCCGCTGCAGTGAACAGGCCCAGCCCCAAAGTATCGGGCCACAAAATGGCTTTTTCAGTGAACTTGAAATGTCGCTGCCGCATAAACAACATGGCCACGATGCACAGCACGAACACGGCCCACAGCAATTCAATGTATTTCACCCAGAAAAAGGGGCGTACATCCAGCAACAAATCGCGCAGCGTACCGCCACCAAAGGCCGCCAAAAATGCCACCACGCACACCCCCACGGCGTCCAGCCGCTTGCGTGCACCTTCCAGAATTCCGCTCAGGGCAAAGGCCAGTGTGGCCACCACTTCAATGCCCAGTTGAATGTTCTGGCTGAATTCGCCGGGGTTGAGCGCCGCCATGTCAGTTCACCGCTGCGCGATCAACGATTACGTAATGTTTGCGCACTGGCTCCAGTACCTCGAAAACACCTGTGAATTCTGCCGGAATTACTCCGGCATCACCCGGGCCAAATTGCTCGGCCTGCCCTTCTGCGTTCGTAATTTGAATGCGGCCTTGCAGCACATGAAAAAATTCATCTTTACCCGGGGCAAATGCAATACGCCAAGCGCCTGTCTCGCAGGCCCACACACCGGCGCTGACTCCGTTGTTCTCGTAGTGATTCCAGGTGCTGCGCAAAGGGTTGCCCTTTTCAAGCCGATCAGGGCGAGGGCGATCGTGTTCAAGCGGCGTGTTGCACTTGGCAAATACAGTCAGTTGTTGTGTCATGGATTGAACTTTGTTTTGAACCGTGGTCTATTGTAAAGGCAGGACTACAGGCAGGGGGCTTTGAAGATGAAACAGTTTTGGGAGGCTCTGGGGCAGTGGTCTGCAGCCTTGTTGTGTAGCGTCATGCTGTACGAAGTCTTTGCTGCATAAAACCCGGGAATCGATTGCGCCCGCTGGGTGTAGAATCTAGGCACGTTCAGCCCGAGGTTTTATCGTGTCTACCCCTTTCCGTGTGTTGTCCTTCATCCCGCCGATGACGCAGCTCAACACACCCTATCCATCCACTGCTTACATCACCGGCTTTTTGCGCAAGCAGGGCGTTGATGCCGTACAGGCCGACATTGCGCTGGGCCTGGTGCTAAAGCTGTTTTCACCGGAAGGGCTGGACAGGATTGCCTCTGAAATTGAGCAGTACGAGGAGGTGACCGAGCGCGTGGCCCTGTTCATGGATCAGTTCAGCCGTTACCGTGCCACCATTGCCCCCACCATTCGGTTTTTGCAGGGGGGCGACTCCACCCTGGCGCACCGAATCAACAGCCGGGCTTTTTTGCCGGAAGGCCCGCGGTTCGAAGCGCTGGATGTGTATGTGGACGAGGAAGGCGGCGACCCGCTGGCCTGGGCCTTTGGTGCCTTGGGCGCGCAAGATAAGGCACGTCACCTGGCCACCTTGTACCTGAACGACCTGGCCGATGTCATTGCTGATGCGATTGATGAGCGCTTTGAGTTTGTGCGGTATGCAGAATCGCTGGCCGGTAGCCAGCCCAGCTTTGACCCGCTGGCTGACGCCTTGCAGCAGCCTTTCACGCTAATTGATGAAATTCTTGTCGAGCTGACACTGGAGGAATTCAGGCGGCAGCAACCACAACTGGTGTTGTTGTCTGTGCCCTTTCCCGGCGCGGTGTATGCGGCCTTGCGCATGGCACAGGCCATGAAGGCCGAGAACCCCACCATCAAAATTGGATTGGGTGGTGGCTATGTGAACACTGAGCTGCGCGAACTGGCCGAACCCCGATTGTTCGACTTCGTAGACTTCGTTACGCTGGATTCAGGCGAGCGCCCCCTGCTGTGCCTGATTGAATACCTGCAAGGCAAGCGTGGCCCGCAGCGGTTGGTGCGCACTTTCACGCGCAACGCTGAAGGAACGGTTCAATACACGAACTGGGCTGAACCCGATGTGCCGTTTGGCGATGTGGGCACTCCTACTTGGGATGGTTTGCCATTGCACAGTTACCTCAGCCTGCTCGACATGCTGAACCCCATGCACCGACTGTGGAGTGATGGGCGCTGGAACAAGCTGACTGTGGCGCACGGCTGTTATTGGAAAAAATGCAGTTTTTGCGATGTGTCGCTTGACTACATTTCCCGCTATGAAAACGCCACAGCCACCGAGCTGGTCAATCGCATTGAACAAATCGTGGCCGAAACTGGCCAAACCGGTTTTCATTTTGTGGACGAGGCTGCACCCCCCAAAGCCTTGAAGGCCTTGGCACAGGAATTGATTGCCCGCAATGTGTCCATCTCTTGGTGGGGCAACATACGGTTCGAAAAATCCTTCACGCCCGAGCTTTGTCAGTTGCTGGCTGACAGTGGCTGCATTGCGGTTAGTGGCGGGCTGGAGGTGGCATCCGACCGCTTGTTGAACCTGATGAAGAAGGGCGTTTCAGTGGAGCAGGTGGCGCGGGTCACCAAAGGCTTTACCGATGCCGGCGTGTTGGTACACGCTTACCTGATGTACGGCTTCCCCACTCAAACTGTGCAAGACACCGTGGATGCGCTGGAATACGTGCGCCAATTGTTTGCCGAGGGCTGTATTCAATCGGGTTACTTTCACCGTTTCGCCTGCACTGTGCATTCGCCGGTGGGTAAAAACCCGGAGGAATATGGCATTCAATTGAAGCCCTTGCCACAAGGCACTTTTGCGAAAAACGACATCGGCTTTATCGACCCCACGGGTGTAGACCATGCAGCACTGGGCGAAGGCCTGAACCGCGCGCTGTACAACTACATGCACGGCATTGGCCTGGACCAGAATGTGCGCAGCTGGTTTGACCAAAAAGTGCCCCGGCCCACAGTGCAAAAAAACTTCATTGAGAAGGCACTGGTGAATTTAATTCACGACGGTGGTCAGTCCGGATACACCGCAAGTAGCTGACCTTTGGCCTTGCTGCCAGCGGTAAAAGCGCCTCCGTCGGTTACGATATATAGCACAGCCTGATCGAGTGCATTCGAAACGAATTCAGCATCTGTTGCGCCAATCATTTGGTCTTTTTCGTCAGCGATCAATTTGCGTTCACCGTTAGGCAACACTCTGACAAGTGTGTTGTAGGGGTGTGTGGTGATAAACAATGCGCCATCTTTTCGTATCGCAAAGTCGTCGCCGGGTATGCCCTTGGCTAGCTCGGTTGCTTCTCCTAGTTTTCCGGTGCCGTCGAGCTCAAATTTGAGCACAGTGGTTTTGTCAGACACCGTTACATACAGATGATTACCGAGAAATTCCAGACCATTTGCACCTGGGGCTAGCGCGATGTAAGGGCGGGCTTTCAATGCTTCATTTTCCACAACTTTGTTGATTTTTCCATTCTGCGGATCGATTTGCCAGATGATGCCAAGGTTACTATCTGCCGAATAAATTTTATTATCGGGTCCAATATCGATGCCGTTGGGCCATGCGCCTTCAGGGAGTTTGGCTACAGGTTTTGAATTTCCGTTGGTGCTTATTTGCCAAATTGTGGATTCATCTCCATGACTGCTCATATACAGGACACCATTCTTGGCAAAACTTATAACCCCTGCTGTTTGGCCTTTGGGTGTTTTAAACAAGATTTTCTCTGTGCCGTCCGGGCTGCGAGCAATCAGTTCACCTTCTGCATTTTGATAGTACTTCGGGTTTGAAAAATCGATATTCCGGTTGGCAGTAATGTAAAGCGTTCCGTCAATACCGCTTGCGATTCCTTCCAGCGACTGACCCTCGTCATAGGTTTTGATGATCTCGACTCTCGCGCTAATTTTCTCAAGCTCATCTGCATGTGGCAGCAGCAGAACTTTCAGTCCAAGTGGTTGAGCCACAGCAATGATGAGGCAGATTAATGAAAGGCATATGAACGCAATTCTTTGACTAGTGAACTCGGCGCCTTTAAATATCCGTGTTTGTAAAAATGTTGCCAACAACGACAATAAAGAGGCGAAAAAAGCCAAGAAAGGAACCATCGCGCCAGTAAACGTAAGAAGTCCAGCAAAAACTGAGATCAGCTGGGTGGTTTTGAAAAATTTTGGACGTTGAGTCGCCTCTGATTTGTTGCGCCGCAACAGTTGAGGGGAAAGGAGTGAACCTCCACCGGTCAGCACAAGTACCATTCCCAATAATATTTGCAATGAAAAAATGAATGTGTTCATGTTTATCTCCTTTCAAAGTACTTTAAAAAGTAGCTTCCTACCGATTTGCTTAAAAAAAATCTTACTTAATGTCATCGAGATTGCGCTCAATTCGCGCGAGCATGGCCAAGAATTGCTTGCGTTCTTCCGCGTTAAACCCATCAAACATGTTTTCTACTAGTGCATCACCAGCATCGCAAAACTCTTTTGAATAGCAAACGCTCCGCGCTGAATCAGTCATTCGGATCGACTTGACTCTGCCGTCAACTTCGTTCGAAACACGTATTACGTGCCCTTTACGTTCGAGGACATCCACCACGTTTGTTAATGTTGGTGATGTGACCGAAAGAGATCGAAGTAACTCGCGGTGTTCCATTTCGCCCCGGTGCATTAAAATTTGCAATACATCAAACTGGCCACCTGAAAAACCAAATGGTTTTAAGGTGTGTTCAAGCGCTCGCCGAAGCGCCAGATAAACCCGTTTTAGATCAAGTGTTGGATGTGACATTTGGTAGCATCCTATCGATTTATTATAAACCAGTCAAGTATATCGGTATTTAAAAATTGACATAGTGTAAATAAAAAAGGAAAGTGTCTTCAAATAATTTGCAGAGACTTCACCATGAGTTTAAAAACCCTGTTGATGCCCATGATCACCCAGCACCGGTTTGCGCGCACCACCCTGCTGGCCCAACGCGCCAAGGCCGAGAAAGCACGGCTGGCCTCGGGCCGCCCCCACGAGGTTTATTACTTTCACCAGTTGGACGACCCCTATAGCCATTTGATGGCCCAGGCTTTGCCCCGCTTTTTGGCGCGTTACAACATTGAATTGAAGCCACATGTGGTGAGCCCCCCACCCGATTCGGCCGCACCTGAACGGGAAAAACTGGTGGCCTACAGCCGAGTGGATGCCGCTTTGCTTGCGCAGCGCCACGGTTTGAGTTTTGTGGATCATGGCAAGCAGCCAGCCTTGGCGCGTGCCCGCCAGGCTGCCCACACTTTGGTGGCAGCCATTCAAAGCGGGCAGTTTGTTGAGCATGTGGCCTCGGTGGGCCAGTGGCTGTGGGCCAGCGATGAAACGGAGGTTCCACCCGAGCAACTTAATTCATTGAAGCCTGTGTCCAGCCAAGACGTACAAAACCACATTGCACAGGCCGACGGGTTGCGAGACAAATTAGGGCACTACCTGGGCGGCATGTTGTATTACGAGGGCGAGTGGTACTGGGGCATTGATCGTCTGTACCACCTGGAGCAACGCCTGCAGGCTTTGGGTGCGCAAGCCAATGGGGCTATTGCCTTGCTGTTTCCTGCAGACGATGGTTTTGAGCATGCGAAACCACTAGAGAACCCGCCAAACATTGATTTTTTCTTTTCTTTCCGCAGCCCCTATTCCGCCATTGTGGCCCCACGCATTTTCGAGTTAGGCCGCCTGACTGGCGCGAAGGTTAATTTGCGTTTTGTATTGCCCATGGTGATGCGTGGCTTGCCCGTGCCCAAGGTGAAGCGCGAATACATTGTGTACGACACCGCCCGGGAAGCGCATGTGCGCGGCATTCCCTTTGGCCGTTTGAATGACCCCGTGGGCAAACCCACCGAACGTGGCCTGGCTTTGATTCCGTTTGCCGAACAGCACAGCAAGGGGCAAGAATTTGTGCTTTCCTACATGCAGGGTGTGTGGGCTGAAGGCATTGACGCCGGAAGCGACAAAGGTTTGAAAAAAATTGTAGAACGCGCTGGTTTGCGCTGGGAGGGTGCACAGGTGGCCCTGCAGCACGAGGCCTGGCGCGAGCGTGCCACAGCCAATCGTGAGGAGCTGTTTGCCGCTGGTTTGTGGGGGGTGCCCTCATTCAAAGTGGGCAATACCGTGGTGTGGGGGCAAGACCGCCTGTGGGCTGTGCATGATGCGTTAAAAACAAGTACTTGACCTTGCCACCGTGGCAGGGTTTCTAATAGAGTAAAACAAGTACTGATTAAGGAAATTCCATGCCCGGTTGCAACCATTGCCCCTCAGATGAAACGGCCAAGTCTGCTGCAAACAATCCCGGTTTTCGCAAGGTGTTGTGGATTGCTCTGATTGCGAACGCAGCCATGTTCTTCATCGAAGTGGGTGCCAGTTGGTCGGCAGGTTCTGTCTCTCTGCTTGCCGATTCACTCGATTTTGGTGGCGATGCGGCCAACTATGCCTTGTCCTTGTTTGTGTTGGGTATGGCTCTGCAAACGCGTGCCAAAGCGGCCTTGCTCAAGGGAGTATCCATGGGCTTGTATGGCTTGGGTGTGTTGGGTTTCGCAGCATATGCAGCCATGCACGGCGAGGTTCCATCGTACGCCACCATGGGCGTGGTGGGTTTAATGGCTTTGAGTGTGAATGTGGGTGTTGCAGCCATTCAGTACCGTTATCGCAATGGCGACTCCAACATGCGCTCGGTGTGGCTATGCAGCCGCAATGATGCAATCGGCAACCTCGCTGTGTTGGGTGCTGCATTGTTGGTGGGTGTGACTCAAACAGCCTGGCCCGACTTGGCGGTGGCTGCACTCATGGCCACACTTGGCTTGACATCGTCTTTCAGTGTCATCAAACAGGCCCGTGCAGAAATACGGGGCGAGGCACCTGCCGCAGCTTCACATTCGCATGGACACTCCCATTGATTCAATGCAGTGTCAGTTGCGGGAGTACTTCTTGCGATATTGAACCGGTGAAAGCCCGGTGACTTGCTTGAATTGTCGGCGCAAGTTCGATTCGTCGCTGTAGCCCAGTTGTTCGCTGATGGTGTTGACTGGCACAATCGTCCAAATCAGTTGCTCGCTGACTTGGTGAAGCTTCAACTGCCGGGCATAACTGGCCACCGGCATCTCGGTCAAGGCACTTACTTTTCGGGCCAAAGTGCGTTGGCTCAAATTCAATTTTCCAGCCAGTGTTTGCACGGTGATTTGCTCTGCAGGCATTTGCGCCACAATCCCGGCCAGTTTTCTCAGCAATGGGTCGGCTTGCTCCATGAATGCAAACGATCTGAATGCAGGGTGTTGTTGCATGGGCCTGGGCAGCACCATCAGTTTGATGAACTCTTGAAACGCCGGTTTACTCAGCGACTTTTCGATCAATTGCTGGGCAAGAAGCAAATAACCGTGGACTCCTGCTGCCGTAGCTACTTTTGGAGTCACCACGCAATCGCTGTCTATAATCCATTTCACTTTGGGGTAGTTCTTTTGCATGGCATTGGCCAACCACCAAGTAACAGTGGCACGTTGGCGACCAAGGCGACCACTTTCCGCCAGGAAGCACACACCGGTGCAATAGCTCCACACCTTGGTCTGCTCAGGCAGTTGTCGAATTTGCTCAATCAGCTTGGCGTGTTGGGCAAGCAAGGTGGGCAACTGGCTGGGCGATTCTGTCCACATGCCGGGCACCAGCAGCACATCGAGCTGCGTTTCTTCAAGCAATGAATTGGCGGTCAACACCATCTGATTGGCGCATTGCACGGGTTTCATGCTGGTGCCAACCAAGCAGGTTTCAAACAGCTTTTTGCCCGATAGCCTGTTGCTGGCCTGTAGCAGGTCATTAAATGCCATCAGGCCTGCGGGCATGCAATGCTCATAAAGCAGAAGTCCAATTTTCATAGGTGTACCTAGGTGGCAGAAAATGACTGAAAGTTGTCATTCTATGCCATAACGTGCGAGTGTGTTTTCTTGTCATGATTCAGCATCCAAAGCGGAGAAAAATCATGAAAATTCAGCAGTTGCGCAATGCCACCATTGTTCTGGAATTCGGCGAATACCGGGTGTTGGTTGATCCCATGTTGTCTCCCAAGAACGCCTTACCGCCGTTGAAGTTTTCCGGCGGCATGTTGAGAAACCCCACGGTCAGTTTGCCTCCCCAAGCCGACTTGGCTTTGCTGGGAGTTACGCATTGCTTGATCACCCACTGCCAGAAAGGCCACTTTGATCACCTCGACCGCTTTGGAAAAGCCTGGCTAAGGCAGCACCAGATACCCGTGATTTGTACGGCGCATGATGCACCACACCTGGCTGGCAAAGGGCTGAATGTTCAAGCGCTACCGGCTGACGTGGGCAGCAAGAAAGCGTCGTTTCTGGGTGGCTTGATCAGTACCGTGCCATGTGTACATGGCCGGGGTTTTGTGGGCTCCTTGATGGAACATGGCGTAGGTTACTTCATTCAAATTCCTGGTGAGCCTTCGCTTTACCTGAGTGGTGACACCATTTTCACGCCCCGCATTCAGGAATTTTTGTGGACCCGAAAACCCGAAGCGAGTGTGGTGCCCGCGGGTGGCGCACAGTTTGATATTGGTGGTGAAATTATTATGGGAGTGAGCGATGTAATTGAATTCACACGAGCCACCAGTGGGTTGGTGATTGCAAACCACCTGGAGGCGATCAGCCACTGCCCGGTGACACGGGATCAATTGTTGATTGCCGCACAGCATGCAGGGCTTAGCAATCGATTGGTGGTTCCGCAGGACGGGGAGATTGTGTGCTTGAGCCAGGCCGCCTTGAAAGATCAAAATCATTTGCCTCTAGCCTGATTTTTGCGGTATCAATTGGGTTTGAATTAACTTTGTTGTACTGCCATGAGAATCAGCGACGTTGCCAAACAACTCGGTTTGAACCCTAAAACCATCCGGTTTTATGAGGACCAGGGCTTGATTACCCCGCAGCGGGTAGATTCCGGCTCCTGGTTCAGCAAGGGCAAGAATCGTGTGTTTGCGCAAGAAGACTTGTCCCGGCTGGATTTTGTCAAGAAGGCTCGGGAACTGGATTTCTCGATCAAGGAAATTCAGTCTGTTCTTGAGCATTACGATCAAGGCCCCTCTTGCGGATGTGGTTCAAGAACTCGGGTCGACGAGTTGATCGAGCGAAAACTAGTTGAAGTCAGGCATTTGAAGCAAAGTCTGGTGGAACTGGAAAGAAAATTACTCGATATTCAGGCGAACAATGCCAGGATTGCATCCACGCTGGTGGACGAGCCCCAAGAACCTGAGGGCGAGTTTTTGATTGCAGATTATATTTTGCCCGCATCAAATAAAAATAACGATAGGGCTTGACCTTCCAGTTGCTGGAACATGCAACATGAAATATGGGACTGTTCCCATTTGCTGTTAAAGGAGTTTTTTTGATGAAAGTTAAATTGTTTGCTGCTGCCGTTGGCGTATTTGGCTTGGTGACTGTGGCCTTGGCTGCATGCCCGCTTTGCGCCTGATGCGGTAAAAGTCCCGGGCCCTTCTGGGCTCGGGTTTTGAAAGTAGGCTTGTGGCGGACTGAGCGCCCTAGCAACACGAATTACCTTGCTGAATGGGCGGGCATTTCACCGAGCCATACGAACAAAAAACACAGCAATCGCCAGGTTTGGGTTTCAGCAGTGTATTGCAATGGGCACACTGGAAGAAAAACTGGCAAGCGTCGGTGGGCATGGTGCAAGCAGTGGCTGTGCCACAATTCGGGCAGGTCAGTACAGATTCAAGAATGATGTTGCTCATGGCAAGTGCTCCTTTGCATTCAAACAAACCACGGTACTGCAAGCATCACCAGTGCGAGAACGGCGATCACCCAGAAAGCCCTTTTCTGGCCCTTGCTGCATATCTCGCAATTGGCCTTTCGCCAGAACATGCGGTAGTAGGCAAACGCCAGCAAGCCAAGCGTGATGGCGATAAAAGCGGGCCGATAAGGCTCCATTGCAGTAAAAAAGCCTACCGAGGAACTGCCCCCCACGCCCACTGCAAGCAGCAAGAGCGGGCCCAGGCAACAGATAGAGGCAGCGAATGCAGCCAGTACACTGCCAATCAGGGTGCCAGTATTTTGAACAGGTTTCATGTCGATCTCTTGGAATGCATGATGAAGCTGATATTGTGAAAGCCGTACCCTAGTACGGAGTCAAGAGGCATGAATCACAAACACACATTGAGCATTGGTGGTTTGGCTCAGGCAGCAGGTGTGAACGTTGAAACGATTCGCTACTACCAGCGTGTGGGCATGTTGGTGCAACCTGACAAACCGGTGCAGGGTGCACGCCGGTACAGCGAGCACGACGTGAAACAGATTCGTTTCATCAAACGCGCCCAGGCCTTGGGTTTTACCTTGTCTGAGGTGGCCGAACTGTTTTTGCTGGGCAACGCCAGCGCTTGTCGTGAAACACAGGCTCTTGCTGAAATCAAGCTGGAATGCATTGGCGCTCGAATCAATGATCTGATAAAAATACAAAACACATTGTTACAGTTGGTGGCGCGGTGCTCTGTAACAGATCAATCGACCAATTGTCCCATTATTGAAGCACTGGTGAGCGACGAATAGCCTGACCCTGCCACACTAAACAGTACCTATGTCCAAAAACCATCATGTTTATTTGTTGTGCGCGGAATGGTGCGGTGTATGCCGTGCCTTTGAAACCCCGTTTACGGAAACGGTGCAGACGCTAAGCTCGGTTCATGCGCACTGGATCGACATCGAAGACTTTCCGGAATGGGAAGACAAGGTTGACATCGAATCGTTTCCAACGCTGCATGTGGAAACCGCCGACGGGCGCGTGTTGTTCTCCGGCAGTATTGAGCCGGATGCCGAGCAGCTGGTGCGTTTGCTGGGTCGCCTTTGAAACGGCTTTTTGCTTGAATGGCTGAATCAGCAGCCTGTGCAATGCAGAATCGGATTCGTTGCGAAACAGTTCAATGCCAATGGGCATGCTTTGCGGGTTGGCTTTGGGTTGTGCCACGTAAGTGCCGAACAGGCGATCCCACCAGGGAAAGTTAAAGCCGTAGTGGGAATTTGTTTCCTCAGGGCGAATGGAGTGGTGAACCCAATGCATGTCGGGGGTCACCACGAACCAGCGCATCACCCGTTCAAGCTTTGCCGGAATTGAAAAATTTGCATGGTTGAACAAGGCCGTGCCATTGAGCACGATTTCAAACACCAGCCCCATGTTGTTGAGCCAGCGGAACCCCTTGCGGCAAGTCAGTTGCCGAAATGGATATTTCCATTCCAGAAAACCGACCAACACAAACATGGACGCAAATGAGATCAATCGAACGATGAATTCTGACATCATTTACTCAATATATGAGCACCTAATCATATATAAAAAAGCAAAGTTCGTCCATGTAATGCGT
>JAHJCM010000068.1 GCA_018812945.1 Gammaproteobacteria bacterium | reverse complement strand
CTTCCAGAATTGACTGGCACTGAATTTTTCATCCAGTGCGAAACACGCGCCACAAGCCAACACCACCCCCAGCGACACTGTGAGTGCGTTGTTGTGATACAGCGGCAGGCAGCAGTAAAACACGTCAGAAGCTGTCAAACGCACTGCGGTGCTCATGCCCGAGGCCGCTTGCAACCAACGGTAATGGCTCATTACAGAGGCCTTGGGCAAACCGGTTGTGCCTGAGGTAAAAATATAAAAACAGGGCGAGCTGGCCACAATCTGCGCTGTTTGCGCCAGGTTGTGGTCAGGCTGTGTGCACCAGGCACTGCGAAAATCGCTCACTCTTAAATGGGTGCTTCCGGTTTGCAAAGACAACAATTCGATGTCTTTGAGT
The DNA here is from genome assembly GCA_018812945.1 of Gammaproteobacteria bacterium. Taxonomy (GTDB): domain Bacteria; phylum Pseudomonadota; class Gammaproteobacteria; order Burkholderiales; family Burkholderiaceae_B; genus Limnobacter. Next base: position 13,890 of record JAHJCM010000068.1, on the reverse strand, counting down.
AAAACGCTGTTCTCTGATTCCAACTGCTTGAGAATATCCAGACCACGGTCGCACGCCAGAATAACTCGTGGTTTCACCAACTTCAAACTATGCGCCTGCACCGCACCTTGCTGATTGATATTCAGTAGCGCTGCCACTGCACCCAACTTGGCACAAGCAATCACCGCAAGCAAGGTTTCAGGCCGGTTGGTGGACAACAAACCCACCGTGTCGCCCGCTTTAACCCCCATGGACAAAAAACCCCGCGCCATCTGATTACAGATGGAATTGGCCTGTCCATAGGTCCAGTGCTGCTCTCCACTTTTCAGGAATACCGATTTTGCGTGCTTGCGCGCCGTTTCCTGAAACAACAAGCCCAGCGAACGTCGGGAATGTGGCCTGAGAAAAGCCAAACTGGCCAGCGAAGGGAGAATGTGCGGCATGTCTGGCAAAAAACCCAAGGCGCCTTTGACAATGTCAATTGCAGATACTGTTTTGCCCTGAACTGTCATTTTGTGCGGCCTCCGGGTGCTGTCTCGTGTTTTTTTATAAAGAAAAAGATACACTCATTGGGTCAACGAAATTCGCGTACACACCGTTTTTATCAATGTCATCAGGCTGCCCAGTTAAGTATTCTTCCATGCCCATAGCCAAAGTACGCTTTAACATTGTTGTTTGCCTGCTTGCGCTTGTCACGGCTCTTTCATTTGATGTGGCCAATGCCAAAAACTTCATCGGCTACACGGGCAAAGGTTGGAACAGCGACTTTGGCGTTCTTCGAGGCCAGTGCGATGCCAAACTGGTTCAAAGCGAGGCACTGAAAGGCACTTTGACCGATCAAATGGCCTACGTTGAATCAACCGATGCCTTCAAAATAATTTTCCCGGAAACACAGCTGGTGGACGCATTTGCCGTGGACTCCCATTGTTTCGGGCACACCATGGAACTGGTGCCCTCGGGTCAAGCTGTGCGCTGGCTTAACCCTGTAAATGGTGTAGGAGTGTATTTGTCACCAGGTGCAAAGTCAGACACTTGCCGCACTTACCTCGGGGTGACCATTGTGAACGGTGAAAAAACAAAGTTCAGGGGTGAGGTGTGCTCGCCCAGCAAAGGTGCCTGGCAAATTCAGCAGTAAGCAAACGCTGAACTTCAAGCAAAAACAGCCCTGCGCAAACGCTGCAGGGTGTCTGATTGACCAACCAGAACCAGCAGCAACTTGGCCCGCGTCATGGCCACAAACAGCTTTCGGAAATCAGCTTCGTTAAACTCCGAAAAAACCAATTCGGTTACCACCACAGCTTGTGCTGCCTGCCCTTTAAAGCGGTAAACCGACTCTGCATGCACGTTACCCTCAGTGAATACCTGGCTACCATTCTCATCATATCGACCGGTAAAGTGCCTCAGGGTGTGTGGTCCAAGGCTGGCTTGCGCCAATATCTTTGATTTCTCATGCCCCCGCATGCTAAGTACGGCAATTTTGTCGCGCGTGAAACCGTGCCGCAAGCAGGCAGTAATTGCCTTGGCGGTTTGACTCAACAACGACTCATCATCGTCATACTCGAAAAACTCCAAGGGCAAACCTTCCAGGGGGCAGGCTGGTTCGATGTCCAGCGGCAACGGAGATTCAAACTTGAACTCGCGCTGAACCAAGCGCAAAGCCTGCACCACTCGCTTCGGATTTCTGTAATTCATGGGCGTGTGCAAGCTGACCCAACCGGGCAGGCTGACTGCTGGCTTGGCGTACAGGTTTTGAATTGGATCTTCCAGCCACAGCCACCGGGTGCCCGAATGTGCGCAACGCTGAAGCACAGGCAGCCAACTCTGGTCGAAGTCCTGACCCTCATCCACCACAATCGAGTCAAAAACCCAGCGTTTGTCCAGCGGTGTGCCCAATACCTGCTCGGGCAAACGGCCGAACACCCCGGGCGACGCGTAATCCACCTCCTGACCCGCATCGCGCAGCATTCGGTCGCACAATGCATGAAAATTAAAAACTACCGCGCCCATCAAACCTGCTTCGCGAACCTGCTGCACCATGTGAGAGGAAAGCGGTCGGTTGTAACACACATACAATGTGCGGGCTTTTAAACCATGGTTGCGCTGCAGTTCGCTGAAAGCCAATTGCGACTTTCCACTGCCAGCAGTACCCGTAACGCGCAAGCGAAAAGGCTCGAAGTTTAGCCTTGAAACCCATTGCTCCAGGCCGTGCGACAAACGCGTCACCAATGTTTCGGCCGCTTGTGACAAAGCGCCCACCTCTGGCACCAGGTTCAGTTCATTGCACAAAAATGAATGAATCGCTTTTGGATTGCTGTTGCTGCTGAACAGGTCAGCAGTAATGTCGATGGTTTGAATCAGGGCAGCCAATTCCTCTTTGTGGCGGGCATCCACCACCCGCTCGGCATTCACGGTAAGTCCGCCGGGGTCGGGTACGGTGAAATCGGGGCAATAAAAAATGGGCTCTACGCGCAAGTTACCCTGGTGTTGCAACCTGAACTTCTGGTTCAGCAAAGCACTCTGTTCAGCCAGTGCGTTGAATACGTCCTGACGCTGTTCACCCAATTGCTTCACCACCCGGCCTTGGTCCACTTTCATCAAACCGGTTTTCATCAAGATGCTGTAGACAATGCCACTGGGGCCCAGCACCAGAAATTGGATTCGCCCTGTGACGGTCAGCCCATGCTCAATTCTCGACCAGTGAATACCGTGATAAATGGTGTAGTTGTCGGGCAGCTGCGCTTGCAATTGCAACAAAACGTCCCGTTCACGGGCTTGTGCGCCATCTAGCGCAAGCTCACTGGTGTCGGAAGGATAAACCTTGGCGGGCACGCCTTATACCTCTTTGAACTGTTGCTTCAGCGCAGTGCCGGAGTAACGATCAACCCCAGCCTGAATGCGAAAGCCCAGCATGATTTTTCCGGTGGTGCAGTACACCTGCCCCCGCAGCCATTCGATGACTTCTTTGCCTTCTGAAAAACCCACCGCCTCGAATTCCCAAACTCGATCATCCGCATTCCAGCGAAAACCCTTGGACTTCAAAAAATCTTTTTTCTCAAATGGTGCTTTCAACGCAGCGATTTGATAAATCGATTCATTGGCGCTGTCAAACAACACCTGAAATGGCATGCGCTGGGATGTTTTCAAGGGTTGCGCCAACACATGGACCAGTGCATTGCAATCCTCCACTGCACGGTGGGCACCGTGGAAGTAACCGCAATCCGACAACAAGTATTCCAGTTTGCGTCCGGAATAATTTTCCTGGGTCCATGGCAGTTCACGAAACGTGCAAGCCCAGATCGATTTTTCAAGCCAGGGGAAACGGCGAAGCATAAACGGCTTGTCAAATGCTGCGTTGTGCGCCACGAACAAAGCGGCCTCACTGCACAGGGCTTTTAACGCAGCTTCATCAAACCGCTGACCTTTGACCATGTCGTTGGTAATACCGTGAATGGCTGAATTCTCGGGTGTAATGGGTACCTTGGGTTCTTCAAGGCCTCCATAATTGCCCCAGCACTGCACCAATCGCTCCGGTGTCCTGGTCCACCTCAATCAGCACCGCCCCCACCTCAATGACTTCGCATGTTGCAAAATCAAGACCTGTGGTTTCAGTGTCGACAACCAGTACCTTAACCGGGCTGTTAATTTGCCCACCAAAAGTGTCGCGCATTTGAATGCGGCGCAACACCTTGTAGTTCCCACTACTTTCCAGCCAACGGGCCACCGTCTCCGGGTCAATGTTGCCAATGCTCTTGTTCAATTCATTGTTGCTCAATTCATCGTGGTTCAATCGCTTTGTCCTCTGGTTCAGTGTGCAGCAAATGGGCCTGTTGTCGGCTTACTCTCACTTGCCAGCCTTTTTTCACCTCGCGAATGCCGCCTTTATCAATACGCAATTGGCGAGCCAATTCAATCAATTTCAGTTTGCCACAACGTACGCCCTGGCCAAGCAACCAATGTCGGAGGGTATTGAGCTGGGCTGAATCGTCCAGTGCCCGCCACTGAATCAATTGCAAGCCTCCATGTTCAGAAATCACCTGCGGCGCCTTGGCTTGCGTGTTTGAATCTTCTTCCGAATAGTGTGCCCGAAAAAATTCAGCCAGTTGGAGCAGAGCCTTGGGGCTCTGTGGAAAGTGTGCGACCAGACTGGGCAATAGTTCATGGCGTACCCAATTGCGGCGCAGTGTAGTGTCATTGTTGCTGAGGTCCTCGATGTACTGCAGGCGATTGGCACGGGCGTACTCGAGCAAACTGGCCTTGCTGCAATCGAGCAAAGGGCGGCCCAACAGCAAGTCGGGATGCAGATGGCGATCCACACCCACAGGGCCCACAACGCGCATCCCTCCCACTCCTCTCAGGCCCGAACCGCGCAGCAATTGCAGTAGCACTGTTTCAAGTTGATCATCCCGATGATGGGCGCACAGTAACACTGTGTGTTGATTGGCCTTCATCCAGTTAAAAATGGCACGGTACCGCAGCACACGGGCCTGGCCTTCAAGGCCTAGATCACTGGGTTGAACATTTACTTTTAAAGCAGTAAAAGGGATACCCCACTGTTGACACTGGGTTTCACAATGTAACTCCCAGGCATCGGCCTGCACCTGGATTTGATGATTCACGTGAACTGCGTGCAGTGGCAAACCCATGGCATGCAATGCATGAAGCAACACGGTGGAATCGACCCCGCCTGAATAAGCCACCACAAAACAGTCGGGCAGCGGGGCTTGGCGCTTGAAGTCGCTTAGAAAGGCTTCAAGCGACTGTTTCAATTATTTGCTCACCTTGAAGTGGCCATAACTCATGAGTCGGTCATGGCGAGCGTCCAGCAAAGTTTTGGGCTTGTAGGTGACCAGCATATTCAAGGCAGCCTTGATTGCGGTTTTCAAGTTGCTGGCTGTTTGCGCATGGTCGCGATGCGCCCCACCAAAGCTTTCCTTCACGATTTCCTGAATCAACCCAAGATCGCGCAGGCGTTTGGCGGTAATACCCAAGGCCTCTGCAGCATCCGATGCCCTTTCAGCGCTGCGCCACAAAATGGAAGCACAACCTTCAGGGGAAATTACAGAGTAAGTGGCATTTTCCATCATGATGACGTGGTCAGCGACAGCCAACGCCAAAGCGCCACCTGAACCGCCCTCACCAATAATCGCACTGACAATGGGCACCTGAATTTGTGCCATTTCAATCAAATTGCGGCCAATGGCCTCAGACTGCCCACGCTCCTCGGCATCAATACCAGGGTATGCCCCCGGGGTATCCACCAGGGTTACGATGGGAATACCGAATTTCTCAGCAGTTTTCATCAGGCGAAGCGCTTTGCGATAGCCCTCTGGGCGTGGCATGCCGAAGTTACGCAAAGTACGCTCTTTCACATCACGGCCTTTTTGATGACCAACCACCATGACGCTTTCACCGTCAAGGCGGGCCAAGCCACCTACAATCGAAGGGTCGTCTGCAAAGTGCCTGTCGCCATGCAACTCGTGAAAGTCTGTGAATGCGTGGGCAATGTAATCCAAGGTGTAGGGGCGCTGGGGGTGACGCGCCACCTGCGAAACCTGCCAAGGGGTCAGCTTGCTGTACAACTCTTTGGTCAGCACATCGCTTTTGCCTTCCAGCCGGCGAATTTCTTCTGACAAATCAACAGCTGAGCCATCCTGAACCAGGCGCAGCTCCTCGATTTTGCCTTTTAACTCGGCAATGGGTGCTTCAAAATCCAGAAATGTTTGCTTCATGAGGTTCTCTTAATAGTCCACCACAGCTGGGTCCAGGCTGCGCCACAAATACCACGCCGCCACAGTCCGCCAAGGTTTTAATTTTTCCCCGAATTGTAGTGCTTCTTTCGGTCCGATGGGTTCACCTTCGAAAAATTGGCGCGAGATACCGCGCTGCACACCAATGTCATCCACAGGCCAAACATCGGGCCTGCGCAAACAAAACATCAAAAACATTTGGGCCGTCCAGCGCCCTACTCCCTTGATTTCACACAGGTGGCGCGTGCAGGCCTCGTCATCCATGCCATCCAGCAGTGTTAACTCAAGACGTCCTAGCTGCTCAAATTCGCTCAAGGCACGTGCGTATTCTATTTTCTGGCGTGAAAGGCCAGTGGCCTTCAAAGTATCATCACTTAGAGCGAGCAAAACACTACTATTGATTTGCCCATTCAGCGCCTCGACCACTCGGGCCCACACAGCGTCAGCAGCTTTGACCGAAATTTGTTGGCCCACCAGCGAACGCAACATGGTTTCATAAGGTGCTCCACGAGAACGCAGGGCTCGGTCCGAATGTCGAGCCACCAATTCAGCCCACACCGGGCTTTGCGAAGCCAAGGCCTCACATGCCACCTGCCAATAATCAGGCGCGTGGGGATCTAGATTCAACCTCAGGCTCGCCGCCATTCGGTTGCACCGCCCCGTTTGTCTTCCAATACCACGCCCATGTCGAGCAATTGCTGGCGTATGGCATCCGCTTTTGAGAAATCCCGGTCGGCCTTGGCCTGGGTTCGGGCATCAATTAACGCTTGAATCTCGGCCTCGTCCAAGGCCCCCGCTTGGTCGCCCACCTCGGCTTTCTGAAAAGCTTCAGCCGTACGTCCCAACAAACCCAGTACCTGCGCCAAAGCTTTCAAGCGGGCCGCTAATTTCTGGTCTGCAGTGCGGTTCACCTCATTGGCCATTTCAAACAACACAGATACGGCAATCGGTGTGTTCATGTCATCATTCATCGCCTCAGCAAAGCGCGCTTCAAATTCCTGCGTCCAATCAATCGAATCTGCTACCTGAACGTCGCCCACAGCCGTGTACAGGCGGCCCAGGGCTGCTTTTGCATCCTGTACATGGCCCTCTGAATAGGTTAACTGACTGCGATACTGCGCTCGCAAAATAAAAAAGCGCACTACTTCAGCATCGTATACCTTCAAAATATCCCGAATCGTGAAGAAATTATTCAACGATTTCGACATTTTCTCGGATTGGCCGTTCGTTTCAACGCGCACAAAACCGTTGTGCATCCAATACTGGGCAAAACCCTCGCCAGTGGCGCCCACGCTTTGGGCAATTTCGTTTTCATGGTGAGGAAACTGCAAGTCAGCACCGCCGCCATGAATATCAAACGTATTGCCCAACAACTTGCAACTCATGGCTGAGCATTCAATGTGCCAACCAGGGCGGCCTACACCGAAATCAGAATCCCATTTTGCATCTGCGGGCTCGTCGGCCTTTGCGCTTTTCCACAGCACAAAATCCAGCGGGTCGTTCTTGCTGCCTGAAACCCCCACACGTTCACCTGCCCGCAATTCATCCAGACTTTTGCCTGATAGCCTGCCGTATTCAGGAAAAGCACGCACGGCAAAGTTCACATCACCGGAATCATCCCGGTAAGCGAGTCTCTTGTTCATCAGGGTGTGTATCATGTCCTGCATTTCTGCAACATACTCTGTGGCACGGGGCTCGTGGTCGGGGCGTTCAATACCCAAGGCATCGGCGTCCTCATGCATGGCTGCAATGAAGCGATCGGTCAACGAACGAATGCTTTCACCGTTCTCAACAGCGCGGCGAATAATTTTGTCATCAATGTCGGTGATATTGCGTACATAGGTGACCGGGTAGCCAGAGGCACGCAGCCAGCGCTTCAACAGATCGAACACCACCATGACACGGGCATGGCCCAAGTGGCAGAAGTCATAGACTGTCATGCCACACACGTACATTCGAACGTTCTGTGGATCAAGCGGTGAAAAAGCCTGCTTTTTCCTTAGAATTGAATTGTAAATTTGAAGAGACGATTTCATTGGACTCAGAAAAAAAGCGGACCCAGCCAGCCAAAACGGTACAATCTGACACTGGAACCCTCAGGAAACCCAGCTCAGAAGCCAACCCGCTCTAGGGCTTGCTACAATAGCGGTCGAGTATATCATTACGCATGATCGAGTTTTTCCCTACCAATCAGATGAAACGGGTAACCCCGCAAAGGCGCAACCGAATGCAGGCTAAAAAAACAATCACGTCGTCAATCAGTGGCAAATACAAGAAAAGCAAATATGCTTTGCTGATCGCCCTCATGGGTTTGGCGTTTGCCGGAGCACCCGGCCATGCCGACGAATCAGATGAAGTTTCAAAACTTATTCAAAGCGGTCAATTCGAGCAAGCGCAGGCACGTGCAGACGCATACCTGGCCAACCGACCCAACGATGCTCAAATGCGCTTCCTGAAGGGCCTGATTCTGACTGAACGCAACAAAACTGCCGAAGCCATTACCGTGTTCACCAAGCTGACCGAGGATTTTCCCGAGCTGCCTGAGCCCTACAACAACCTGGCTGTGTTGTACGCAGGCCGTGGTGAGTATGAAAAAGCCCGCGAGTCGCTTGAAATGGCCATTCGCACTCACCCCAGCTATGCCACCGCCCATGAGAACCTGGGCGATGTGTACGCCAAGCTGGCCAGCCAGTCCTATGACAAAGCACTTCAACTGGACGGGCGCAATTCAACCGCGCAAACCAAATTGTCACTGGTGCGCAACCTGATTGCCGGCAAGCCCGAAACTGTGGCTGTGGCGGCAGCACCAGCAGCCGCACCAGCTAGCAAACCAGCACCCTCAAAAACTGCGCCAGCGGTAGTGCCCACCCCGCCGGTGGTTGCTGCTACGCCACCCGCAGTTGAAGTGGCACCCAGCAAACCAGCCCCGGCAGAGCCTGCCATTACAGCCAGCAAACCTGCTGAACCAAAACCCAATACCATCGGTATGGACAGCCAGGTACTGGCGGCCGTTGAAGCTTGGGCCAAAGCATGGACGGATCAAGACATGGCCGGTTACCTAGGTGCCTACAGCCAAGACTTTGAAACACCAGGCAAAATGAACCGTGCAAACTGGGAAAAAATGCGCGAACAACGCATTGTTGGCAAAGAAACCATTCGCGTGGTGGTTGAAAACCCATTGATCACCATCACTGGCAATGAAGCCGTGGTGAAATTCAAGCAAAGCTATTTTTCCAACCGCCTGAACAATGTGTCCAGCAAAACACTGACCATGAAACAGGAAGGCGGCACCTGGAAAATCACCAGCGAGAGGGTGGGCGGCTAAATGTGGTCTAGAAGCAGGCTTCGTGGAATGTCCAAAGGGTTGCGCTTGGTCGCCCCCCTGATTTTTTGGGCATTCACGGCGGCTCCCACTTTTGTGAAGTCTGGCTCTGAGGAGTCATTCGACCTTGCGGCCTACAGCAGCCCGGAACCCAAAAAGGGCTCGCTGGCCAGCAAGTTGTTTGAATCGGCAAGCTACCAACCGGTAATCGACACAGCAGTCGAAGAAATTTATCTGGCGCTGAGCAATCATGAACTGAACAAAGCGCTTGAATTGACCAACCGCTTGTTGAGTGAATTTCCCAATTTTTACCTGGGTCACATGCTCAAGGGCGATATTCTGTCGCTGAAAGCGGGGCGCCCCCTGACCAAAATTGGGGACATGCCTGATGTGCCCAAAGACAAACAGGAAGAACTGACGGAATTGCGCGAGGAAGCAATCGCGCGCTTCAAGGCGGTGAAAGACCGTCCGCAACGGGACCTGCTACCTGCTGAGCTGGTTGAATTGAACGACGATCAACGTTACGTGATTTTGGTCGACACCACGCGTTCACGACTGTTCCTGTATGAAAATGCATTTCCGCAACCCCGTCTCGTGACCGACTTTTACGTGTCCCAAGGCAAAATGGGCGCGGTGAAGGTACGCGAGGGTGACAAGCGTACGCCCATTGGCGTGTACACCATCACTGAACTGCTGCCCAAAGAAAAACTGACTGACTTCTACGGCCCCATCGCCCTGCCTATCGACTACCCGAACGCTTGGGACAAGCGCCTTGGAAAAACAGGCTATGGCATTTGGTTGCATGGCATGCCAAAGCATTATGTAAGCCGCCCACCCAAGGCCAGCGATGGCTGTGTGGTACTGGCCAACCAGGATTTGCTTGCCTTGAAAAAATTTGTTGACATCGGCAGCACGCAGGTCGTGATCAGCGAAAGGCTAGACTTCGTGCCAATTGATGTGTGGCAGAGCCACCGCAAAGCAGCCCTGCGAATGGTGGACACCTGGAAGAAAGATCTTGAAAAAGGCTTCTCCAAAGGCATTTACCACTACGCGAGCGACGTCAAAATTGATGGACAAGGTCTGATCGAGTGGCAAAAAAACCAGCAAATCGGCAACAAGTCATTCGGGAAAATTTCCATCGATGACCTCACTGTCATGCGATACCCCAGCGACAAAGACATGATGCTGGTGTCATTCAGGCAAGAAGACAAACTGTCGGGTGAAATCCGCAAACAGCAATATTGGATGAAAGTGGGTACCCGTTGGCAAATTGTTCAAGAAGACACTTTCAAACTGTAAGGAACAAGTCTGTGACTCAAGGCAAACGTGTTTTTCTCAAGTGGTCGATGTTCTCGGCGATAGCTGTTAGCATCGGTAATTCTTCAATCTCCTCTGCGTTTGCAAAAGCGAAAAAACGAACCATGGTTAAACTTAAAACAAATTTTGGCGACATTACAATCGCCCTGGACGCTGAAAAAGCACCGGCCACTGTGGCGAACTTTCTGGAATACGCGAAAAGCGGCTTTTACACCAATACCATTTTCCACCGTGTCATCAGCGGCTTCATGGTACAAGGCGGCGGCTTCGAGCCTGGCATGAAACAAAAGCCCACCAAAGACCCGGTAAAAAACGAAGCTGACAATGGCTTGAAAAACGAGAAATACACGATTGCCATGGCCCGTACCAACGATCCACATTCGGCAACCGCCCAGTTTTTCATCAACGTTGAAAACAATGAATTCCTGAACTTCAAAAGCCCAACACCACAAGGCTGGGGTTACTGCGTATTCGGCAAAGTCACTGAAGGCAAAGAAGTTGTAGACAAAATTGTGGGTGTAAAAACCGGCTCGAAAGGCTTCCACCAAGACGTACCACTGGAAGACGTGGTGATTCAAGGTGTTGAAGTACTCTAAGTCGGCCCCAGTCAAAAAAGCCCTTCTCTCAAGGGCTTTTTTGATGACTTTTAATCAGGTAACAAGTTGATTGAAATTCCGCAACAAGGTGCTGCATTCTTTGCCTCTGACCTGCATCTTTCTGAAGACACGCCCAAAACACTGGAAGCCTTCGAAAACTGGTTGGCCAGTGTCGCTCAAGAACAAACGCTCATCTTTCTGCTCGGTGACCTTTTTGAGGTTTGGTATGGAGACGACCACAGCGACAGCACCTGCGAGCGAGTTATCCAAGCGGTTCAAAGTGCAAAGTCTGCCGGGACCATACTGTATTTCATGCATGGCAACCGCGACTTCCTGCTCGGTGAGCAATTTGCCGAAGCCGCTGGGTTTGAAATTCTGCCAGATCCAGAATTTTTGCTGGTCAACCATCAGGTGGTGCTGATTACGCACGGCGATCAACTTTGCACTGACGACAAAGCCTACCAAAAATTCAGGCTTCAAAGCCGTGATGAGAAATGGCAAAAAAACTTTCTGGCACTGCCCCTGAAGCAACGCATTGAAATGGCCAAAGCCATTCGCAGCGAAAGCAAAATACACAAAGCCAATAGCGCCATGAGTATCATGGACGCCAACCTGCAAGCAGTGGCTGAATCATTCAAGGGCAAATGGCCCGATGGCTATTACATCGGCAAAAGCGATGTGATTTTGCATGGGCACACACACCGCTGTGCCATACACCACACCTTAACCAGCCCAGCCCCCACCTCTCCCGAATCGACCCAAGGACAGCTGCAAAAAGGCCAGCGCATTGTGTTGCCCGATTGGGATTTTGATGAACCAGAAAAAAACCGCCCAAAGGGCGGTTTCTTGAAGCTACAAAGCAGCGGGGAATTCAGCCTGACCCTTTTTAACTAGGTGGCTAGTTGTCCACAAGTTTGTTCAGGGCTTTCAATTCTTCACAGTCCACGGAGTCTCCGCAATCGGGCTGCGCTTTGCCTTTGCTCAGCTGTTTTTCAAGCTGTTCAATGCGTTGCTGCTGGGCAATGGCCTGGTCAATCAAACCATGCATGGCCTTAATCAACGGATCATCGCCATTCTTGGACACACCATAGGCCAAAAACTCTTCTTTGGTTTTTGCCGCGCCTGTCAATTCCTCACCTGGTGCGCGTTCTTCAGCTTTCAAAATCATGCGTGCCGGGTTGCCCACCGCCGTGGCACCCGCGGGCACTGGCTTGGTTACCACGGCATTTGACCCTATCTTGGCACCCTCACCCACTGTGAATGGCCCCAAAACCTGTGCACCAGCCCCAACTACCACGCCCTTTTCAAGCGTGGGGTGTCGCTTGCCCTTGGCCAATGAAGTACCGCCCAAGGTAACGCCTTGGTAAATGGTCACATCGTCATGAATCTCGGCTGTTTCCCCGATCACCACGCCCATACCATGGTCAATGAAGACACGCCTGCCAATGATTGCACCGGGATGAATTTCAATGCCTGTGAAAAAACGCCCCAAATGCGACAAAAAACGCGCCGGCGTGATTAAACCCGCTGCCCATGCCCTGTGAGCCAGGCGATGCCAAATCAGCGCATGCAAACCGGGGTAGCACAGAAAAACCTCCAGACGCCCTCGGGCTGCCGGGTCTTTTTTCAAAATCGTGTCAATGTCTTCTTGTAGTCGAATCCACATGCGCGGAAAACCCTGAATCAATTGTTATTGATGCGTCAAACGCTGGTCGCCGCAGTGTATCACGGCTGTATCAAGGCTTCTTGCGCTCAAATTCATGCGGATAAAGGCGATTGTCCACCACCCGCATCACGTCCGAGAAAAACCCACGCAGCATATCCACCTCTTCTTGCTCCAAAGGCGTTTTGGCCAACATTCGTGCCAAGCGCTGCACCACCTTTTTCGGCTTGTCGGGATTGATAAAATCAACCGCCTCCATGGCTTGCAGCCAATGGGCCTGTAAATCGGCCACCGCCTTCACAGTAGCCAGCTTACCACCCTGCCTCACACTGTCAGCAAGAGAGCCTTCGGCAGCCACGGCCAATTCACCAGCCGCCCATTCCGTGCGCAAGGCATAGGCCACAATTTGCACGGCTTGCGACAAGTTCAGCGAACTGTAAACCGGGTTGGCGGCAATCGTCACCTGCCGATTGCACACCAACAGCTCATCGTTGCTTAAACCCGTGCGTTCGGCACCAAACACAAAAGCTGCGCCCACGCCACTTTCCGTTAAATTCAATGCTTCTCGCGCTGCCTCCTGCGGGCTTTGCAAACTTGGGCCCAAATCGCGCGGACGCGCAGACAAAGCAAATGCCACACTTCGATCAGACAAGGCATCGGGCAAAGAGTCGTAAACACGGGCCTGTTCAAGCACATCTGCTGCACCGCTGGCCAGTGAAATCGCCTCTTCGGCGCTGCAAATTTCCTTCGTTTTCGGCTCAACCAGGCGCAAATCAGTTAAACCCATGGTTTTCATGGCGCGTGCCACCGAACCAACATTGCCCGGATGGCTTGTTTTTACGAGAACTATTGAAATGGATTCGAGGGAATTGGCTGCGGTCATTTATAATGTCGGGTTAAACGTATTCAAATTGAAAGGAAAGGCCATGCATCCGATGTTGAACGTGGCGGTGAAAGCCGCTCGCGCTGCGGGAAAAATCATCAACCGAGCGGAGCTAGACCTCGATCAGGTAAAAATCGGTGTCAAAGGGCCCAACGATTTCGTTACCGAAACCGACCAAGCCGCTGAAAGCGCCATTATCGAAGTACTCAAGCAAGCCTTTCCTGACCACGCCATTCTAGCCGAGGAAAGCGGCGCATCCGGCAAATCCGACTACGAGTGGGTCATCGATCCGATCGATGGCACCGCGAACTTCATACACGGCTACCCGCATTACGCCATTTCAATTGCGTTGCGTGTCAACGGCCATGTGCAACAAGCAGTGG
>JAHJCM010000067.1 GCA_018812945.1 Gammaproteobacteria bacterium | reverse complement strand
TAGTTCGATTGCGTTGAATTCCGGGGGCGCACGTGCGTCCCCGTTTGTTTTGAAAGGACACACCATGAGTGCACAACTCGACAATTTGCTGGACTACTCGGTGCCCGAGTTGATTCAGTGGTGTGGCAATTTGGGTGAAAAACCATTCAGAGCCAAACAATTGGCCAAGTGGATTCACCAATCAGGCATGGACAATTTTGATTCCATGACCGACCTTGCGAAATCATTTCGCCAGAATTTAAACAGCCGTGCCTGCATCAAGGCCCCCAGTATCATTTCCGACAACGTATCCAAAGACGGCACGCGCAAGTGGCTCTTTGATGTTGGTAATGGCGATGCAGTTGAAACAGTGTTCATCCCCGAAGAGCGCCGCGGAACCCTGTGCGTCAGCTCGCAGGCAGGCTGCGCGGTCAATTGCCGTTTTTGCTCTACTGGCAAACAAGGTTTTTCCCGCAACTTAAGTACCGCTGAAATTGTGGCCCAGTTGTGGAAGGCCAATGTGTTGCTGCGCGAAGCTGGCGACCGTGTTTACGCCCAAGAGCGCCCGGTTACGAATGTGGTCATGATGGGCATGGGCGAGCCCCTGTTGAACTACGATGCCTTGGTCCCGGCTTTGCAATTAATGCTGGATGACACGGCTTACGGTCTTTCCCGCCGCAGGGTCACTGTGTCGACATCGGGCGTTGTGCCCTTCATGGACAGGCTTTCGCAAGATTGCCCCGTGGCCTTGGCTGTCTCATTGCATGCCCCCAATGACGCATTGCGCGATCACCTCGTGCCGCTGAACAAAAAGTACCCATTGCGTGAGTTGCTTGATGCCTGCCTGCGTTACCTGAAATTTGCGCCGCGTGATTTCATTACTTTTGAGTATGTCATGCTTGATGGAGTGAATGACAAGCCAGAGCATGCCCAGCAATTGCTTGAAATCGCCAAAATTGTGCCTTGTAAATTCAACCTGATCCCGTTTAATCCATTCCCGGAGTCGGGTTTGCTCAAGTCAACCAGCCCTGCGATCAAAGCGTTTGTGGATATCCTGGGTGGCGCGGGCGTAGTAACTACAGTTCGTAAAACCCGGGGTGATGACATCGATGCGGCCTGTGGTCAACTGGCTGGCGAAGTTCGAGACCGAACCAAGGTCAAGGAGAGGCTTGTGAGTACGGTGTCCCTGGAAGAACTGAGGGGTTCCTCCAAACGCAGGGGCTAGGCAAACAGCGTGCATGCTTTGTCATACAATGAAAGCAAGATTGAGTGTGTTGTGGCAGTGATTGCGTATTGATTCAATTATAAAAACGATATTTTTGTCGCCAAACTTGTGGCGCATTCTCAAAAAACTCCTCAACACATTGAATTTTCATCGAAATCGCTTGAACCTACCTGCTTGCTTCGATTATGCTGCAGAGGTGGTGGCGGTAAAGAACTACAATGATTAATCGGGGCCCTTTGCGCCTGCCGACGCTTGGAAAGACCAAATGAATGAAAATCGTGCGATGAGCAAAACTGAATCATCAGACGCCAGTGCAGGTCAAGATGCAAAACCGGAGCCAAGCAATGGCTCCTTCGCTGAAAAGCACCCCAATTTGACTCTGCTTGAATCGGGCCAGAACCCGGGAGAAATTTTACGTGCTGCCCGTGAAAAGGCCGGCTATTCCTTGAGCGACATCAGTGCTCAAACCAAAATCAACGAACGTCAGCTTGAAGCCATTGAAAGTGGTGATGTTGGGCGCCTACCGCCCGAGACCTTTGCCAAGGCTTTCATTAAAAGTTATTGCAAGGCCCTGAAGATGGACCCTGCACCGGTCATCATGTCCTTCGGGTTTTCTGAGGCCAGTGCTCAGGTAAAAGCCGCTCGTTCTGGCCAGGCCGAAAGTGGGCGCTCCGAGCCGTTTGAGCCCAAGATGCCCAACAGCTCCAAGCGCTTGTCCACTTTGAATTTTGATCGTAAAACAGGCAAGAAGTCATTGAGCTACGGCATCGTACTGGCAGCCGTGGTTGTGATGGCTGTCTTTTACATACCGGTATTCATGTCGGGCCAAGAGCCCGAGGTGGTGGACGCCGAAGTGATTGAACCCAATGACGCACCGGTGGCCTCCACTTCGCCAGGTGCGGACAGCGCTGTGCAAGCCGATGGTTCTCTGCCGCTTGGGCTTGACGCACCCGCTGTCGCTGGTGACACCTCTGTTTTTCCTGCGCTCCAACAACCCGCTTTGCCTGAAGGGGAGGCGGCTCCTTCGGCGGGCACAACATCGAATACCACTGCTTCCTTGGGCGCGAACGCGATTGCTCCAGTGGCCGAACCTGCTGCACCTGTGGCACCTGCGGCCACCCCTCTGGCTGCCGGTGCCGAGGGTGTATTGCGGTTTAACTTCCAAGAGCAGTCCTGGGTGACCGTTCGCGACGCGAATGACAAGGTGCTGATTTCCCAACTGAATGACGGCGGCAGCAATCTGGAGGTCAAGGGGCAGGCTCCCTTCAAGTTGATCGTCGGTAACGCCAAGGCTGTGAGTGTGTCCAGCAACGGTAAGCCGGTTGACCTCACGTCGTCCATTCGTGGAGAAGTGGCTCGAATCACTGTCCAGTAAATTCTTTAAGGGGGCTATATCGGCTCCCTCATTTCAGCAACCCGTCCATCTCGCCAGAAGTTCATCGTGATTCCAAATACCCCCTTGAAGCGACACAAAACTCATCAAGTGGATGTCCGCTGGAAAGACCATGTTGTGTCCATCGGTGGCGGCGCCCCTGTTTTGGTGCAGTCCATGACCAACACCGACACGGCCGATGCGCTGAATACGGCATTGCAAATCAAGGCTCTTTATCTTGCCGGCAGCGAGATGGTTCGAATCACGGTGAACAACGATGCTTCTGCAGAAGCCGTGCCTTACATTCGAGATCAGCTCGATAAAATGCGAATCCCTGTGCCTTTGGTGGGTGATTTTCATTACAACGGGCATTTGTTGCTTCAAAAATACCCGGATTGCGCAAAGGCCCTGTCGAAGTACCGCATCAACCCTGGCAATGTCGGTTCATCCCGTTCGCGCGATGATAACTTTGCGGCCATGATTTCAATGGCTGCTGAGCACGACAAGCCAGTTCGGATTGGCGTGAACTGGGGCAGCCTGGACCAAAATCTGCTGGCCCGCATGATGGATGAAAACGGCAAGAAAGCCGACCCACTGCCAGCGCAGCAACTGATGTACCAGGCACTGATTGAATCTGCGGTAAGTAGTGCACACAAAGCGGTCGAGCTCGGTTTGCCTTCCAACAAAATTGTGTTGTCCTGCAAGGTGAGTCAGGTTCAAGACCTGATTGCGGTGTACCGGGAATTGTCGGGTCGAAGCGAGTTTCCCCTTCATCTTGGTTTGACTGAGGCGGGAATGGGCACGAAAGGTATCGTGGCATCTACTGCCGCATTGTCTGTGCTGTTGCAAGAAGGCATTGGTGACACCATTCGTGTGTCGCTTACGCCCGAGCCCAATGGTGACCGTTGCAAGGAGGTGCTTGTAGGGCAGGAAATTTTGCAATCGCTGGGCTTGCGTGCCTTCACGCCACAGGTGATTGCTTGCCCTGGGTGCGGCCGAACCACCAGTACCGTGTTTCAGGAATTGGCTGATCAAATTCAAACCTACCTACGCGATCAAATGCCGATCTGGAAAAACCAGTATGTGGGCGTTGAAGAAATGAAAGTCGCTGTGATGGGCTGCGTGGTGAACGGTCCGGGTGAAAGCAAGCACGCCGACATCGGTATTTCATTGCCGGGCACTGGTGAGGCTCCTTCTGCCCCTGTGTTTTTAGACGGCAAACGCACGGTGACCTTGAAGGGCGAGAACATCGCTCAGGAATTTCAGGCAATTGTGCAGCGTTATGTCGAGCAAAGGTACGCTGGCGGCAACAAGTAGCCCAAGAATAGGCGACAATACCGGGTTGAGAAATTAAGTTGAATGCGTCAATGAGTCATCCTGAGTCGCCGGAACAATCCAAAGCCAAAAAGCAACCCCGACTTCAATCCGTCAAGGGAATGAACGATGTTTTGCCCGTAGAGGGCATTCATTGGGAGAATCTCGAGGTCATGCTTCGTGAGTGGTTGACCTCTTATGGCTACCGCTTGATCAAAACCCCCGTACTGGAGCCCACGTCGCTGTTTCGCCGGGGCATTGGTGAAGTCACCGACATCGTTGAAAAAGAGATGTTCAGTTTCGTGGATCGCTTGAATGGCGATGAACTTACTTTGCGGCCGGAGTTTACCGCTGGTATTGCGCGCGCCACCATCCAACACAACCTGACTTATGCAGCGCCTCAACGGGTTTACTCCATGGGGCCAGTGTTTCGCCATGAGCGCCCCCAGCGCGGGCGTTACAGGCAGTTTCATCAGCTCGATGTTGAAGCACTGGGTTTTGCTGGGCCCGATATTGATGCGGAGTTGATTGTGATGCTCTCGCGCCTGTGGCGTGAGATGGGACTTGAAGATGTGCGCCTTGAAATCAACTGCCTGGGTGAAGCACCAGAACGCCTGGCGCACAGGCAGGCGCTGATTACGTATTTTGAAGCGCACGCCGACTTGCTGGATGAAGATGCCAAGCGCCGCCTGCACAGCAATCCGCTGCGTATTCTGGATACGAAAAACCCCACCATGCAAGACATGGTCAACGGCGCACCGCGTTTGTCGGAATTTTTGGGAACGGAATCCCTGGCACATTATCAGGGCGTAAAACGCCTGCTTGACGATGCGGGCGTGCGTTACATTGAAAACCCACGTTTGGTCCGTGGTCTGGATTACTACAACCTCACCGTGTTCGAGTGGATTACTGATGCCTTGGGCACGCAGGGCACTATTTGTGGCGGTGGTCGCTATGATGGCTTGATTGAAATTCTGGGTGGCAAGCCCACGCCAGCCATCGGCTTTGCGATTGGACTGGAACGTTTGCTCGAGTTGTACCTCGAAGTAAATCAACCCGATGACACGGCTGACCTGGATGTGTATGTGGTACATCAAGGCGAGGGCACATCACGGCGTGCATTTACCCTGGCTGAAGAGCTGCGGGATGCAGGATTTGCCGTGGTGCTTCACGCTGGTGGTGGCGGTTTTAAAAGCCAAATGAAGCGGGCCGATTCTAGCGGTGCATCCGTTGCGGTTATTCTGGGTGAGAACGAGTTGAATGCGGGAACCGCAGCGGTGAAAATATTGCGTGGTGAGAGCAAGCAAGAAGAATTCAAACAAGAAGGATTGGCCGAAGCCATTTTCGGTCTGCTTTACAGAGAAGGAGATGAGTCTTGAGTCGATACAGTCTTGAGGAACAAGAACAACTGGCCAGTTTGAAAGCATTCTGGGCCAAGTACGGCAGTTTTATCCTGACCGTGTTGATTCTTGTGTTTGGCGCCTTCGCCTTGAACAATGGCTGGAAATGGTGGCAAGCACGCCAGTCCACCGAAGCGGTTGTCGTCTATGAACGCTTGGAGGCTGCTACTCGCGAGGGAAATATCGAACTGTTGGGAGAAATCCAGAAGACCCTGTTCGAGGAGCATGCCAGTTCCCCTTACGCACAGCGTGGGGCGCTGATTGCAGCCAAAGCCTTTTTCGATGAAGGTAAGCTGGAAGAAGCGAAAGCATCGTTGAAGTGGGCTTCTGAAAAAGCCAAGCTGGACGAGTACGTTGCCACTGCCCGTTTGATGTTGGCCGGTATTCTGATTGAGCAATCCGAGTTCGATGCAGCCAAATCGGCCTTGAGCGAGAACTACCCTGGCTTTGAAGGCCTTTTTCACGATCGTTTGGGTGATTTGGCCTTGGCACAAAAAGATGCGGCAACGGCGCGCAAGGAATACGAGTTAGCCCTCTCTACCATTCAAGCAGACAGCCCGTGGAAGCAGGTCATCGAGCGCAAAATCAGTGCCTTGCCCAAGTTGGAGGCCAAACAATGAGAGGTCCAATGAAGCACGCGGTTAAAATTTCTTCTCTTGTTGCCACCCTGGCCTTGTTGGGCGGCTGCGCAGCCATCGGCTCGACCATCAGCAGTCTGAACCCTTTCGGCAGCAGTGCTGTAAAGCCGGCCGAACTTCAGCCGTTTACGCCTCAGCTCAAAATCGCCAACGCTTGGTCTGTGGATGTTGGCGACTCAGAGCAAGGCAGCTTTACCCCCGTTTTACTCGACTCTACTGTGTATGCGGCGTCCGAAGAGGGCCAGTTGGTGGCCATCGACAGGGCGACAGGCAAAACAAAATGGAAAGTGAAAGTCGGTGCCAAGCTGAAAGCAGGTGTGGCTGCGACGCTTGATACCATTGCGGTGATCGACGTGAACAACAACCTTGTCGCGTTTGATGCCAATGGCAAACAAAAATGGCAAACCGGTGTGGGCGCAGATGTCAGCAGCGTGCCCGTGGGTGCTTCGGGCACCATTCTGGTTCGCGGCATCGACTTCTCGGTGATCGCTTATTCAGCCTCAAACGGAGCACAACGCTGGAAGTACACCCGTCAGCTGCCGCCGCTAACTTTGAGGGTCAATACCCCGGTCGATGTCAACAACGCGCGCGTATATGCCGGTTTTCCGGGTGGCCGGCTGGTGGCGCTTGATTTGAGCGCGGGCACTGTTGTTTGGGAAGGTACTTTGGCAACACCCAGTGGAACCACCGAAATTGAGCGCATCGCCGACGTGACCGGGACGCCAATTTATAACTTCCGGGAAGTGTGTGCTGCGGCATTTCAAGGCAAGGTGGGTTGCCTGGACTCGGTTAGTGCTCGTCCAATCTGGACGACAGATTTTTCCGCGCCCAGTGGTGCTTCTGTAGACGACCGTTACATGATTGCCCCCAATGAATTGGGCGATTTGTTTGCGTTTTCCCGCAGCGGTGGCAAGCAGGTTTGGAAAATCGAAAGCTTCCAGCGTCGCCAGCCCACCACGCCGACCGTAATTGGTCGCGCTGTGGCTGTGGGCGACTACGAAGGCTATGTTCATTTCATTGATCGAGACACCGGCAAAACCATTGCGCGAACAAGAGTGGGTTCTACTGCTTTTGCCAGCCAGCCTGTGCCTGCTGAAACCGATGCCCTGATCGTGCAATCGCGTGGCGGCAGTGTGGCCCTGATATCTGTCCAGTAAGGTAAAACATGAAACCTGTCATTGCCCTGGTTGGGCGCCCAAATGTGGGCAAGTCCACATTGTTCAATCGTTTGACCCGAACAAGAGACGCCCTGGTGGCCAACCAGCCCGGCTTAACCCGTGATCGCCATTACGGTGTTGGCCGCATAGGCCCACGAGAATACTTGGTGGTAGACACCGGCGGGCTAGAGCCTGTGGCGAAAGACGGTATTTACGCGGAAATGGCCAAACAAAGCCGACAGGCGATTGTTGAGTCTGACCTGGTATTGTTTCTGGTTGATGGACGGCAGGGCGTAACCCCTCATGACCACGTGATTGCAGCAGAACTGCGCAAGGCCAAACGTGACGTTATTCTGGTGGTCAACAAAACCGAGGGCTATACGCACTCGATGGCAGCTGCTGACTTCTTCGAGTTGGGTTTGGGCGAGCCGGAAACCATTTCCGCAAGCCACGGCGATGGCGTGCGCCAATTGATGGACACCGCCTGTGAAAAGCTGCCGGTATTGCCTGAAGACGAAGCCGGTGGTAGGCGAATCAAGGTAGCCATTGCAGGCCGCCCGAACGTGGGCAAATCCACGATGGTGAACACCTTGCTGGGTGAAGAACGCGTAATTGCCTTCGACTTGCCTGGCACCACCCGGGACAGTATTTACATCGATTTCGAGCGCAATGACAAGCCGTATACCTTGATTGACACTGCTGGTTTGCGCAAGCGTGGCAAGGTGTTTGAGTCAGTCGAAAAGTTTTCGGTGATTAAAACTCTTCAGGCGATTGAAGACGCCAATGTGGTGATTCTAATGCTGGATGCCCAGCAGGATATTTCCGATCAAGATGCTTCCATCGCTGGTTTCATTGTAGAAGCTGGGCGTTCGCTGGTCTTGGCTGTGAACAAGTGGGACAGTCTGGATGATTATCGCAAGGAACGAATCAAGGCTGAAGTAGGGCGCAAGCTCACCTTTCTGAATTATGCGAAGTTTCATTATGTGTCTGCCACCAAGCCGTTTGGTATTGCAGCCATGATGAAATCAGTCGATGAGGCGCACGCTGCGGCTTTCGCCAAGTTGTCAACACCCAAACTGACGCGCCTGATTCAGGAATGTGTTGAGCACCAACAACCCCCACGCAAGGGCATATTCAGGCCCAAATTGCGCTACGCACACCAGGGCGGGCAGAACCCGCCCATTGTGATTGTTCATGGCACCGCGCTAGACGCTATTCCCGACAACTACAAGCGTTACCTGGAAACCCGAATCCGCGAGCGTTTCAAGCTGGATGGAACGCCGCTTCGGGTTGAATTCCGAAGCAACGTGAACCCGTTTGACAAGAAAGATTAACGCGAAAAATTAACGTGAAAATCAGAACGGAATTTTGCGGGTAAGGATGTCCTTGTACATCACCCAGTCACCCATGAAGCTGTAAAGCGGATATTTGAATGTGGCTGGGCGGTTTTTCTCGAAAAAGAAGTGCCCCACCCAAGCGAATGCATACCCCACCAACAAACCATAGAGCAGCCAGATTGGCTGTCCCGTTGTGACCAATTTAAACAGGCAGACCAGTGCAATTGTGGAGCCCACAAAGTGCAGTCTTCTGCAGGTCAGGTTGTTGTGTTCCGCCAGGTAAAAAGGGTAAAAATCGGCAAAGGTTTGAAATCTGTTTCCGGTTTTTGGCATGCCCATGTCTCCATTTGTTTATTTTTAATCGTTCTAGTTTACATCCCTTGCCGCTTCAGGCCTGTATCTGCCCAGAAATTTGGACTTGAAAGCTGTGGCATTTCGGGTAGGATGAATAAAACGATCATAAGAATATTTTAGGAGGTTTGTGATGCAAGTTAAAGAAGTCCTGCGTGTAAAAGGCAACACGCTATTCACTGTCACCCCTGATACTCATTTGTCCGACTGCGTGGTTACCATGGCCGATCATGACGTGGGTTCATTGGTGGTGATGGACAAAGGGGCGCTGGCGGGCATCGTCACCTTCCGCGAAGTGATTCGTATTCTGGCCAAGCGGCAAAAAGAGCACCGCACCGGTCCCACACCTCCCGTGGCTGAAATTGTGGTTCGCGAGGTCATGAACACAGAACCCACCGTGGCCACCCTGGATATGGAAGTGGATAGTCTTCGCAAACTGATGCTTGAGAATCACCAGCGCTATTTGCCCGTGATGGATGGAAACACCCTGTGCGGTGTGATTTCATTTCACGATGTGGCCAAAGCGGTGCTTGAGGAACAAGGGTTTGAGAACAAAATGCTGAAGGGCTACATTCGCGATTGGCCGATGGAAGAAAGCAGCAATTGAGTTGAAAACAAAAGCAGTACAGGTGGTATCAAAGTGAAAAAAAGAGTTGCGATTGTTGGTGCGGGCATGTCGGGTTTGGCCTGCGCACGCGAATTGGTGCAGTTGGGCCATGAGGTCACTTTGTATGAAAAAAGTCGTGGCCCGGGGGGGCGCATGCCCACCCGTTGGCTGAATCGAGACATTGATCCCCCTTTGGGCTTTGATCACGGTACCCAGTATTTTCAGGCTTCGTCTCCGGCATTTGTTGAGTTGATTGGCCAGGCCCAAAAAGAGGGTGCGGTGGCGCCTTGGGCTGGTTCTGTGGTTAATTTGGGCTACGGGCTTTCCTCTCCACATGCAAGCAGCACCACGCGGTGGGTGGGTACGCCTGGAATGGCCAGTTTGGCGCGCTTCATGGCTCATGGGCTGGATATTCGTCTGCAATGCCGGGTGGCTGGTGTTGTTCGCACTGAGGGTGTTTTCCAATTAACCCTGCACCTCGCTGATGGCACCGTCAGGGTAGAGTCTGGCTTTGATGCGGTAATCAGTGCTGTGCCGGCCGAGCAGGTGGTGCCGTTGTTCGATGAGGTTCACAAACCGTTGGCTCAATTGGCCGTAGCTGTTGAATCCAGCGTTACTTGGTCTGTCATGCTCACGCCTCGCGAGGCTGTGAAAGTAGATTTCGATGGTGCCTTTGTAGTGGACAGCCCATTGGGCTGGATTTGTCGCGATTCCTCAAAGCCTGGCAGGGCTGTAGGTGACCGCTGGATCTTGCAGGCCACTGCCGATTGGTCTCGACTGCACCAGGACTACGCTGCCGAGGAAGTGGGCAAAATGCTGCTCGATGTGTTTTGCAATGTGACTGGCCAGTTGATCGAAGAGCCTTTGACGGTTACCGCGCATCGCTGGTTGTATTCCTTACCCAGCAACCCCGTGGGTATGCCTTGTTATTTCAGCGAGGAACACATGTTGGGTGCTTGTGGGGATTGGCTCAATGGTGCGCGGGTGGAAGACGCATTTTTGAGTGGTCACACACTGGGGCATCAGTTGTCGAACGCCTTCAGTAGCACTTTGATTCAGTAGCAACTCAGCGCAAATAAGTTGCAATTGAGAAGTTGCAATTGAGTAAGCTCAACACCCGCCCCGTTCAGGTGCGGGATATTCCGATAAAATAACCTTTTGCCTATTCGAGTGAACACGCATGTCCGGAAGCAGCCTGGGTCGCCTTTTTGTGGTCAGTAATTTTGGGGAAAGCCATGGGCCCGCCATTGGTTGTGTGGTAGATGGTTGCCCACCCGGTTTGCCACTGACTGAAGCAGATTTGCAGGCCGATTTGGACCGACGCAAGCCAGGCACTTCCCGCCATGTCACTCAGCGTCAGGAAGCAGACCAAGTTGAAATTCTTTCCGGCGTGTTTGAAGGCGTGACAACGGGGGCTCCAATTGGCTTGTTGATTCGCAATCAAGACCAGCGCAGCAAAGACTACGGCAATATCATGGACACGTTTCGCCCCGGTCATGCCGATTACACCTACTGGCACAAATACGGCATTCGTGATTATCGCGGAGGCGGGCGCTCATCGGCCCGCATGACCGCGCCCATGGTGGCTGCGGGTGCTATCGCCAAAAAATGGTTGGCCAGCAAGCTGGGTATCCAGATCCGTGGTTGTATGACTCAAATTGGTGAGGTGGATATTCCGTTTTCCACTTGGGACGATGTGCACACCAATCCTTTCTTCGCGCCGAACAACGGAAAAGTTGTCGAGCTTGAGGCCTACATGGATGCGCTGAGAAAGTCCGGCGATTCCTGTGGTGCCGGCTTGCGTGTGCAGGCCACTGGGGTGCCGGTGGGTTTGGGCTCGCCTTTGTATGACAAGCTGGATGCGGATATTGCCCACGCCATGATGAGCATTAACGCCGTAAAGGGTGTTGAAATTGGTGCCGGTTTCGCTTGTATCGCTCAAAAGGGTTCGGTTCACGGTGATGAGATGACCCCTGAAGGGTTTGGGTCTAATCATGCAGGCGGTATTCTCGGTGGTATTTCCACAGGGCAGGATATTGAGGTTCGCATGGCGATCAAACCGACGTCCAGCATTCGTTTGCCCAGGAAGTCGATTGACAAAGCGGGCAATCCGATTGATGTGGAAACCTATGGCCGCCACGATCCTTGTGTTGGAATACGCGCAACGCCGATTGCAGAGGCCATGCTGGCTTTGGTCATTATGGATCACCTGCTGGTGCACCGCGCGCAGTGCGCAGATGTTCAGGTGGACACTCCTCAAATTCCACCCGGCATTTCCAATTATTAAGTCGTCAACCAAAAAGCGGGCAGGCATTTGCAACTGGGCTGGTTAGCGCTTTTTTACGCAGCGTATTTCGCATTTGTTGGCTTGTATTCGCCGTTTTTAGGGCCCTACCTGAAATCGATTGGCCATAGCCTGGATGTGATCGCTCTGGCCCTGGGCATGATGCAGTTGATGCGAATTGTCGGCCCCTTTGCATGGGGTTGGCTGGCTGACCACACCGGTAACCGGGTTCGCTGGATCAGATTGGGTACTTTTGCCGGTTTTTGTTTCGCAGCATTGGCATTTTGGTACCAGCAGACACCTTCTCACCTCATTGTTCTTGTGTTGTTGTTGAACCTGAGTATTTCAGGTTTGGTGCCCATGTCCGATTCATATGCCATGGAGCGTTGTGCCGGTTGTACTGGCCAATATGGCCAGGTTCGTCTGTATGGCTCGCTGGGCTTTGTGTTGGCTGTGCTGGTTTTCGGAGCGGTGGCTGATCGCTTTGGTTTTGCCTCCTATCCGTTTTGGGCCTGTGCCATGTTGCTGCTGGGGTTTGTTGCAGCCTTGAAATTCACCCCCGATTCTCCTCGGGTGATCAGCACGGAAAGTTCAGTCTTGTTCACCGGCAGTGGCTTCAAGCGCCTGTTGTTGCCAGGCCCCATGCCGCTTTTCTGGTTGGCCGCTTTTTTCATGATTTTTGCGCACGGGGTTTTCTACGCCTTTTTCTCGCTTTACCTGCTCGAATTCAACTATTCGGAAATGAGTATTGGTGGCCTGTGGGCATTTGGTGTGATGTGTGAGGTGGTGTTTTTTGCCCTTCAAACCCGCTTCTTCAAGCGCTTTTCCCTGAACACCTGGCTTTGTGTCAGCTTCGCAGCGTGCGCATTTCGGTTTGCCCTGACAGCGGCATTCCCCGAATACGGCTGGCTCATGCTTTTTGCACAGGGTTTGCATGCTCTGACTTTCGCAGCACACCACACTGCCACCATTTCCTGGTTGCGTGAAAATTTGCCGGTCAAGCTGGTGGTTCGTGGCCAGGCCATGTATGCCACTATTGCATATGGGCTTGGTGGATCGGCGGGTACATTTTTAGGTCGTTTTGCATGGGAGTGGGGCGGGCCTGCCAGTGCATTTGCCATGGCCTCGGTCAGTGGTTTGATTGCTCTGCTTCTGGGCTGGCGTTTTACGATTGCCAGCAAGCAGGCACCTTCGGCACTTTTGTCGGGATAAGCTGTCGAATATTGGTAATTGGTGTCAACTTAGCAGCATTGTGTGCCGTTTCTACTGAACGGTTTTACTGATAATTACAGGTGAAAAATAATGGTATTTTCTGGACTGAAGCGACGCACCACATTAACGCTGAGCCTTGCGTTTTCAACTGGGGTGCTGGCCGCGTGTTTAACCACTCAAACCACCTCTGGTGGGGCGGTTGGGGTTGATCGTTCCCAGTTTGTGCTTGTCTCCTCGGCGGAAGTGGATGCCGCAGCCGCCAAAGGTTATGCAGATGTGATCGCCAAGGCCCAAAAAGAAGGCAAGTTGAATCAGGATGCCAAGCAGGTGGCCCGGGTGCGTGCCATCGCCAATCGCTTGATCCCCCAGACTGCTGCTTTTCGTCCTGATGCCCCCCAGTGGAAATGGCAGGTTAATGTGATTGAGTCTGATCAACTCAATGCCTGGTGTATGGCTGGCGGAAAAATCGCGTTTTATTCGGCGTTGATTGAAAAACTGGCGCTGACTGATGATGAAATCGCGGCCATCATGGGGCACGAAATTGCCCATGCTTTGCGGGAGCACAGTCGGGAACGAATTTCGCAGCAACTCGCCACCAATGTTGGGCTGGATCTGGCTTCGGCAGTTTTTGGTTTGTCGCGTGGTGCATCTGATCTTGCGGGTATGGCCGCCAATGTGGCAATTTCGCTGCCGTATGGCCGTTCTCATGAAGTGGAGTCGGACCGAATTGGCGTGGAGCTGGCCGCGCGTGCAGGCTACAACCCCCGTGCTGCAATCAGTGTTTGGCAGAAGATGAGCCGGGCTGGTGGTGGTTCGCCACCCGAGTTGTTGTCTACGCACCCATCGCCCGAAAACCGAATTCAGGATCTCGAGGTTTATTCAGCCAGGGTGCAACCTTTGTATGAGCAAGCCAAGAAGCGTTAAGCACCGGCGAGCAGTTTGATTTTGAGGTGCAGCCATGCCAGCCGTGCTGCAAGGCCGGGGCTGGCTGTGGCATAATCAGGGGCTATTCTCTACGCAATTTGCTGCCCCGTTCAGCGGAACAAACCCGTTGAATGAGTCAGCCCGAAGCAGGTCCTTGAAAATGGCAAAAACTCTTTACGACAAACTCTGGGAAAGTCATGTGGTGCGCACCGAAGACGATGGCACCTCACTGATTTACATCGACCGCCATTTGCTACATGAAGTGACCAGCCCCCAAGCCTTTGAAGGTTTGGAGCTTGCTGGCCGCGACCTGTGGCGCAACAGTGCCAACCTGGCCGTGGTGGACCACAACGTGCCTACCACTGACCGTTCCAAAGGCATCGCCGACCCTACTTCGCGATTGCAGGTTGAAACGCTGGACAAAAATGCAAAAGCTCACGGCCTGACCTACTTCGACATCAAAGACCTGCGCCAAGGCATTGTGCATGTGATCGGCCCGGAGCAGGGCGCAACCCTGCCTGGCATGACCGTGGTTTGCGGCGATTCGCACACCAGCACGCACGGCGCCATTGGTGCGCTGGCCTTTGGTATTGGTACCTCGGAAGTTGAGCATGTTATGGCAACTCAGTGTTTGCTGATGAAAAAAGCCAAAAACATGCTGGTTCGCGTGGAAGGTACTTTGGGTAAGGGTGTGTCTGCCAAAGACGTGATTTTGGCCATTATTGGCAAAATTGGTACGGCTGGCGGTACAGGTTATGCCATTGAATTTGCAGGTTCCGCCATTCGTGGATTGTCGGTCGAGGGCCGCATGACCATGTGCAACATGGCCATTGAGGGTGGCGCACGTTCTGGCATGGTGGCTGTGGACGATAAAACAATTGAGTATGTGAAAGGTCGCCCATTCAGCCCGAAAGGCGACATGTGGGATACAGCAGTTGCTTATTGGAAAACCCTGCATTCAGATGAAGGTGCACAGTTTGACCATGTGGTTGAGCTGCGTGCGGAAGACATTGAACCGCAAGTGAGCTGGGGTACTTCACCAGAAATGGTGACTGATGTGCATGGTGTGGTGCCCGACCCCGCTTCGGTGGCCGACCCGGTGAAGCGCCAGGGCTACGAGCGTGCCTTGCAGTACATGGGCTTGAAGCCTTTGCAGAAAATTGAAGACATCAACGTGGATACCGTGTTCATTGGTTCTTGTACCAATTCGCGCATTGAAGATTTGCGCGACGCTGCGGCGGTGGTGAAGGGCAAGAAGAAAGCGGAAACGGTCAAATTGGCCATGGTGGTCCCGGGGTCGGGTTTGGTCAAAGCGCAGGCTGAAAAGGAAGGTTTGGACAAAATTTTCCTGGAAGCCGGTTTTGAGTGGCGAGAGCCCGGTTGCTCCATGTGCCTGGCCATGAATGCGGATCGTTTGGGCAGTGGGGAGCGTTGCGCCTCCACCAGCAACCGGAATTTTGAAGGGCGTCAAGGTGCGGGCGGCCGTACACACCTTGTCAGCCCGGCCATGGCGGCTGCGGCAGCGATTGCAGGCCATTTCACTGATTCCAGAACCTTTTAAAACAAAGGAGTGTTTGATATGAAGATCGTTTCCGTATTTCTGCTTGCTTTGTCAGCCCTGTCATTGTCGGCTTGCAACACCATTGAAGGCATGGGCAAAGACATCAAGGCGGGCGGCGCTGCCATTGAACGCACTGCAGACGAAAACAAGAAGTAATGTTTACTGGTATTTCTAAGCTGTGCTGGCAAGTGTTTGCTTGCTTGTATGGTTTGAACTCCGGATCAACCGGAATATTCACGGATTAATTATGGACAAATTTGTAACCCACACTGGCATTGCCGTTGCATTGAACCGCGCCAATGTGGACACCGATGCCATCATCCCCAAACAGTTTCTGAAAAGCATCAAGCGCACCGGTTTTGGTGAGCACTTGTTCGATGGTTGGCGTTACCTGGACGAAGGCGAGCCTGGCATGGATTGCACCAAGCGCCCCCTGAATCCTGATTTCGAGCTGAACAAGCCAGAGTTCAAAGGCGGTACTGTGTTGGTCGCAGGCCCTAATTTCGGATGTGGCTCCTCCCGTGAGCATGCGCCCTGGGCGCTGCAACAGTATGGTTTCAAGGCGGTTATTTCCAGCAGTTTTGCTGATATTTTCTTCAACAACTGCTTTAAGAATGGTTTCTTACCCATTGTTTTAAAAGAAGAAGAGTTGAAAGAAGTTTTCACCGCAATTGATGCAAAACCTGGTATTGAGATCACAGTAAGTCTTGAGCATCAAACCGTGAGCATTGCTGGAAAAAGCTACAGCTTTAACGTGGATGCCTTCCGCAAGCATTGCCTGATGAATGGCTTTGATGACATTGGTCTGACTTTGCAGCATCGCGATGAGATTGTCGCTTTCGAGAAAAACCGCCTGGCCAATCAGCCTTGGCTTGCAAACACTATCTAAATAAATATAAAAAAGCAGAGAACACGAATGACTTTAAAAATTGCCGTAATGCCCGGTGACGGCATTGGTCCGGAGATCACCGCGCAGGCTGTGAAGGTGCTTGAAGCCCTGAAAACCGATGGCTTGAACATCGAGTTTGAGCATGCGCTGATTGGTGGCGTGGCCTACCGCGAAAAAGGTGTGCCTTTGCCGGAAGAAACCGTGGCCCTGGCCAAGGCTTCGGATGCAGTGTTGTTTGGTGCGGTGGGTGACTTTTCTCTCGATACGCTTCCGCGGCATTTGCGGCCTGAGCAAGCTATTTTGGGCATTCGCAAAGCCCTGAATCTGTTTGCCAATTTCCGCCCCGCGATGGTCTATGAGGAGTTGGCCGATGCCTCTACCCTGCGCCCTGAAGTGGTGGCAGGACTGGATATTCTGATTGTTCGTGAACTGACTGGCGACATTTACTTTGGAACGCCGCGTGGTAACCGCATTGCCGAAGATGGTCCATTTAAAGGCGAGCGCGAGGCATTTGATACCATGCGCTACGCTGAAACCGAAATTCGCCGCATTGCCCATGTGGCCTTTCAGGCAGCACAAAAGCGTGGTGGCAAGCTGTGTTCGGTTGACAAAGCCAACGTGCTGGAAACTACCCAGTTTTGGCGTGACATTGTGACTGAAGTGGGCAAGGAATACAGCGATGTCGAATTAAGCCACATGTACGTTGACAACTGTGCCATGCAGTTGTTGAAAAACCCAAAGCAGTTCGACGTCATCGTGACGGGTAACCTGTTCGGTGATATTTTGTCCGATGAAGCGTCCATGTTGACTGGCTCTATTGGTATGTTGCCTTCGGCCTCGCTGAATGAATCCAATTTCGGTTTGTACGAGCCCATTCATGGTTCCGCGCCCGACATTGCTGGCAAAGACCTGGCTAACCCCATGGCCACCGTGCTTTCTGCAGCCATGATGCTGCGTTACACCTTTGGCCTTGAAGATTATGCAAACCGCATTGAGAATGCGGTGAAAATGGTGTTGGCCACTGGTCCGCGTACAGGTGACATTTGGCGCGATGGCAAGGCGCGTACCGGCACAGCGGGTATGGGTGACGCAATTGTTGCGGCTCTGGCCAAGCAACAATAAAGCGAAATCGCAATTCAAGAATTTAAAAGTACTGGAGTTTTTTATGTTGAAAGTTGGTTTGGTTGGATGGCGAGGCATGGTGGGTTCCGTGCTGATGCAACGCATGCAGGAAGAGAATGATTTCGCGCATTTCGAGCCGATTTTCTTCTCCACTTCCAATGCGGGTGGCAAGGCGCCAGCTTTCGCTGGCAACGCGGGTCCCTTGCAAGACGCAAACAACATCGACGCTCTGAAGCAAATGGACGTGGTGTTGACTTGCCAGGGCGGTGACTACACCAATGAAGTATTCCCCAAGTTGCGCGAAGCTGGCTGGAATGGTTACTGGATTGATGCGGCGTCAAGCCTGCGCATGAAAGACGACGCCATTATTATTCTTGATCCGGTGAACATGAACGTGATTAAGGATGGCCTGACCAAAGGCATCAAGAATTACGTGGGTGGTAACTGCACCGTGTCGCTGATGCTGATGGCTTTGGGCGGTTTGTTCCAGAACAATCAGGTGGAGTGGATTACTTCCATGACTTACCAGGCTGCCTCTGGCGCTGGTGCACAAAACATGCGTGAACTGATTTCGCAAATGGGCAGCATTCATGGTTCGGTCAAAGACCTGTTGGCCGATCCTGCATCTGCCATTCTGGAAATTGACCGCAAGGTAGCTCAGCATATTAATTCCGACGCATACCCGACCGATAACTTTGGCGTGCCACTGGGCGGAAGCCTTATTCCCTGGATCGATAAAGACCTGGGCAATGGCCAGTCCAAAGAAGAATGGAAGGGTGGCGCAGAGACCAACAAAATACTAGGCAAGCCAGCCATGGGTACACCCGGTTGTGTGCCTGTGGATGGATTGTGCGTACGTGTGGGTGCCATGCGTTGTCACTCACAGGCTTTGACCATCAAGCTGAAGCAAGACATTCCATTGAATGAGATCAATGACATGCTTGCCAAGGCCAATGATTGGGTTAAAGTGGTGCCCAACGAGCGTGATGCATCCATGCGCGATTTGACGCCTGCCGCTGTCACAGGCCGCATGCATGTGCCGGTTGGTCGACTCCGCAAAATGGCCATGGGTGGCGACTACCTTAGCGCGTTTACCGTAGGTGATCAGCTGTTGTGGGGCGCTGCAGAACCTTTGCGCCGCATGCTGCGTATCTTGATTGAACGCTGAGCTGCATCAATTTTGATCCCAAAAGGCTGCCGAAGGTGGCTTGAACATTCATGGAGTAAACGGGTGAGGCATACCAACAAAAAGATTCTGCCCTTTGTTTTCGCATCAGGTTTGTTGGCAAGTTCCTTCGCGCAGGCAGCACAGCTGGGTAAGCTTGAAGTGCTGTCGGGTTCGGGTGAGCCTTTTCTGGCGCAAATTCAGGTTGATCTGGTGTTGCCAGAGGAACGCGCGTCCCTGCAGGCCAAGCTGGCCTCGGCTGAGGCTTTCAAAGCTGCCCGCCTGAGCATGGACCCGAATCTGAAGAATCTCCAGTTTGCTGTGCAAGACGGTCCCCAGCCTGGTACGGCATTGGTCAAAATTACGTCGACCCAGCCTCTGCCAGCAGGTTTCATTGACACTCTGGTTGAATTGACCTGGGCGGGTGGCCGTGTTGCCAGGGAATACACTTTGACCGTGCCTGTTGGTGTGGCCCAGGCGGCTGAACCCGCAACGAGTCTTCCTGAAATTCGCCCGCCGATGACACCGCCCACTGTGGCACCCAAGGCAACTGCGCCAAAAGCGCCAGCGGTTTCCGAACCACCGGCAGCCTCCAAAGCACCAGCGGCTTCAGCGCCCACTACACCTGATGGTACTTTGAATGTTGAGCGCGGTGACACTCTGTCGGAGTTGGCTTTGCAGCTGGTGGGTGACGGTGTGTCGTTGAACCAGGCGATGGCTGCAATTTACGAGGCCAACAAGGCCTCATTTATTAATGGCAGCGTGCATCTGATTCGTGAGGGCGCCCAAATTCAGGTTCCCAATCGTGCGGCGTTGCGAGCCCGCAATGCCAATGAGGCTTTGCTGATTCTTGCTCAAAACGACGATCGCAATGTGTACTCCGCTTACGCTCGCCAAATTGGTTTGTTGACTGTTGACAATCAAGTGGCGACCTCAGGCTCGACCAGTACACAGGGTAGTATTGCGCCGCAAGAGCAAGCATCCAAGACGAATGCTGCTGCCCCTGCGGATCGATTGCAAATTGCGCCTGGTGCAGCCCAGGGTGCAGGTAATGCCGATGCGAACGCAGAAGAGTTGGTTGCGAAAAACAAAGCACTGGCCGAGGCGAATGAACGAATTGCTCTGCTCGAGAAGAACGTAAGTGACTTGCAGCGTTTGCTCGACATGCAAAAAGACTTGGGCAGCGAGCCTGCTGCACCAACAGCTGGTGGCCCGGCAGTTGAGCCTGATGCCACTACTGAGCCAGCCGCTGTTGAAGTACCCTCGGAAACATTGGCAGAGAATGGTGCCGACGAGCCCGCTGGCAGCGATGGCGGCGTACAGGCACCAGTGGAGCAAGCCCCGGCAGAAGAGCAGCCTTTTGACTGGTTGCCTTGGATTTTGGCCGGTGCAGGTGGTTTGGTTGTATTGCTAGTGTTGTTGTTGATTGCCCGTGCACGCAAGAACAAAGCGAAAAACGAGGAAGATGAGATCGAGGCCGAGGACGATTCTTCTTTCAGTGAAGTGAATGAATTTGATGAGGCCATTGCGGCAGCCAGTGCGGGAATTGCAGCTGAGCGGGCCAGCGGTCTGAATCAGGCTGAAAATTCTGACTTTGATCTGGATGAAGTACTGAATGATCGGTTGAAGCAGGCTGACCCGGATGAAGCAACGCAACTTCGTGCAGCCCCCGTGGAGGCGGAAGATAAGCCAGCCGTGGCTGATGACATTCCTGAATTGAATGACGCTTCTGAGGAAGCACAGCAACAGAAAGAATCATTGGACAGCGAGGTCACGCTGGATTTCCCTGAGGAAGAGTCCAATGAATCCAAATCAGGTTCGATTCTTGATGATCTGGACGAAATCGAAAAAGGCACCTTGGCGGCTCAGGAGGAGTTGGATGAGTTGCGCAAACAACCCCCGGCTCATCATGACGTAAATTCGAGTGAGATAGACGCTGCATTTGACGATTTGATTGGCGAAGAAAACACCGGTGAAAAAGCGCTTGACTTAAAAGACGGCACTGAGAAAGCCAGCGGTGAGGTGCTGGATGCAGTTCCTGAAGAGGCATTTGACAAATCGCTTGTTGATCTGGATGTGGATGTACCGAACCCCAAAGTGGACGATGCCACCTGGCAGGAAGTTGCCACAAAGCTGGACTTGGCGGGCGCATACGTTGAAATTGGGGATGCAGATGGTGCCAAAGAGTTGTTGAACGAAATCGTGAAAAAAGGCGATGTGGATCAGGTTCGCAAGGCCAAGGCGCTTTTGGCCACGTTGAGCTAAATGAACAGAGTGGCCTTGGGCCTGTGTTATGACGGTCATGAGTTTGAGGGTTGGCAAACTCAACCACATGGTCGAACTGTCCAGGATCATCTGACCAAGGCTATTGAGGCCATTGCCCAGGAACCGGTTGTTCTGACATGTGCGGGCCGAACGGACACTGGTGTACATGCTCGCCAACAGGTTGTGCATTTTGATACAGCAGCAGACAGGCCGCTGACGGCCTGGGTCAAAGGCGTTAACAACAGTTTGCCACCCACCATTTCCGTGCTCGGTGCCAAACAGCTTGATGCAAGTTTTCATGCACGTTTCAGTGCGATATCAAGAACTTATCGTTACTATTTTTACAGTGCTCCTGTTAGGGATCCATTTAAACGGTTTATGACCTGGGTGCATTACCCGCTTGATTTGGCCGCCATGCGCCGTGCGGCGGAGTGCTTGCTGGGCACGCATGATTTCAGCGCGTTTCGCGCCTCGCAATGCCAGGCAGCAAGCCCTGTGCGTACGCTGTATGCGCTTAATCTGATTGAAGCCGGTGACCATTGCTACTTTGAAATTCATGGCAATGCATTTTTGCACCACATGGTAAGAAACCTGATGGGCAGCCTAATGGAGGTGGGCCAGCACAGGCAAGCCGAAAGCTGGTTAAGGGATGTTTTGGAATCCAAAAACAGAAGCCTGGCGGCAAAAACTTATCCCGCGCAGGGCTTAAGCTTGTGGAATATTGAGTACCCCGAGCAATACGGCATACAGGAATTGTTTTCATGAGAACCCGAATCAAGTTGTGCGGCTTTCAAACCGAAGACACGGTGCGTGCGGCCACTCGGGCCGGGGCTGATGCAGTGGGTTTCGTGTTTTATCCGCCTTCACCGCGTCACATTGAAGTGGCGCAGGCGGGGCAGCTTGCGCGTTGTCTGGGTGTGTGGCAAACCCCGGTTGCCTTGTTTGTCAATCCGCAGGCTGATTTCGTCAATTCTGTCATTTCAGAAATTCCCAATGTGCTGTTGCAGTTTCATGGCGATGAAAGTCCACAGTTTTGCGACAGTTTCAGACGCCCCTACATCAAAGCCATTCGTATGAAGGCTGGTGTTGACTTGCGACAGGAGAGTGTTCGGTTTCATTCTGCGCAGGCGCTTCTTGTCGATTCATGGAGCGAGGCGTATGGTGGAACAGGGCATACTTTTGATTGGTCTTTGCTGCCCAAAGCGGGTGAATTGAAGCAGGCTTTGGTATTATCCGGGGGGTTGGATGCAAGCAATGTGGAACAGGCCATTCATGGCTTGCGACCCTATGGCGTCGATGTGTCCAGCGGGATTGAGTCAGCGCGAGGCGTAAAGAGCGTCGAAAAAATTGAAATGTTCTGCAAAGCGGTCCAGAAAGCCGATGCAGGGCTGTTGTAAGTGAACCCAGATTGAGCAGCATCATGAACAAACCCTATGAATTTCCAGACGCCACCGGTCATTTCGGCCCCTATGGCGGAACTTTTGTGTCTGAAACCCTGGTTCATGCCCTGGAAGAACTGAAAAGTGTCTATGCGCATTATCAAAACGACCCCGAATTTTTGGCAGAGTTTGAAAGTGAACTGAAACATTTTGTGGGTCGCCCCAGTCCCATTTATCACGCCAAGCGGTGGTCTGATTTGGTCGGTGGGGCACAAATTTACTTCAAGCGGGAAGACTTGAACCACACTGGCGCGCACAAAGTAAACAATTGCATCGGGCAAGCCATGTTGGCAAAGCGCATGGGTAAACCCCGTGTAATTGCGGAAACAGGCGCTGGCCAGCACGGCGTGGCTACGGCCACTGTGGCTGCGCGTTACGGGATGAAGTGTGTGGTGTACATGGGTCAGGAAGATGTGGCCCGGCAAGCACAAAACGTATTCCGCATGAAACTGTTGGGTGCTGAAGTTATTCCGGTCACCTCTGGCTCCAGAACCCTCAAAGATGCCCTGAATGAAGCCATGCGCGACTGGGTGACGAACGTGGAAGACACGTTTTACATCATTGGCACCGTCGCGGGCCCACACCCATACCCCATGTTGGTTCGCGACTTCCAAAGCGTAATTGGTCGCGAATGTATTCAGCAAATGCCGACCATGGTGGGCAAGCAGCCAGATTATGTGCTGGCCTGTGTAGGTGGCGGATCAAACGCCATGGGTATTTTCTATCCCTATTTGAACGTGGATGGCGTGAAGCTGGTGGGCGTGGAAGCTGCGGGCGAGGGTATTGAAACTGGCAAGCATGCTGCATCGCTGAGCGCTGGCACGCCGGGCGTGTTGCATGGTAACCGTACCTACCTGTTGCAAAGCGATGATGGTCAGATTATTGAAACCCATTCGGTTTCCGCGGGTCTGGATTATCCCGGCGTTGGCCCCGAGCATGCGTGGCTGAAGGATTCTGGCCGGGCCGAATACGTGGGCATTACGGATGCTGAAGCGCTTGAAGCCTTCCACCAGTGCTGCCGCATTGAGGGCATCATCCCTGCGCTGGAAAGCAGCCATGCCTTGGCCCATGCCGCGAAGCTGGCCAAAACCCTGCCCAAAGACAAAGTGATTCTGGTAAACCTGTCGGGCCGTGGTGACAAGGATATGCACACCGTGGCGCGCCTGAGTGGCGCCGAGTTTTATTGCCACCCCGATTGCAAAACAGGTGCAGAAATGGCCTGCAACAAGAAATAAATTTCTATTAAAACCATGTCAAGAATCAAAGCAGTATTTGCAAAATTGAAAGAAGAGGGTCGCAAGGGCCTGATTCCGTTCGTCACCGGCGGTGACCCCGACCCGGGTCAAACTGTGGCCATGTTGCATGCCTTGGCCAATGCAGGTTCCGATGTCATTGAGTTGGGCGTGCCGTTTTCTGACCCCATGGCCGATGGCCCGGTTATTCAGCGTTCAAGCGAACGTGCGCTTGAAAAGGGAGTGACTTCCCGCAAAATTCTGGATTATGTCGCTGAGTTTCGTCAGACCAACCAACACACTCCAATCGTGCTCATGGGGTATGCCAACCCCATCGAACGCATGGGTGTTGAAAAGTATGTCGCCGAGGCAAAAAAGGCGGGTGTGGATGGTGTATTGGTGGTGGATTACCCGCCCGAGGAGTCACTTGAGTTTTCCAAATACCTGCGTGCCGCTGAACTGGATCCTATATTTTTGCTGGCACCTACCTCTTCCGATGAGCGCATTGAAAAAGTGACAAAGGCAGCCAGCGGTTATGTGTATTACGTGTCGCTGAAAGGCGTGACTGGTGCGCAAAACCTGAATGCTGCGGAAGTCAGTTCCAAGTTGCCCACCATTCGCAAATTCACTGACGTGCCCGTGGGCGTCGGTTTTGGTATTCGCGATGCCGAGTCGGCATGCCGTGTCGCACAATCCGCAGATGCGGTGGTGATTGGCTCTGCATTGATTCAATTTTTAGAAGCAGGTAGCCCACAAGAGGCCGCCGCTTTGGCGGGCAAGTTTATTGCCCCGATTCGTGCTGCGCTGGATGCGCAATTTGGCACGACACAATAACTTCCAAAAGAAATCCTCAGCAAGGGAAAGT
This sequence comes from Gammaproteobacteria bacterium, assembly GCA_018812945.1. Classification (GTDB taxonomy): domain Bacteria; phylum Pseudomonadota; class Gammaproteobacteria; order Burkholderiales; family Burkholderiaceae_B; genus Limnobacter. The sequence continues at coordinate 2,318 of JAHJCM010000067.1, read as the reverse complement.
GTATGAGTTGGTTTGACAAAATTATTCCACCGCGCATTTCCTCAAAGACACCCGGCGACGCAGCCAAGAAAAGCGTTCCTGAAGGTATTTGGGCGAAATGCAAGAGCTGTGATGCAGTGCTCTATCAAAATGATTTGGTGAGCAATGCCATGGTTTGCCCCTCGTGCACCTATCACATGCGCATCGGGTCTCGCGAGCGCCTGAATTTGTTGTTCGACAATGATGAGCGCATTGAAATTGGGCAGGAAGTGCTGCCCATGGATACTTTGAAATTCAAAGACAGCAAAAGTTACACTGCACGTTTGAATGAAGCCAAAGAGGCCACTGGTGAAACCGATGCCTTGGTGGTTCAGAAAGGTGTGATGAACGGAATTGAGGTGGTCATTGCCTGCTTTGAATTTGAGTTCATGGGGGGGTCAATGGGCTCTGTTGTGGGCGAACGTTTTTGTCGCGGCGTGCAGGCGGCGCTTGACGCCAATGTTCCGTTTATCAGCATTGCGGCCTCTGGCGGCGCTCGCATGCAGGAAGGCTTGGGTTCGCTGATGCAAATGGCAAAAACCTCGGCCATGCTGGCCAAGTTGAGTCAGGCCAAGCTTCCCTATATTTCTGTGCTGACCGACCCTACGATGGGCGGCGTTTCTGCGAGTTTCGCTTTTCTGGGCGATGTGGTGGTTGCAGAGCCCAAAGCCTTGATTGGTTTTGCCGGCCCACGCGTGATCGAACAAACTGTTCGTCAAACCTTGCCTGAAGGTTTTCAGCGTGCCGAGTTTTTGATGGAAAAGGGTGCGTTGGATTGCATTGTAGATCGCCGTGAAATGAAGAAAACCCTGACCAGCCTTCTGGCGCTGTTGATGAAAAAACAGATTGACCAGCCGGCCTGAAACCGAGCGGCCTGAAAACTAGCAGCCTGAATACTTATGAACCAAGCAGTACCCCAACCAAACCCTTCCAAACCGATGAAGCCAGCCGCCAATGCGGCATTGAATGAGTGGCTGGCTTATCTGGAGTCGATTCACAGCAAACCAATTGATATGGGTCTGGACCGCTTGAAAGTGGTTCAGAAACACATGAGTTTTGCCTTAAATGGCGTGGTGTTTACAGTAGCGGGTACGAATGGCAAGGGGTCAACCTGCGCCATGCTGGAAAGCATTCTGATTCAGGCGGGCTACAAGGTGGGCATGTACACCTCGCCGCATCTGATCCGCTTTACTGAACGCGCCCGCGTCAATGGTGCCGAGGTGGAGGAGCCGGAGCTGATTTCCGCCTTCGAACAGGTGGAACAGGCCCGCATCGCAACGGGTGTTTCCCTGACTTATTTTGAGTTCACCACGCTGGCAGTGGCCTTGGTGTTCTCTCGTCTGGATCTCGATGCCGTTATTCTGGAAGTGGGCTTGGGTGGCCGATTGGACGCGGTCAATATTTTTGACACCGACTGCGCGATTTGCACCAGCGTCGATCTTGATCATCAAGCCTTTCTTGGGCCCGACCGGGAAAGCATTGGCCGCGAGAAGGCGGGTATATTCCGAGCAGGCAAGCCCGCCATTGTAGGCGACCCCAAGCCGCCACAAAGCGTGATCGACCATGCCAATTCAATTGGTGCCGATTTGTGGCTGTTTGCGCGCGACTATAACTATAGCGGTGACAAACAGCAGTGGGCCTATGGTGGGCGTAGTATGCGCCGTGCTGCACTGGCTTACCCGGCTTTGCGGGGCACCAACCAGTTGTTGAATGCTTCAGCAGCGTTGGCTGCACTAGAGTCTGTGCGGGATCGTTTGCCGGTGCCGGCGCAATCGATTCGGCAGGGTTTTCTCTTGGTGGAGTGGCCAGGGCGTTTTCAGGTGCTGCCGGGTCAACCCACGGTGGTTCTGGACGTTGGACACAATCCCCACGCTGCCGCGCATTTGCGTGAAAGCCTCGACAACATGGGTTTTTTTCCATACACCCATTGTATTTTCGGGATGCTGGCAGACAAGGACGCTGTAGAAGTGGTCAAGGCCTTGAAAGACAGGGTAGACCATTGGCACCTGGTACCGCTTGAAGGTGACCGGGGGCGCAGCACCGCCCAGTTGAGGCAGCAGCTTGAACTGGCCGGTGTAGATGCTGGGGCTTTTGACTGGGTTGGCAATTCCCAGGCACTGGCCAAAGGGGGTATTGCAAAGCAGCCCCCAGAAAAAAGCGTGCAGAGCTACGAGAGTGTGGGTCAAGCGTATGCGGTGGTCACTTCTGCGGTGCCACCCAATGATAGAATTCTGGTTTTTGGATCCTTCCTGGTTGTGGCGCAGGCCATGCAAGCCAAAGAAGCGCTTCGAAAACGTCCC
>JAHJCM010000066.1 GCA_018812945.1 Gammaproteobacteria bacterium | reverse complement strand
TGCCCGGATTTGGCGGCTTGAACTGCATCCATGGCGAGCGCGCGAATCGCGTTGGCCATGTTCTTTGACGAAGAGGACATAGGTATGGGGATTGAGGGTTATGCCTGTGGCAAAGTTGGAAAAAAATGAATTTTATCAAAGCTATCCCAATAAAGCGCCCCCTCGCGGACAAACCATTGAATAAAGACAGGGAAACATGAAACACGACAAAGGCAAGCGCTTACCACGCTTCCTGCTAGAACACTGTAACAGCGCGGGCCAAGTGCTTGATCTGTCGGACGACTTGATGCATTACGCCTCAAGGGTTTTGCGCCTGCGTGAAGGCGAGGCAGTGCGCGTCTGGAATGGCAAAGGCTGTGAGTACCACGCCACAATCCACTATGCATCGAAGAAACTGGCGCAAATTCAAGTCAGTGACCAACTGGCCATGCGAAACACCGAGCTAAATAGACCCTTGCACGTGCTACAGGCCCTGCCAGAGGGCGACAAAATGGATTGGGTGCTTGAAAAATGCACAGAATTGGGCGTTGCTGGCTTTCACCCGGTTCAGGCCCAGCGCAGCGTGGTTAAACTGGAAGGTGAACGGGCTGCCAAGCGGCAAGCCCATTGGGAACGCGTGGTGTTGGCAGCCAGCCTGCAAAGCGAACGGGAACAACTGGCCGTGGTTGAACCAGTCAGGTCTCTTTTTGATGCACTTGAATATGTGGCATGCACCTGGCCCAGCGCGCATGTACTTTGGTTTACTCCTCAAGCCGAACGGGGATTGCGAAATTGGACTCCCCAGGCAAACGCGGAGGAACCTTTGGTCATTTGCGTGGGTCCGGAAGGTGGTTGGTCACCCGAAGAAACTGATACCGCCACGCAACTGGGTGCCCTGCCCCTGAATTTTTCGCGACGTGTTTTGCGAACCGAAACATTCGCAGTGGCCTGCACAGCGCAGCTGACAGCCCTGCTAAACCTTGAAGCACATTGAACAATAAGAGAGACGGACATGAGCAGTACCCAAAGCCAAACAATGAACAACACATTTGAATTCAAGAACCCCAGCCTGTTGCAAACAAATCCATTTGTATACGGCAGTTTTCATGAATGTGAAGTTGATTTTCCAGTAGACAACCCCTCCACAGGCGAGACCATTGCGCAAGTTGGTAATACCTCAATCGCATTGGCCCATGACGCCATTCTGTGTGCTGAAAAAGCACTGACCAGCTGGCGCAACACCACCGCCAAGAGCCGGGCGCAAATGCTGCGCAAGTGGTTTGACCTCATCATCGACAACGCCGACGACCTCGCATTTTTGATGACCCTGGAACAGGGCAAACCCCTGGCCGAAGCCAAAGGCGAAGTCATTTATGGCGCAAGCTTTGTGGAATGGTTTGCCGAGCAGGCCAAACGCATCGAAGGCAGCGTGCTGGAATCACCCCAATTGGGTCGCGAACTGCTGGTGTTGAAACAGGGTATCGGCGTGTGCGCAGCCATTACGCCATGGAATTTTCCGATCGCCATGATTACCCGCAAGGTGGCGCCTGCATTGGCTGCTGGCTGTACAGTGGTCATCAAACCCGCCGAACAAACCCCGCTTAGTGCCTTGGCATTGGCTGAATTGTCGCGCCAGGCAGGCATTCCGGCTGGCGTGCTGAATGTGATCACCGGCGACGCTGACCGCTCCATCGAGATAGGCAAAGTGTTGTGCGAAAGCGAGATAGTACGCAAACTCACCTTCACAGGCAGCACAGAAGTAGGCCGCATCCTGATGCAACAATGCGCCCCAACCATCAAGAAACTGAGCCTGGAATTGGGCGGCCATGCCCCGTTTATCGTGTTTGAAGATGCCGACCTCGACAAAGCAGCCGATGGCTTGATTGCCTCAAAATTCCGAAATGCGGGCCAAACCTGCGTGTGCACCAACCGCATTTACGTACAACGCAGTGTGCAACAGGCTTTTGCCGACAAGCTGCAAGCCCGAATTGCCAAACTGGAAGTGGGCGACGGCCTGAAAACCAAAGCCAGCATTGGCCCGATGATTGATGAAAACGCTGTTGCCAAAGTTCAAAAACATGTGGACGACGCACTTGAGAAGGGCGCGAAACTGCTGCATGGCGGCAAACCCCACACCCTGGGTGGCCGTTTCTTCCAACCCACTCTGATCGACAACGCCGACCACCGAATGCTGGTGGCGAAAGAGGAAACCTTTGGCCCGCTGGCGGCCATTTTCCCGTTCGACACTGAAGAACAGGCCATCAACTATGCCAACAACACGCCTTTTGGCTTGGCTGCCTACTTTTACACCGAGAACTCAGCGCGCACCTTCCGCGTCAGCCGTGCCTTGGAATACGGCATGGTGGGCATCAATGTGGGGGTATTTTCCAACGAAGTGGGACCTTTTGGTGGGGTGAAGCAGTCTGGGCTGGGCCGGGAAGGCTCGGTTTGGGGCATCGAAGAGTTTCTGGAAATGAAGTACCTGTGCATTGGCACGCTCTAAGTTCGAAAGCCCCAGCCAACCATTACAATACGGTGCAATCGGAATACAAACACAGAATTACGAAGGACACTGGCGCACATGCAAAAGAAACCGCTGACGTTTCAACAGGCCATTTTGACCCTGCAAAATTATTGGGACCAACAAGGCTGTGCCTTGCTGCAACCCTTCGATATGGAAGTGGGCGCGGGCACCAGCCACACAGCTACCTTTTTACGCGCCTTGGGGCCTGAGCCCTGGAATGCTGCGTATGTACAGCCTTCGCGTCGCCCCAAAGACGGCCGCTATGGCGAGAACCCCAACCGCATGCAGCACTACTATCAATTTCAGGTGGTGCTAAAGCCTTCGCCGGAAAACATCATTGACCTGTACTTGGGCAGCCTTGAAGCCTTGGGTATTGACACCCAGCAAAACGACATTCGTTTTGTGGAAGACAACTGGGAAAACCCAACATTGGGCGCGTGGGGCCTGGGCTGGGAAGTGTGGCTCAACGGCATGGAAGTAACCCAGTTCACTTATTTCCAACAAGTAGGCGGTCTGGATTGTTCGCCAATTCTGGGCGAAATCACCTACGGAATTGAACGCCTGACCATGTATTTGCAAGGCAAGGAAAACGTGTACGATCTGGTGTGGACCGAGCGCGAAGAAAAAGGCGTGAAGAAAGTGCTGACCTATGGCGACGTGTTCCATCAAAACGAAGTGGAGCAGTCCACTTACAACTTTGAGCACAGCAATGCCGACATGTTGTTCCGCCACTTTGGTGAATATGAGGCGGAAGCCAAACACCTGATCGAAGTGGGCTTGGCCTTGCCCGCCTATGAAATGATTCTGAAAGCTGCACACACATTCAACCTGCTGGATGCGCGCGGTGCCATCTCCGTGACCGAACGCGCGGCCTACATCGGCCGAATCCGCAATCTGTCACGCGCAGTGGCGCAAGCCTATTTCGACTCCCGCGAAAAGCTGGGCTTCCCCATGTGCAACACCCCCAATACACAAGCGGCCTGATATCCATGAATCCAACATTACTGGTTGAGCTATTTACTGAAGAGCTCCCACCCAAAGCATTGCAAACACTGGGCACTGCATTTGCAGAACTTCTAAGCAAAACGCTGCGCGACGAAGGCCATTTGTCAGACCACAGCGTTGCAGAGGGCTTTGCAAGCCCACGCCGTTTGGCATGCCGCATCACCCATGTGGCTTCTGTAAGCCCTGAGAAGAAAATTCAGGAACGCCTGCTGCCGGTGAAAATTGGTTTGGATGCCAATGGTCAACCCACCCCACCCTTACAGAAAAAACTGGATTCACTGGGATTGGGCACGATTGGCCTGGATCAACTGGAAACGATCAGCGATGGCAAACAGGACGTGTTACACATTTCACGTACACAGCCAGGCAAAGCGCTTGAAGAATCACTGAGTAAAGCGCTTGACATCGCCACCACCAAACTGCCCATTCCGAAAGTAATGAGCTACCAGCGGCCTGACGGAAGCACCGTGCATTTCGTACGCCCGGCCCACCGACTTGTTTGCCTGCATGGCGACAAAGTAGTGCCAGCGCAAGTACTGGGACTCGAAAGTGACCGAATTACCTTGGGGCACCGCTTCTTGAGCCAGGGCGTGGTGAACATTGCCAGTGCAGACAGCTACGAAGCCCAACTTGAAACCGAAGGCAAAGTGATTGCCAGTTTCGAGAAACGCAAAGCAGCCATTGTAAAAGCCTTGGCAGAGCAAGCTGCTGGCGACAAAGTAGTACAACCCGAAGAGTTAATCGACGAGGTGTGCGCGCTGGTTGAATGGCCTGTTGTGTATGAAGCTGGTTTCGAAAAAGAATTTCTGGAAGTACCTCAGGAATGCCTGATTTTGACCATGCAGGCCAACCAGAAATACTTCGCGATCACAGACCAAACCGGCAAGATGAAAAATCGCTTCCTGCTGGTTTCAAACCTGTTAACTCCGACACCTGAATTAATCACCACCGGCAATGAGCGAGTATTGCGCGCGCGCCTTGCAGATGCCAAATTCTTCTTCGATCAAGACCGCAAAAAAACATTGGAAAGCCGCCTGCCTGGCCTGGCCAATGTGGTGTACCACAACAAACTGGGCACCCAGAAAGACCGCAATGGCCGTTTGGTTGAACTGGCTGCGGCCTTGGCGCCCGTGTGTGGTGCCGATGTTGAACAGGCCAAACGTGCAGCCCTGCTTTGCAAGGCCGATTTGTTGACCGACATGGTGGGAGAATTTCCCGAACTGCAAGGCAATATGGGCGAACACTACGCCCACCACGATGGCGAGCATGCAGATGTAGCCCAAGCCATTGCCGACCACTACAGCCCACGTTTTGCCGGCGACCAGTTGCCACGCAACCCCGTGGGTGTTGCAGCCGCACTGGCTGACAAACTGGAAACCCTGGTGGGTATTTACGGTATCGGCCTGATCCCGACTGGCGACAAAGCCCCCTTCGCCTTGCGCCGCCACGCCTTGGGCGTGATTCGCATGGTGATCGAGAAAAACCTGAACCTGGATTTGAATCGCATGCTGACCACAGCGAGTATGTT
>JAHJCM010000065.1 GCA_018812945.1 Gammaproteobacteria bacterium | reverse complement strand
TGGGTTCATGTGCAGTGGCTGGTGGATTTCCTTGTAAGTCAGCTTGTTGCTGGCCAAACGATAGGAGTTGTACGGAATGTACATTTCCTTCTTGCCTTTCAACTTCCACTCATAACGGTCTGGCGCGCCATTGAACAAATCATAGTTGTCGGTTGTACGCAGGCCGTCAGCCGCTGTACCTGGTGAGTCGTAGGCCACTTGAGGTGCGCGACGAACACGACGCTGACCCGCGTTGTACTGCCATGCACGGCGACCTTCAGTAACCTGGTCCAGTGTGTCGTGCACCAGCAATACGTTGCCGGACACAGAAACCGGGCTCTTCAAGATTTGATAGAAGTAGAAGTTGATGTTGTCATCTTCGCCAGCCTTGTAAAAATTAGGCAGGTTACGAGGGAACACCAGGGTGTCTTCAATGCGGTTGATAATGAAAGTGCCATCACGCTCAACAGGTACCTGTACGAAATCGCGCTTGGCTGCACCACCGCGATAACGGGTCAAGTGGTTCCAAATCACCTCAACACCATTTTGTGGAATCGGGAAAGGAATGGCCTGCTCGAAACCTACAACGGAGTTGCCGTTGTTTTCTGTTTTGGCTGTTGTGGCATTTTTCTTGGCTGCATCCAATACCTTTTTAGGATAAGCCGTGGTGCGGTGCGTTTTGTACACATTCATTTTGAATGTGGGGTACTTTTTCAGCATTTCCAGCTGACCTGGTGACAGGTTGGCTTTGTATTGATCCGCGTTGGCACCAGTGATGGTGAACAATGGTTTCTCATTGGCAAACGGGTCTACCAAGTGTTGCCCTGGCTTGTAGCCTGCTGGTGCCTTGGTGAGGCCACCGGTGTAGGCTGGAATGGTGCCAGCGGCGTTGCCCGCTTTTTTCAGCACCAAATTCAGTCAGGGTTGTGCCCAGCTTTGCCGCTTCTTGCGCGCTGACAGCCGCTTGCGCGGTGCCAACAGCAAACAAGCTTGCCAGAGCCAGTGCTGTGAGCTTTGTTTGAAACTTCAACATAAAAATTCCTCCAGTGTGTCTCTGTTCTTAGAATGAGTAGGATGCGCTCAACGAGATGAAATCGCGGTCGCGAAGAACATCGTAGTTGGCCGCGTTGGTGAACGTGGTGTAATTGATTGATGCCTTGGTGTTGGCGTCAAACTCAAAGCCCAAGCCCAAGCCCACTGACTGGCGGCCTTCGTTAAATGCCTGACCTGGCTCGGGTGAATAACCATCCACATCATGTGACCAAGCAAGGCTTGGGATCAAATCGATACCCAGGAATACGTCACGGTAAGTCGCCTGTGTACGCAGGCGATAACCCCAAGCGAACTCAGTGACGAAGCCATTTTTGTCGCCACTCGCGCCTGCTGATCCAAAAACCGCAGCTCGACCGTAGCGAATACCTGATGTTGCGTTGCTGGTGGTAACTTCGGGCAAGTCGTCAACGAACACTGCTGCAGCTTCCGCAACCAACACCACCTGGCTTGAGCCCAAAGCACGGTCAAAGGTTTTAATGAACGTGTTTTGAATTTGGGTGACATCAAATCGGTCGAAACCATTCACTATGGAATTATTGGGAGCGTTTCGTATTCTTGCTGCCACTCCCGCTGGTGCCGCAGCAGGTGAGCCATTTGTCAGCCCAGCAGCAAGCAAATCGTTAGCGTTGATTTGAATTGGCTGGTCTTTGGCCATGGACACTTCACCCGACCAAGCCCAACCACCTACGTTGGTCGCAAAACTTGCACCAAAAACTTGTTGGTCTTCTGGATAGTCAATAACGTACCCAGAGCTTGCTGTTGGACCAAAGGTAACACCTGGTGTAGGAGCGGTTGGGGTATTACCTATAGCGCCTTTACTCAAACTGGCCAAGGGTAAACGGCTATGGTATTGCATGGCGTAAACACCAAGCTCGGCATCGAGCGACTCAAAGTAGCTGCGAAGTGCCAAACCAAACTGCCCGCCATCATCAGGCTGACGATCCTGCACTCGGTTTACAAAAGTACCGAACTGGAAGTTTTGCTGGTCAGTAATGGTTTGACCAGCAAGAGGTCCTGAGGCCAACGGTCCTCCCTGAAATGCCAGCCGGTCGCAACCATCCGCTACAAAATCTGATGTTGAGAAGTAAGTACCGCAGCCCTCAGGAACTGTTTTGCGCCATTTGAGTTGCACAAAGCCTTCCAAGCTGGTGGTGTCTGTAAGACCCAAGTTGGCATACAACATTTCAGAGGGTGTAAAGCCTTCTTTCAATTCCGCGCCCGGGCGACGGAATGCCGAAACGTCCAATGTGTTCAAACCAGCGATAGGACTCAGAATGAAAGTGCTTTCACCCCAGCTGATCACTTGCTTACCCAAACGGAGATCCAGCGGCATCCCGCCGACATTGGTGTTAATGTAGCCAAAAGCATCCAATAAATCGATACCATCGAAACGCGCATAGGGGTGAAAACCACTGTCTTCCAAGCGCTGATTACGGGCATTGCCTGTTGGCTCGTGGCCATGGAATACGTCTTTCTTGCTCAGCGTGTAGTCATAGAACCACTTCACGCGAGAGAAAAAACCGTAATTGTCTTTCTTCAATTCAAAGTCGTGTACACCCTTGACAATCGTCGAAAAGGTATCGCCCTTTTGAAAGTTCAAGTTACCGTCATCACCGGTGTTAGAACGACCAGTGCCACGTTGACCGCTCGCTGTGGTGTTATTTGCGCTGATCAGTGACAGGTCCTGCCCCTCAACGCGGAAACTAGTACCCGCCGATACGGTGGAGTTTACGCTGAGGTCAAAATCGCCAATCTGAAAATTGGCAGCCTGCACAGGCATCACAGCCGCGGCAAACAGCCCCGCTGCAATCATGTTGCGCACTGCAACGTGTGTTCTTGTTTTAGTAAAAGAATGTTTGTTCATGTAGCCCCCAAATAATTATCGAGTCAGCAGACGAAACACGCCTGCAATTGCCGAACAGCCCCAAGACCGAGGATGTCGGAAAATCAACTGAAAAATCGAATAGTTGTTCCGGCCTGCTAGAGGCGCGAACCAACCTTATGGGGAACTTCGAG